>JBPOIX010000102.1:0-13088 GCA_052034175.1 Actinomycetota bacterium
CTCGACACACCCGCCTGACCCTGGCGCAACGCTGCTCGACGCTGGCGGTGAATGCTCGGTCAGAGCGTGGCTTCTCCGCCAGCGTCACGGTGGATCGGGGTCACCAGGGGTGGTCGGTGCCGTCCCAGCGGACGAAGCGGCCGGAGTCCGCCACCGTCAAGGCGTACGTGTGCAAGGCGGCCGAGTGGGTCACTCGCGAGGCCATGCAGATCCACGGCGGCATGGGCTACGCCGAGGAGTTCACGGTGAGCCGCCTGTTCGTCGATGCCCGGGTGTTGAGCATCTTCGAAGGCGCCGACGAGACCCTGTGCCTCAAGGTCATTGCCCGCCGCCTGCTCGACACACCCGCCTGACCCTGGCGCAACGCTGCTCGACGCTGGCGGTGAATGCTCGGTCAGAGCGTGGCTTCTCCGCCAGCGTCAGGGTGGGTCGGGGTCACCAGGGGTGGTCGGTACCGTCCCAGCGGACGAAGCGGCCGGAGTCCGCCAACGTCAAGCCGTCGACGGTGGCGACGATGGCGTCGGCGGATTCAGCGATGGTCAGCGGCGCGTTCGTGCCGCCCATGTCCGTCTGCACCCAGCCCGGGTGGAGCATCACCACACCGACACCCTCCGACCGCAGTTCGCCGGCCGCTTTCACGCTGAACATGTTGAGCGCCGCTTTGGACACGCAGTAGGCGGTGTCCCGGCCCTTCCCGGCCGCGACCTGCATCGACCCCAGCTGCGACGAGATGTTCACGACCAGCGGGTCGCGGCCCCGACGCAGGAGGGGTAGGAGTTCACGCGTCACCACCATCGGGCCCACGACGTTGACATCGAACACCGCCCTCCACATCTCGGCGGGCACGTCGAAGGGGCCACGAGGGTCCTCCGGGGCGCCGAACGCGCGGCTGTCCACACCGGCGCAGTTCACGAGGAGGTCGATGCCGTCGAGACGATCGCCCAGGGCCGCCGCCGCCACGACAATGCTCGGTTCGTCCGCCAGGTCCAGGCGCACACAACCGGCCAGGTCGAGGTCGCACGAGCCGGTGCGAGTGGTGCCCCACACCTGTGCTCGGCCTGCCCACCGTTCCGCGAGCGCACGACCGAGGCCGCGACCAACTCCTGTGATGACGATCCGTCGCATCGCCCCATCGTGTCACCTCCTTCGCCGGCTGCGGCTCGGTTTCGGTCTGACCCGCGTACGCGGTGCCATACTCGGGTCATGTCGAACGACGAGAGCACACCTGGCACCAGCGACGAGCTCACCGACGAGGAGCTCAACCTGGAGACCTTCGACGCCGACCACGACGGCAAGATCGGCGTCATCGACGGGGTGCGAGCAGAGCTCGGCCTGATCGACGCCCGGCTCGAGGAAGAGGCGGCCGAGGGCGGCATCAAGGGCAAGATCGCCGACGCCCTGCACCATGTGGTGGACAAGCTCGACAACGACTGAGGCGACCGCCTAGCGCTGCGCCCTCAGCTCCTTGCCGAACAGCAGGGCGCAGAACACCGCCGCCAGGCTGACCACGCCGAACAGCCCCATCGCCGGCTGCGGGCCCGTCACTTCCGCCAGCGCGGAGGCCGCCAATGCACCCAGCGGCGACAGGCCGGCCTGCGCCAGCGCGGTGAGGGACATCACCCGCCCCATCTTCTCCCGCGGCGTCAGCTCCAGGATCAGCGTCTGGTTGAGGTTCATGTAGAAGCCGCCCGTAAGGCCCCACAGGAACATCAGCAGGGCCAACCACCAGAACGACGGCACCACACCCTGCACCACCTGGTTCGTCGTGCCGACCACCATGCCGCACATGAAGAACAGCCCGCGCCGGGTGATGCGGTGGCGATGGCGGATCAGCCCGATCGAGGTGACGATCATCCCCGCGCCCATGAGCGCGAACAGCAGGCCGGAGTCGCCAGCCTTGCGGCCGAACTAGTCGCGGGTGATCTTGGGCAGCAGGGCGATCGCCGAGCCGTGCATCAGCCCGCCGCCGACCGCGAGGAGGAAGAACAGGGCGCGCAGGCGCCGGTGCTCCCAGGTGAACCGCAGGCCGTCGGCAACCTCGGTGCGCAGGCGCGTGGTGTGCTCCGCCGGCGGGTGCGGCGGCACGTGCAGGCGCGTGACCCACCCCACCCCCACCAGGAAGAACACCGCCTGCACGGCGAACGCCAGGCCCACGCCCTCGATGTCGATGGCGTAGCCCGCCAGCAGCGGCCCGGCGATCATCGCCACGTTCGTGCCGATGCTGAGCACCACGATCGCGTGGAGCAACTGCTCCTTCGACACCAACGAGGGCAGCAGCGAACTGCGCACCGGCTGGCCGAGCGCCATCACCGTGCCGAACAGCAGCGCCAGCACCATCGTGTGCGGGACGCGCACCACATCGGTCCAGACGCCGATGGCGGCCAGCGACAGCACGGCAGCGCCACCGAGCTGCGTCCACAGCAGGATCTTCTTGCGGTCGTGACGGTCGGCCATCGCGCCCGCCATCAGCACCAGCACGAAGACGGGAAGGCCGAGCGCGAACAGCACCATGCCGCTCGCCCAGTCCGGCGCGTCGAGCGTCTCGCCGACCAACCACTCGAACGTCGACCGGTCGGCCGACATCACCATCGAGACGGACACCGCGTTCGCCCACAGCAACCAGAAGCCCGTGCCGCGTAACGACTGCCCCTGCTCCCCCACGATCCGGCACCCTACGGGGCGCTGTCCTCAGCCGACGAGACGGTGCACGCTGACGGCGTAGTCGCCACCGGCGAACGGACCGCGCTCCCACGTCGCGAACCGCTCGTGCAACTCCAGGCCGGCCTCGGCGCAGTAGCCGTCGTATTCATCGAGCGTGATGCCATCCAGGCTGAACCCGGCGACCAGGAACCCGCCGAACTCGAGGTGCGCGGCGGACCGGGACACCACCGCAGCGCGGGCCACCGGCTCGCAGAAGATCATCACGTTGCCCGGCATGGCCACGAGGTGGTAGGTGCGCCCGACGTCCATCGTGGCCAGGTCGGTGTGATGCCAGCGAATGTGCGGCGCATCGCGCCGGGCGAACTCGAGCAGGTCGGCATCGAGGTCCGCACCCTCCACCTCCAGCCCTCGCCGATGCAGCTCGATCGCCACCCGGCCCATGCCGCAACCGGCGTCGAGCACCGAGGCGGGCCGCAGGTCCGCGGGCAGGATCGCCTCGATCAGGTCGGCCTCCCCGTGCGCCGCCTGGCCCGTGGCTTCCAGCCGCTCCCAGCGTGTGTGGTACTCCCCGAGGTCGATGCGCGCTCGCCATTCCGCCCAGCGCCGGCTGACATGGCTGCCGACGGGAGACTCGTCGTCGGCCATCGTCAGATCCGCTCCAGCGCAGCGCCGTCGAACAGCGCGCTGATCTCCAGCTCCGCGGCGTCGGCCGCAAGCTCAGCGTCGGTGGGGCATGCCGCACCCGATTCGGCCGCAGCCACGATGGCCGGCAGGAGGCGGGCATCGCTCGACGTGTTGAGGAAGACCTGTGGGTTGGCCAGCACGAAGGCGACGGCGCGACCCAACGCCGGCCCGGCCGGGAGCGGCTGATACCAGGCGAAGTGCGGGTCGGTGCTGTCTGCCGGCCAACGGCGACGGGCCACTGACTTGATCGTCTGCACGGCGACGCTGCGTTCCGCGCACAGTGCGAGCAATGCGTCCACATCGGCCGCGTAGTCGGGCCGTTGCAGGAGCGCGTAGTTGTAGGGGAAGAGCACGGAATCGAAATCGAACTCCTGCAGGCTGCGCAGGTGCATCGCGGGGATGCGCGTGCCGTGGCCGGTGACGCCGATGAACCGCACCAACCCCTCGGCGCGGGCCTGCACCAATGCCTCGACGGCCCCACCGGCGCCGTGGGCCAGCTGCCACTCCTCGGGCTCGACCAGGTTGTGCAGCTGGATCAGGTCGACGTGGTCGACACCCATCCGCTCCAGCGACCGTTCCAGCTCGGCGCGAGCGGCCGGCCCCGTGCGCTCGCCGGTCTTCGTCGCCAGGAAGAACTCGGCGCGGTGCTGTGCCAGGAACGGCCGCACGCGGTCCTCCGCCGCGCCGTAGGAGGCCGCCACGTCGATGTGGTTGATACCCGCCGAGCGCACCACCTCCATCGTTGCGTCGGCACGCGCCTGGCTCATCCCGCCCAGCGCCGCGGCACCGAAGATGAGGCGGGTGCTGTGGTGGCCGGTGCGGCCGAACGCCATGCGCGGGATCATGCGGCCGACCGTACCCCGCCTACAGCAGGTCGAGCAGTGACGAGATGCGATCGAAATCCGCACCGGCGTGATCGTCGTAGGGGTCGACCAGGATCGGGTGCAGGCCGGCAGCCCGGGCGCCCCCGATGTCCATCGTGACGGAATCGCCCACGTAGGCGATGCGGCCGCGGTCGAATTCGGCGAAGTGCGGGAGGGCGTAATCGAAGATCGTGGGGTCGGGCTTGCTCACGCCCACGAGGTGGCTGTCCACGATGACGCGCATCGGCGTGTGCGGCCCCTCCCCCACCTGGCACAGCTCGCGGGCGAGCACGCTCTCGATCTGCCCGCTGGCGTTGCTGACTACGCCCAACGGGATGCCCGCGGCGTGGAGTGCGCGAAGGGCAACGACGCTGGACGGGATGGCCCACCTCCACAGGTGCGCGTTACGAGTGCGTTCGAGCACCACGGCGGCGTAGGCCAGCTCGGCCTCCCGCACCCCCACGGACTCCACGTAGGCCCGGTTGTACTCGGCCCAGTTGGACTCGCCCGCCTCGGCGAAGCTCTTCGCCGCCATGGCCGCGTAGTGGGCCCGAACATGGGCCTCCACCACCATGGACCCACCGTGATAGGCCAGCACGGGGCCGAGCACGGTCGGGTCGGGCAGCACCAGCACCCCACCGGCGTCGAACAGGATTGCGTCGAAATTCCCCAGCGTCACGGCCGCAAACCTAACCTTGGCTTGTGCGCAGCCCCCGTGACTTCTTCAAGCCGCTCGCCGCCGGTGCCCCCGAGCCCGCCCGCGAGATCCCCTTCCGCCCCAGCCGGGTCATCCACTTCTTCCCGCCGCAGAACGAGAAGCTGACGGCGAAGCTGCCCGACATCGTGCCCACCACGGACATCCTTCTCGGCAACCTGGAGGACGCCATCCCGATGGCGGACAAGGAGGCCGCCCGCGCCGGCCTCGTGCGCGTGGGCAAGACCGTCGACTTCGGCAGCACCCAGTTCTGGACGCGCATCAACAGCCTGGACTCCCCCTGGGCGCTCGACGACCTCACCACGCTCGTGCCCGAGATCGGCGACAAGCTCGACGTGATCATGGTGCCGAAGGTGGAGGGCCCGGAGGACATCCACTACGTGGACCGTCTGCTCGCCCAACTGGAGGCGAAGGCCGGGCTGAAGAAGCCGCTGCTGGTGCACGCCATCCTCGAGACCGCCCGCGGCGTGGCCAACATCGAGGCCATCTGCGCTGCCTCGCCGCGCATGCAGGGCCTGTCGCTCGGGCCGGCGGACCTCGCCGCCAACCGCCGCATGAAGACCACCCGCGTCGGCGGCGGCCACCCGGACTACCTGGTGCGCGCCGACCCGCCGATGGGCGCCGACGGCCCGGAGTACACCGCGGCCCGCACGATCTACCAGCAGGACCTGTGGCACTACACGCTGGCCCGCATGGTGGACGCCTGCGTCACGTTCGGCCTGCTGCCCTTCTACGGCCCGTTCGGCGACATCAAGGACACCGTCGCCTGCGAGGACCAGTTCCGCAACGCCTACCTGCTCGGTTGCGTCGGCGCGTGGA
This sequence comes from Actinomycetota bacterium, assembly GCA_052034175.1. Taxonomy (GTDB): domain Bacteria; phylum Actinomycetota; class Acidimicrobiia; order Acidimicrobiales; family Ilumatobacteraceae; genus UBA668. The sequence goes on from JBPOIX010000102.1 coordinate 5,743, forward strand.
GCCTGCACCCGGTGCAGATCGACATCGCCAAGCGCGTGTTCAGCCCCCGCCCGGAGGACGTGCGCCAGGCGCAGCGGGTGATCGACGCCATGGGCGACGGCACCGGCGCCATCATGCTCGACGGCAAGATGGAGGACGACGCCAGCGTGAAGCAGTGCAAGGTCGTGGTGTCGCTGGCCCGCGAGCTGGCCGCCCGCGACCCGCAGCTGGCCGAGGCCTACGGATTCTGAATCGCCACAAGGAGCACCACCCATGAACGCCGACCTGCGCCCCCGCCGCTCCGTCCTCTACATGCCCGCCGCCAACGAGCGGGCGCTGGAGAAGGCCAAGACCATCGCCGCCGACGCGATCATCTTCGACCTCGAGGATGCCGTTGCACCCGATGCGAAGGATGCCGCGCGGGCCAACGCCTGCGCTGCCGCCTCCAGTGGCGAGTACGGCTCGCGGGAACTCACCATCCGCTGCAACGGCCTGGATACACCGTGGGGTGTGGACGACCTGGCCGCGGCGGCGCAGACTCCCGCGGCCGCGGTGGTCATCCCCAAGGTCGGTTCCGTGTCCTATCTCGACCAGATCAGCGACCGTCTCGACGCAGCGGGGGCCCACGCCGACATGAAGATCTGGGCGATGGTCGAAACGCCGACGGCCATCCTCGATGTGCGGGCCATTGCCGCCCATTGGCGGGTCGGCGTCTTGGTGATGGGCACCAACGACCTCGCCCGTGAGGTGCGCTCCGTGCTCGGCGCGCCTGGCCGGCACCCCTTGGTGCCGCACCTGGCGACGGCACTGCTGGCGGCACGGGAAGCGGGCAAGGTCATCCTCGACGGCGTGTACAACGACGTGAAGGACCTCGACGGCTTCCGCACAGAATGCCTGCAGGGCTTCGAGATGGGCTTCGACGGCAAGACGTTGATCCACCCCGGTCAGGTGGACATCTGCAACGACGTGTGGGCCCCGTCGGCGGAGGACGTGGAGAACGCCCGCGGGATGATCGCCGCCTTCGAGGCGGCTGTGGCCGAGGGCAAGGGCGTGGTCACCTACAACGGCCGGATGATCGAGAACCTGCACGTGGCGAACGCGCAGCGGGTGCTCGCCGTGGCCGAAGCCATCGCCGCGCTCGGTTAGGCCTCGGTCAGTCGAGGTCGTCCGCCGAGCGCGTGAGGGCGTCGGCCCATCGACGGCAGCGCCGCAGCGTCGTGGGGCTCATCGACGCCTCCACCACGACGTACCGACCCCGCACCGCCCGCTCCACCCGTCCGGCCCGCACCTGGTAGCCGAGCATGTCGGAGATGCGGGCGACGTCCGCCTTGCTGCCCTCCCAACGACGCGGCGTGGCGCCCGCGGCGTGGATGGCCGCCAACACCTCAGCCGCAGTGAGCGGTCGTCCCGCGGCGAGGAGGGTGCCGAGCACCGCCCGCCGCAAGGTGATGCCGAAGATCGTCCGTCGTTCTATGTCCTACAGGTGCACAGCGAGACGGCCGCGTCGGCAAACACAGCCGATCGGTCCCCGCACTCCTCCGGGGCTCGTTGCGACGCCATCACCCTTGGTCGCATGTGGCGCTGTCCACCTCATTCAGATTTCGATTCCCTCGCCGAGTTCGAAATCTGAATGAGGTGGTCAGCGAGAACGAGGTGGGTGGCCACGCAGCGCCGCCATCACCCTTGGCACCCGCGGGACCGCCATCGCGCTACAGCGTGGTGCGGAACAGGTCGGTCGTGCGGGCCCAGGCCACCGCGGACGCGTCGGCCGAGTACACCTCGGGCCGGGTGTCGTTGAAGAACGCGTGGTCGCAGCCGGGGTGGATGTGCATCGTGGCGTCCACGCCCGCAGCACGCAGGGTGGCCTCCAGCGAGCGGGCAGCCTCGGGGCTGGCCCAGCCGTCGTTCTCGGCATACTCGCCGACGACGGTGGCCTGGATGGCTGCCCAGTCGGGCTGGGCGCTCTCCCACGGGATGGCGCCGTAGTAGGGCGCGCAGGCGGCGACGGCGTCGGGCCGCTGCGAAGCCACCACCAACGCCAGGCCACCGCCCATGCAGAACCCGACCACGCCGACCTTGGCGGTGCCGCTGCGCTCCTGCAGCAGGTCGACCGCACCGCTCATGTCCTTGCCGGCCTGCGCCAGGTTGAGCGCCATCATCAGCTTGCCGGCGCCGTCGGGCTCCGTGGACGACTCGCCGTGGTAGAGGTCGGGCGCCAGCGCCGTGAAGCGGGCGGCGGCAAAGCGATCCACGACGTCCTTGATGTGCGGCACCAGCCCCCACCACTCCTGGATGACGAGCACCCCCGGGCCGGAGCCCGCGAGGTAACCGTCGCACGTATGACCGTTGCTCTTGAACGTGACCATCTCACCCATGCCGCGGACTGTACCGCAGCGGCAACCCGGTCAGGAGGGCCGGATGGTGTGCAGCGCAGCCATCGCCGCGCCCCGCGCGCCGGCCATGTCCAGGTCGGGCACGACATGGAAGCCGACCACCTCGGCCTGCTCGGCGCGCAGCACCGTGTAGCGCTGCACCTCACCGAGGAACCAATCGCGGAAATGAGGCGCGGCCTCCACGACGCCGCCGCCGACGAAGAACGCGTCGGGGTCCGTGAAGTTGGCGGCGATGGTGAACATCCGCCCGATCGCCTGCGCCTGCTGGCCGAAGATGTGCAAGGCCATCTCGTCGCCCTGCTCGCCGTAGCTGCGCACCTGCTTCGCCGCAGCATCGACGGGGAGCTCCGCCAGCGGGTGCCCGGGGTAACGGCTGAGCCAGTACGGCAACAGGTTCTGGCGGATGCCCGTCAGCGACGCCACGCTCTCGAGGTCGCCTTCGAACCCGCAGTTGCAGCGCGGCAGCGGCTGCCCCGGCTCCAGCAGGCCGTGCATCGGAATGTGCACATGCCCCAGTTCGCCGGCCATCCCGCTGGAGCCGCGCACCACCTCCCCGTCGATCACGACGCCGCCGCCGAGGCCGGTGCCGACGATCGCGGCCACCGACGAGTGCCGCGCTGCTGCCGCGCCGAAGTGTTGTTCATGGGCATAGAGCGCCGCGGCGTTGCCATCGTTGTGGTACGTGACGGGCAGGCCGAGCGTGGCCTCCACCGCCGCCCTCACGTCGAAGCCCCACCACTCCCGCTGGGCGAAGTTGGTGGCACCGCGGCTGGAGATCACACCGTCGGCGCTGGCCGGGCCAGGTGTGTCCAGCCCCACCGCCCGCACATCGCCCGCGGCAGCGCCGACCTGCGTGAGCGCGGCGGCGAACACCTCGGCGATCGCCGCCATCGCCGCGGCCGGCCCTTCGGTCACCCGGCTGGGCACCTCGAGCATCCCGCCGATGAGGAACACCCCATCGACGGCGAGGACGGTGGCATTGGTCTTGGTGCCACCCACATCGAGACCGACGACAACAGAACCGGAAGCAGGCGCAGACATCAGCACCGAGCGTAGGTCGGGTGAGGCATGGGCGAGATGACAACTTTGTGCGGTCACAAACTGGTCTCTGTACGCCACCGCATGTGACAACTACCATGGCGCCATGAGCGTGCTCGACACCCGCCCCGCAGAGGCCTACGCCAACGACCGCAACCATGTGTTCCACTCCTGGAGCGCCCAGGGTGCGCTGAACCCGGCCGTCATCAGCCGCGCCGAGGGCAGCTACATCTGGACCGAGGACGGCACCCGCTACCTGGACTTCTCCAGCCAGCTGGTGAACGTCAACATCGGCCATCAGCACCCCAAGCTCGTGGCGGCCATCCAGGAGTACGCGGGCAAGCTGTGCACGATCGCCCCGTTCCACGCCAACGACGCCCGCAGCGAAGCGGCGCGGCTGATCGTCGAGGCCGCACGCAACGGCAACCCGGCCAGCGAGCTGGACATGGTGTTCTTCACCAACGGCGGCGCCGAGGCCACGGAGAACGCCGTGCGCATGGCCCGCCTGCACACCAACCGCTTCAAGGTGCTGAACCACTACCGCAGCTACCACGGCGCCACCAATGGCGCGATCACGCTCACGGGCGACCCACGCCGCTGGCCGAGCGAGCCCGGTATGCCGGGCGTGGTGAAGTTCTGGGGCCCCTACCCCTACCGCAGCGCCTTCCACGCCACCAGCGAGGCCGAGGAATGCCAGCGTGCGCTGCAGCATCTCGACGACGTGCTGATGGTGGAGGGCGCGCACACGGTGGCGGCGATCATCGTCGAGACCGTGGTCGGCACGAACGGCATCCTGGTCCCGCCGGACGGCTACCTCGCCGGCCTGCGCGAGCGCTGCGACCGCCACGGCATCGTCATGATCTGCGACGAAGTGATGGCCGGCTTCGCCCGTTGTGGCGAGTGGTTCGCCTGGCAGAAGTGGGGCGTGGAGCCCGACCTCGTGTGCTTCGCCAAGGGCGTGAACTCCGGCTACCTGCCGATCGGTGGCGTGGTCATCAGCCGCTCCATCGCCGCCACCTTCAAGGACCGTGCCTTCCCCGGCGGCCTCACCTACTCCGGCCACCCGTTGGCCTGCGCCAGCGCCGTCGCCAGCATCAACATCTTCAAGGAGGAAGGCATCGTCGAGCACGCCCGTGCGCTGGGCTCGGACATCATCGCCCCCGGCCTGGAGAAGCTGAAGGCCAACCACCCGAGCGTCGGCGATGTCCGCGGCCTCGGCGTGTTCTGGGCCATCGAACTGGTGAAGGACCGGGCCACCCGCGAGCCGCTGGTGCCCTACAACGCGGCCGGCGCCGATGCAGCGCCGATGACGGAACTCGTGGCGGCCTGCAAGGCGCGTGGCCTGTGGCCGTTCACCCACTTCAACCGCATCCACGTCTGCCCGCCGTGCACGGCGAGCGCGGCGGAGGTCGAGGAAGGCCTCGCCATCCTCGACGAGGTGCTCACCCTCGCCGACGCCCGCTACACGGGCTGAGCGCCACGCGTCCGCGGGCGCGTCTGGGGAAACCCTCGCGCACCCCTTCGTCACACTGCGCCGATGGGCCGTAACAGCCAGCAACGCCGTCAGCAGAAGCTGCGCCGCGAACAGCAGCGCCAGCGTGATGCCTTCTCGCGCCGTCCGGCGGGCGCCTCCACCCCCAACCCCTCCGACCTGGTCGATGTCGCCTGCGCCGCGGCGTATGGGCCGATGGCGGACAAGCGGCAGTTCGCCACGGTGATGGCCGTGCTGCACCGCATCGAGGCCGACGAGGCCGACCCGCTCGACCGGCCGTCGTCGTGGCTGCACCGCCGCATCGCCGGCTCCCTGGCGCTCGTGTTCGAGCACGGGTGGCACCCGGCGGACGTGGCGCACGCGGCCAAGCGCGGGTTCACCCAGCGGGTCGCCCGCCTGGCCGCCCAGTTCGCCGCGGCCCATGCGCGCGAGCACGATGCCGTGCACCGCGCCCCTCCCCTGTGGCTGGAACAACTGGCCGACCTCGGCGTGCACGAACCCGCCACCGGGCAGCTCACCGGCGGCCAGGTCGACCTGCTGGCCCGGTGGGCGAAGGCGGAGAAGCTCCACCCGGACGATGCGCTCGATGGCGCAGTCCAGTTGTTGGCGCTGTTGCTGCGGGCCCGGCGCCAGCCGCCGCTCTTGCCGCCGCCGTCCGCCTGGGCGGCCACCAACAGCGGCAGCGCGTATGCCAGGCCGGCAGCCGCGGGGACGGGCGAGGTCGACGCCAAGGCACTGAAGACCATCCGCGCCCTGCTGGCCAAGGCCGAGGCCACGACGTTCGAGGCCGAGGCCGAGGCGTTCACCGCCAAGGCCCAGGAACTGATGGCCCGCTACTCCATCGACGCCGCGGTGCTGGCGGCCGCGGCCACGGGCGACGCGGGGCGCGTGGCCCGCGGCACCGAGGCTCGGCGGGTGCACATCGACGACCCGTACGCGGACGAGAAGGTCAGCCTGCTGGCCAACATCGGCCACGTGAACGGGGTGCGGTGCGTGTGGTCCTCCGAGTCCGGGTTCGCCACCGCGGTCGGCTTCCCGGTCGACCTGCAGCTCACCGAGGTGCTGTACACGTCGCTTCTCGTGCAGGCCACGCGGGCGGCCGCGCACGCCACCGCCGACCGCGCCGACCTGCGCACGCCGTCGTTCCGCCGGGCCTTCCTGATGGCGTTCGCCGAGCGCGTCGGCGAGCGGCTCGAGGCCACCACCCGTCATGTGGCGGAGGAGGCCGAGCACGACTACGGCAGTTCCCTGCTGCCGGCGCTGGCGCACCGCCAGGCGCAGGTCGACGCCACCTACGACGAGTTGTTCCCCGGGGCCGTCCCGATGCAGCAGCGGCGGCTCAACGCCGCGGGCTACTACGCCGGGCGGGCTGCCGGCGACCGGGCCGACATCGGTGCGGGCAAGCCCCTCCCCCGCGGCTGACGACCCGGGGCGCGCGTCCGCGGGTGACAACGCGGGCGCTCCCACCTGGCACGATGGCTGTGTGAGCGACACCGATCACCTGCCCCACGACTTCCCCAGGGACGCCAGCGAGCACACCCGCCGCGCCAACAGCCGCGCCGTGCCGCCGTTCGACCCGGCCGATTTCGACCGCGCCAACCGCGGCCTCATCGCGCAACACCCGACCGGCAAGATCGACGGCCCGCTGTGGCCGGCGTGGGACTGGAGCAAGTGGGACTTCATCCAGCAGGACGCGCCCGCGCCCGACACGGTCAACCCGAGCCTGTGGCGCCAAGCCCGCCTCAACGCCATCCACGGCCTGTTCGAGGTGGCGCCCGGCTGCTGGCAGGCCCGCGGCTACGACATCAGCAACGTCACCTTCCTCGAAGGCAAGGACGGCTGGGTCGTCATCGACCCGCTCACCAACACCCAGACCGCCGCCGCCTGCCTGGAGCTGGCCAACGCCCACCTCGGCGCTCGCCCGGTGACCGCGGTGATCTACACCCACAGCCACCTCGACCACTTCGGCGGCGTGCTCGGCGTCACCAGCCAGGAGGACGTGGACGCCGGCCGCTGCCAGATCATCGCCCCCGAGCACTTCATGCGCGAGACCGTGGCGGAGAACCTGTTGGCCGGGATGGCCATGAACCGCCGCGCCCTCTACCAGTTCGGCCCGCTGCTGCCGCCCGGCCCTCGCGGCCATGTGGACTCCGGCCTCGGCAAGTGCGTGCCCCTCGGCACGCCCGGCCTCATCGCGCCGACGATTGACATCACCGCCACCGGCCAGGAGCTCGTGGTGGACGGGGTGCGCATCGTCTTCCAGTTGACGCCGGAGACCGAAGCGCCGGCGGAGATGAACTTCTACTTCCCCGACCAGGGCTGGCTGTGCATGGCGGAGAACTGCTCGCACAACATGCACAACCTCATCCCGATCCGTGGCGCGCAGGTGCGCGACTCGCTGTCGTGGAGCACCTACATCGACGACGCGCTGGACATGTTCGGTG
>JBPOIX010000369.1:0-12184 GCA_052034175.1 Actinomycetota bacterium
GTCGGGGAGGGGGTACCCACCGACGAGGCACCCTCGGCGGACGGTGCGGCGCCCGGCGAACCCTCCCCGGGCGCGGGCGGCGACGGCACCGTGCCGGGCGGCGACGGCACCGACGGCACCGGACCCACCGGACCCACCGGGCCCGGCCTGGGCGCCACCGGTGCGCCGGCGTTCGTGGACCCCTGCGTGCGCTTCGCCACCGGCTGCCCGAGCGGCCTCAGCGGTGTGGTGCTCGACCCACTCGAGGGGCGGCTGGACGAACGCATCCTGCCGATCGACGTGTCGCAACCGTTCGCCGCCGTCGGGCCGTTCGCCCGCGCCTGTGCCACCGCCGAGGACGGCATCGCACCGGACCCGGAGCTCTTCCCCAGCCAGCGGCCCACGGTGGCGGTCCTCGTCAACGCGCCCGTCGACCTGCGCCTCACCGGCACCTGGGCCGACGGCAGCACGATCGAGCCGCTGCCCATGCACATCAGCGAGGACCACATCAGCCGCTGGCAGGCCGACGTGGACGGCAACAAGGGGCAGGGCACGCTGATCGCCTGCGCCACCCTGCCGCGCGCCATCGTCGAAGCCCACGCCGAGGGCCGGATCGCACCTCTGCAGGCGAACGTCGAAGTGGTGGCTGGCGAAGCGTCGTACTCCACCGGCGCCCGGGTGGAGCTGAACGTGCCCGCCAACGCCGACCAGATCGCGCTCGCCACGCCGCGCATCACCTCCCTCGGCGAGATGACCTTCAACGGAGTGCGCTACCCGGCCGTGAACGTGCACGTCGAGTACCTGCTCACCGTGCCCGGCGAGGCCGACGTGGAGAACCCCACCGGCGCGCCGCCCACCGCCACCACGACGCACATGGCCGCCGGCTTCGTCACCCGCGGTGGCTGCGGCGCGTGGGCGAACGGCACCCTCTCCCCCGACGACGAGTTCACCACCAACCGCCAGGTCACCCCGTACGGCAACTGGGAGACCCGCACCGAGGAACGCACCGTCAACGGCCGCCCGCAGCAGGTGCAGATCGTCGACCTGCAAGTGCTCGGCGACTACGACATGCCGAGCGGCTGGGAGGGGCAGGTGTGCGTCGCCCTGTGGTCCGGCGCCGACCGCACACCGATCGGGCTGTGGGCCGCATACGCACGGGCGCCGCGCTCCCCCGAGTTCCACGTCAGCGTGGGCATGGGCGACCTCAACGCCGACTGGCGGGTGGAGGTCGAGTTCCCCTGCCGCACACAGCTCAGCAACGGCTTCCTCGATGACGGGACGGCCACAGGCGTGTGGGGCCGGGCCGGGGCGGACTGCGGCGAACTGAGCGGGCGCTGGCTCGCCGCCGGCCTCCCCGTGCGCGCCTACGTGGTGGACAGCTTCGGGTTCAAGCGGCAACCGTTCGAAACCCGCATCCCGGTGAACCTCGAGTACTGCAACACCGACGACCCGTGGAGCGGCATCGTCGGCGGCTGCGACCAGAGCTCGCGGCTGTACACCTTCGACATGCCACTGGGCACCGGCTGGCCGCAGCCGGACACCGTGCAGCTGCTGGTGAGGGTGGAGCGCCACGCCGAGCCGGGCATCAACTTCCATGTCGACCCCGACCCGTCGCACCAGTGGCGAATCGGCACGGTGGAGCGCGTCGGCTGACGGTTCGCTACGGTCGGGGCCTCACCGATCGATCTGGGGGGATCCGCGATGACACCGCAGGAAGCAGGACAGGTCTTCGTCGACCCGGCCGCCTACGCCGACCCGGCACGATTCCACGCGGCGTGCGCCGTGCTGCGCCGGGAGGCCCCGATCCACCTGGTGGAGCACCCGGACTTCGCGCCGTTCTACGTGCTCACCACCCACGCCGACGTGCTCGAGGTGGAGCTGCACAACAAGGAGTGGGAGAACGCGCCGCGGCCGGTGATCGCCAACCTCGAAGCCGACCACCGCCGTGAGGAACAGGGCGACCTGCTGCGCACCCTCATCCACATGGACGACCCCGACCATCGCGCCTACCGCGGCCTGGCCTCGGAGTGGTTCCTGCCCAAGAACCTGGCCCTCCTGGAAGGCCGCCTTGCCGAGCTGGCGAAGCTGTCCGCACAACGGATGGTCGACCTCGGCGGCCAATGCGACTTCGCCCGCGACATCGCGATGCAGTACCCGCTGCAGGTGATCCTTGCCATTCTCGGCCTGCCGGAGACCGACTACCCGCGCATGCTGAAGCTCACCCAGGAGCTCTTCGGCGCCTCGGACCCCGAGCTCACCCGCGGCCAGTCGATGGAGGACCTGATCGCGGTCATCCAGGACTTCTTCGCCTACTTCACCGAGCTCACCGAGGCACGCAAGGCGCAGCCCACCAGCGACCTGGCGTCGGTGATCGCCAACGCCGAGCTCGACGGGCAACCGATCGGCCTGATGGAGCAGATCTCCTACTACGTGATCGTCGCCACGGCCGGCCACGACACGACGGCGTCGGCGATGGCCGGCGGGATGCAGGCGTTGATCGAACACCCGGAGCAGCTCGCCCGGCTGCAGGCCGACCCGACCCTCATCCCCAGCGCGGTGGACGAGATCATCCGCTGGGTCACGCCGGTGAAGCACTTCATGCGCAACTGCACCACCGAGGACACCCTGCGCGGGCACACGTTCCGCCCGGGCGACGCAGTGCTGCTGTCGTACCCGTCGGCGAACCGCGACGAGACCGTGTTCGACGACCCGATGTCCTTCGACGTCGGCCGCTCGCCGAACAAGCACCTCGCGTTCGGGTTCGGCGTGCACTACTGCCTGGGGGCGATGCTCGCCCGCATGGAGATCAAGGCCCTGCTCACCGAGCTGCTGCCGCGCCTGCGCCACATCGAGTTGGCGGGCGAGCCCGCCGAGATGCAGACCCTGTTCGTGGGTGGGCTGAAGCGCCTGCCCGTCCGCTACGAGATCGCCTGATCTCCGCCACTTCCAAGGAGCAGTTCATGAAGCTGGGTTTGATGTTCGCCAACACCGTGTGGGGCGCGTCCGGGGCGGGGGCTGCGGCCATCGCCGAGGCCGCGGAGGCCGCCGGGTTCGAGTCCATCTGGACGGTGGAGCACGTGGTGGTGCCGTCCGGCTACGAGTCCAAGTATCCCTACGACCCGAGCGGCAAGATGGCCGGCGGGGCGGAGGAGTTCGACCTGCCCGACCCGCTGATCTGGCTCTCGTACGTGGCGGCGCGCACGACGCGCATCAAGCTCGGCACGGGCATCCTCATCCTCCCCCAGCGCAACCCGCTGATCGTGGCCAAGGAGCTCGCCTCGCTCGACTCGCTGTCCGGCGGGCGGATGCTGCTCGGCATCGGCGTGGGCTGGCTGGCGGAGGAGTTCGCCGCGCTCGGGGTGCCGTTCGGCGACCGCGGCGCCCGCTGCGACGACACGGTGGACATCCTGCGCAAGGCCTGGACCGGGCAGAAGGTCAGCCACTCCTCGCCGTTCGCCGAGTTCACGGACTGCATCTCCCTGCCGCGGCCCACGAACGGCACGATCCCTGTGGTGGTGGGCGGGGACTCGGACGCCGCCGCACGCCGCGCCGGCCGCCTCGGCGACGGCTACTTCCCCGGCAGCGGCTCGATCGACGCCATCCGCGCCCGCCTCGACGTGATGCGCGCCGCGGCGGAGGCCGCGGGCCGCGACCCCGGCACCATCGAGGTGTCCGCCGGCGGCTTCGGCCGCACGGTGGACGACATGGCCGCCCGCGCCGAACAGCTGCTCGAGCTGGGCGTGACGCGGATGATGCTCGGCGTGATGCCCCCGGAGAAGGTGCTCGAGGTGGGCGAAGCGCTCACCGCCCGCCTGGGCTGACCGCCTGGGCTGAGGCCTGGCCTGACCGCCTGGGCTGACCGCCTGGGCTGAGGCCTGGCCTGACCGCCTGGGCTGGCGGCTGTCCTGGCAGGGGCCGGCCAGTCGAAATCGGAATGAGGTGAACAGACCCGCTTTGTCGCGCTCTGTCTTCATCTTGGATGTTGACATTCGTACTGATGTTCGATACAGTGACGGCATGGACACCGCCCTCGCCGCACTGGACACCGCCATCAGCGGTGCCGCGGCGGTGGATCTCGAGGCGATCACCCCAAGCGCACTTGCGGTGGCGGCCGTCGAACTGCAGGGCTGCATCGATCGGCTCACATTGGTGCACGCCGTCGTCGTCTCCGCGGCGGACTCCGCCGGCGTGTGGGCCGGGTCCGGCTGCCGCGGCATGGCGGACTGGCTGGCACAGCAGACCAAGACGTCGTACGGCGACGCCACCGATCGCGTCAAGCTCGGCGACACCCTGGAGTTGGCGCCGGGGGTGAAGGACGCCGTCGAGTCAGGCGAGATGTCCACCAAGACGGCACTTGCCCTCCATGGTGCGGTCAAAGACGCCCCGGCCGGGGCGGACGTCGGCGAGCTCGTCGATGCGGTCAAAGGCGCTACACCACGCGAGGCCGCCGCAGCCGGCGAGAAATGGCGCGAGGTCAACTCCACCGAGACCCCCGAACAGGCCGAGGACCGCCGCTACCGTCGCCGGTCGGTGCGTTCCGGGCAGTCGGCGGACGGGTTGGTCACCACCACCGTCGTTCTGCCCGCGCCCGAACACCGCCAGTTCATCAATGCCATCACCCACGCTGCCGGCGACCCCTACGAAGGCGACGAACGCACCACCGAACAGCGCCTGGCGGACGGGCTCGTCCTCCTGTCGGACGCGTACGCCAAGGGAACCGTCACGGGCGGGCGGGAACGCCCCACGATGCTCCTCGTCATCGACGGCGACGAGGTCACCACCGGCCACGGCGACCGCATCCCACCGCACGTCGCGGCCCGCATTGCCGAGAACGCCCACCTGCAGAAGGTGCTCCGCGCCGGGTCGGAGATCCTCGCCCTCGGTCGCACCGTCCGCTACGCCTCGGAGGCGCAGTACAAGGCGCTGGTGGTACGCGACGGTGGCTGCCGCTGGCCCGGCTGTCAGATCCCCGCCGCATGGTGCGAAATCGACCACCTCACCCCGTGGGAGCACGGCGGCACCACCGACCTGGACAACCTCGTGATGTGGTGCACCCACCACCACCACGAGAAGCACCGCCCGGGCGTACGAATCAGCGGCACCGCGGCACATGTGGTGCTCACCCTCGCCAATGGCACCGTCATCGACTGCCCCGTGCCCGAACGAACACGAACGCGAACCACGGCGGCGGCCTGACGCCCCGGCCCCGCAGGGCCATGTCCCCGCGACCCCACAGGGGGCGCGGGGCACAGGCGCGTCTGCACGGTGCCGGAAAAGACCGAACTGTGCCGGAAAAGCCGGACTGTGCCGGAGAAGCCGAACTGCGCCGGAAGGACCGAACAGTGCCGAAAAACCGAACAGCGGCCCGAAGGCCGCTGGATGGTGGTCGAGACCGGCGTCGATCCGGTGACCCTACGCTTTTCAGGCGTATGCTCTGCCGACTGAGCTACTCGACCGTGCTGGCAACGCCGTGCGTGCTCGGCGCAAGCCGATACGCAGCAGCGCAACCACCGTTCGGGTTGACACCCGAGCGGTCCCGACGGGACTCGAACCCGCGACCTCCGGCTTGACAGGCCGGCGTGAACTCCAACTTCACCACGGGACCAGGAAATCTGGTCATTTGCACCCCCAACGGGATTCGAACCCGTGCCGCCACCTTGAAAGGGTGGTGTCCTAGGCCACTAGACGATGGGGGCTAGGTCTTTCTCCGGTTGAGAGCGCCAGCACACTATCAGCCCACCCGCCGGGTTCCACCAGCAGATTCCGTGAGGGCGGCGCGAGTACGGTCCTGCGGCGTGCGCCTCGACCTGCAGCCCACCACCGACCCCGCCGACTACGCCTACGCCCATCGGCTGCGGGTGCGCTTCGCCGAGACCGACGCCATGGGCATCGTGCACCACAGCCGCTACCTGCCGTACCTGGAGGAAGCCCGGGTGGAGTACCTGCGGGCACTCGGCCACCCGTACCACGAACTGCGCAAGGACGGGGTGGACTACGCCGTGCTCGAGGCCTACGTGCAGTACCGCCAGCCCCTGCGGTTCGACGACGAGGTGCAGGTTCACCTGCGCATGGGTGCCGCCACCAGGGCCACCTTCCAGATGGCCTACCTGCTGACGGTGGACGGCCAGGTGCGCGCCACCGCCGTCACGGTCCACGGGTGCGTCAACGCCGAAGGCCGGCCGGTGCGCATGCCCAGCTGGCTGCTCGACCTCTCCCACTGAACACCCGCCCAGCGAGCGGGCCGGGTGTTGGCCGGGCCGGGGCGGGGCGGGGCGGGTGTTGGTCGGGCCGGGTCGGGGCGGGGCGAGTGAAGGCACGAAACCGCCGACAGCTCGACCGACCCGACGATCGGCTCGATTCTCAAGGCCAGATCAAGGCTGATCAAGTTTCCGCAACAGCGGCGCAACTGCAACAGAGCCTTCATGTTGGATCGTTATGGTGCCGCGCATGCGCCGCTCCCGCCACGCAGGCGCAGCTGCCCGATGAGCCCGCCGCCGGTCATCGGCATCTGCACCGACTCCACGTCGCAGCTCCCCGCCGCGCTCGCGGAGCGTTTCGCCGTCGAGGTCGTGCCCGTCACGGTCAGCGTGGACGGGGTGGACGAACTGGACAGCGACGAGCTGTGCAGCGACGCCTTCGCGCGACGGTTCTCCGGCGAGCACCGCCCCGTCATCGAGGTGGTCGCCCCCAGCCCCGGCCAGTTCGCCGCGGCCTACGAAGCGCTGCTGGAGCGCGGCTGCACCGGCATCCTCTCCATCCACGGCACCGGCAGCGGCCAACCCACGCTCACGGCGGCACGGTTGGCGGCGCGCTGTGTGCCGGTGCCGGTGAAAGCCGTGGACTCCGGGCTGGACGACTTCGGGATCAGCTGTGCTGTCTGGGCCGCCGCGCAGTCCATCGCCGACAGCCCCACGCTCGACGACGCCGCGGCGCACGTCGAGCATGTCGCGCCCACCGTCGGCAATGTCGTCGTCACCGGTGTCACCAACGCGGGCGTGCACCTTGGCCACACACTGCCCGTGGTCACCCTGCGCAGCGGCAATGTCGAGTTGCTCGAACGGCTGGAGACTGCGGCGGAAGCGGTGAACGCGATGGCGGCCTTCGCCGTCGGCTTCGGGCAGCGGCTGCGCATCGGTGTGGGCCATGCCGACCACGGCAGCCGCCCGGTGGCCGACGCCTTGGAAGCTGCACTCGGCGAAGCGGCGAACGTGCTCGAGGTGGTGCGCTTCCGCATGGGGGCCAGCGCCAAGCTCGGCCCCGGCGCCGTGTCCTGCTGGCTCCTTCCCGCCTGACCGCCCAGCCGACCCGACGGCGCCCCGTCAGCCCAACGAGCCGGACGCCGCCAGCACGGCGTGTTCCAACAGCCAGCTGAGGAACGAATACAGATGGCTCTCGCCGACCATCGGGTCGTCATCGGCCACCTCGCTCGGGTCGAACTCCTCACTCACGTCGAGCAGGGTCCCGAGCACGAGCCGCACCCCGTTCAACGCTTGCATCAAACCCGCCAGGTCGCCCTCGGTGAGCGGCCGCCCCGCCTGGAGCGCAGCCTCGACCGAGCCGATCGCCGTCAGGCGCGACGCCACCAACTCCTCGCGCATGAACCGTTGGTACTCCGCTTCGGCCTCCGCATCACCGTCGGCGAGATACGCCGGTGGGAACAGACGGCGCAGCATGGGGCCGGCAGCGGGGTCGTCCGCCAGGAGGAGGTTGCGCAGCTCGCCGAGCAGGCGGGCCACGAGGTCGATCTCCTCCTGGTCGAGGTGGAGGACGAAGCCCTCCGCCGTCCGCTCGATCACCGCTCGCGGTTGCTTGCGCCGTGCCATCGCTACTCCGCCGGAATCGCGCCCTCGGCGACACGGGTGTCGAGCCGGGCGAGCAGTTCGGCCCACAGCAGGGGCAGGGCCGGCTGCACGTGCACACCGTTGCGGGCGATGACCTTGGCCCTGGTGATGCCGTGCTCGCGCCACGCGGAGCCGCCCTCGGTGATGTTCAACAGCATCGGCGCCGAGCGGTCCACCGCCATCACGAAGCGCGCCTCGGGCGTGTCGCCGCGCTCGTAGTCGTCCCACAGTTCGCGGAAGTGCGCGCCGACGGCCGGTGGCAGCACGCCGAACAGGCGGTCCGCGGCACGGTTCTCCGCCGCCACCTTGGCTGCGGCGACGTCGGCGTCGAACTGGTCGTAGGCGAAGGTGTCGCCGGCGTCGATCTCGACGATGTCGTGCACCAGCGCCATGCACACTGCGCGGCCGACATCGATCGGCTCGCTGGCGAACGGCGCCATCACCATCGCCGCGATGCCGAGGTGCCAGCTGTGCTCCGCGGTGTTCTCCCGCCGCGACCCGTCCGCCAACCAGTTGCGCCGCTCCACGCCCTTCAACCGGTCCGCCTCCAGCAGGAAGGCCACCGTGGCGCGCATGTCGGCGGCGAGGTCGGCGGCGTCGGCCACTGGGTCGGAGGCGGGCACGGGCGCGTCGGGCATGAGCGAACCGTACCCGCAACGGTCGGCCAGGCACGCTCCGCTTCGTGCAAGTTACCCGCGGGTAGCTAGCGTGGAAGGCATGAGTGAGATCACGAAAGTCGGCATCCTCGGTTCGGGCATCATGGGGTCGGGTCTGGCGGAAGTGGCCGCCAAGGCCGGGTACGAAGTGGTGCTCCGTTCACGGTCCAAGACCGCCGCCGAGGCCACGATGGCCAGCATCGACAAGGGCTTCGCCAAGGCGATCGAGCGTGGCAAGGCCACCGAGGACGAGCGCCAGGCCACGATGGCTCGCATCCACGCCACCGATCACCTCGGTGCGCTGGCGGACTGCGACCTGGTCATCGAGAGCGTGGTGGAAGACCTGGCGGTGAAGAAGGCGCTGTTCGAGGAGCTCGAGCAGATCGTCAAGCCGGAGGGCATCCTGGCCACGAACACCAGCACCCTGCCGGTGGTGGAGATGGCCATGGTCACCCAGCGCCCGGACAAGGTGTGCGGCGTGCACTTCTTCAACCCCGCTCCGATGATGAAGCTGGTGGAGGTCGTGCGCCCGATCACCGCCAGCGACGACACCATCGCCACCGCCCTGGCCTTCGCCACCGCGTGCGGGAAGGACGCCGTCGAGGTGAAGGACCGCGCCGGCTTCATCGTCAACGCGCTGCTGTTCCCGTACCTGAACAACGCGGTGCGGATGTGCGAGCAGGGCACGGCGAGCCTGGCGGACATCGACACGGCGATGAAGGGCGGGTGCAACTTCCCGATGGGCCCGTTCGCCCTGCTGGACCTCGTGGGCCTGGACACTTCGCTGGCCATCCTCGATGCCCTCTACGACGAGTTCCGCGACCCGAACTACGCGGCCGTTCCCACCCTGCGGCGGATGGTGGCCGCCGGCCAGTTGGGCCGCAAGACAAAGCGCGGCTTCTACAGCTACTGAACGCGCAGGAATTCCTGCATTTCGCTCAGAAAGCAGGGTGCTCCGCATGACAGATGCCGACGGAGCGTGGCAGCATCTCCCCATGACGGGTGGGTTTTCGCGCGTACCGGAGGAACCCCTTCCGACGCGCTGGCGCCTGCCGTCCCCCAACGAGGCGGATTCGCACGGCCTGGTGGGCATCGGCGCGGACCTGGAACCGGGCACCCTGCTGGCCGGCTATCGCGGCGGCCTGTTCCCGATGCCCTTCCGCAAGCGGCAGGTGGGCTGGTGGTCGCCCGACCCGCGCGGGGTGCTGCCGCTGGACGGGCTGAAGGTGTCGCGCTCGCTGCGCAAGAGCTGCGCCCAGTTCGAGGTGCGGGTGGACACCGCCTTCGAGACCGTGATGCGCGCCTGCGCCGACCCGCAGCGCCCCCACGGCTGGATCAACGACGACTTCGTGGCCGCCTTCTGCCGCCTGCACCAGATGGGGTGGGCTCACAGTGTGGAGGCCTGGCAGGACGGCCAACTGGTCGGGGGGTTGTACGGGGTGCGCATCCGCCGCTTCTTCGCCGGCGAGAGCATGTTCCACCATGTCACCGACGCCTCCAAGGTGGCGCTCGTCGGGCTGGTGGAACAGCTGCGCGAACAGGGGGTGATGCTGCTCGACGTGCAGTGGAACACCGACCACCTGGCGTCGCTCGGCGCCATCGCCATCCCCCGGCTGGACTATCTGCGCCGGCTGGTGACCGCCACCACCTGAGCAGGCGTCGCGCCGCCGCCGTGCGAGGTGGCGGAAAGGCCGTCCGGCCGACCACACTGGCAGCATGAGCGAGCCCCGTGAGCCCCGTGAGCCCCGCAAACGCGACGAACCCTGGCTGATGCGCACGTACTCCGGCCACTCCTCGGCCGCGGCGTCGAACGAGCTGTACCGCACGAACCTGGCCAAGGGGCAGACGGGTCTGAGCATCGCCTTCGACCTGCCCACCCAGACCGGTTACGACCCGGACCATGTGCTGGCCCGCGGTGAAGTGGGCAAGGTGGGTGTGCCGGTGTGCCACCTCGGCCACATGCGCACCCTGCTGGACCACATTCCGCCCGGCCAGATGAACACCTCGATGACGATCAACGCCACCGCGGCCTGGATGCTGGCGCTGTACGCGGCGAACGCCGAGGAGCAGGGAGTGCCGTCCACCGCCCTGCGCGGCACCACCCAGAACGACATCGTCAAGGAGTACCTGTCGCGCGGCACGTACATCTTCCCGCCCGACGCATCGAAGCGGCTGATCGTCGACATGGTGGCGTGGTGCGCGCAGCATGCGCCCAAGTGGAACCCGATGAACGTCTGCAGCTACCACCTGCAGGAGGCCGGGGCCACGCCGGTGCAGGAGATCGCCTTCTCCCTCGCCACCGCGATCGACGTGCTCGACGCGGTGCAGGCCAGCGGCCAGGTGGCGCCCGAGCAGTTCGCCCAGGTGTTCGGCAGCATCTCGTTCTTCGTCAACGCCGGCATCCGTTTCGTCGAGGAGATCTGCAAGCTGCGGGCCTTCACCGACCTGTGGGACCGCATCGGCCTGGAGCGCTACGGCGTCACCGACGCCAAGGCCCGTCGCTTCCGCTACGGCGTGCAGGTCAACTCGCTCGGCCTCACGGAGGCGCAGCCGGAGAACAACATCCAGCGCATCGTGCTGGAGATGCTGGCCGTCACCCTGTCGAAGAAGGCCCGCGCCCGCAGCGTGCAGCTGCCGGCGTGGAACGAAGCGCTCGGCCTGCCCCGCCCGTGGGACCAGCAGTGGTCGTTGCGGATGCAGCAGGTGCTGGCGTTCGAGACCGACCTGCTGGAGTACGGCGACCTGTTCGACGGCTCGGTGGTGGTGGAGGCGCGCACGGCTGAACTGCGCGACGCGGCGTGGGCCGAGCTGCAGGACGTGCTGGCACTCGGCGGCGCGTTCGCCGCGGTGGACGAGTTGAAGGGCCGCCTCGTGCGCTCGATGGCAGAGCGGACGCGCCGCATCGAGGCCGGCGACCAGACGGTGGTGGGCGTGAACCGCTTCACCGAGACCGAGCCCTCGCCGTTGAACACGCCGGGCAACATCCTCACCGTCGACCCCGCGGTGGAGCACGAGCTGATCGACGATGTGCAGGCGTGGCGCCTGGTCCGCGACCAGTCCGCGGTGGACGCCGCCATCGCTGCGCTGCACGACGCCGCGGTCGGCCACGGCAACATCATGGAGCCGTCGATCGCGCTGGCCAAGGCGGGCGGCACCACCGGCGAGTGGGCCGGCGCCCTGCGCGAGGTGTTCGGTGAGTTCCGCGCCCCCACCGGCGTCAGCGCGGCCGTCGGTCGCAGGGTGGGTGAGCTGGCGAGCGTGGCGGAGTTCGTGCGCTCGATGCCCGGCGGCCCGCCGCGCTTCCTCGTCGCCAAGCCGGGCCTGGACGGCCACAGCAATGGTGCGGAGCAGATCGCCGTGGCCGCCCGCGACGCGGGCATGGAGGTCGTGTACAGCGGCATCCGCCTCACGCCCGAGCAGATCGTGGCCTCCGCCAGGGACGAAGACCCGGACGTCATCGGCCTGTCGATCCTCTCCGGCTCGCACCTCTCGCTGGTGCCGCTGATCGTCGATGCCTTGCGAGCCGAAGGTGTGGAGGCGCCGGTGGTGGTCGGTGGGATCATCCCCGAGGAGGACCGCCAGCGCCTGGCCGACGCCGGCGTGTCCGCGGTGTACACCCCGAAGGACTTCCAGCTGAGCCGCATCATGAACGACGTGGCCCACCTGGCCGCCGCCCACCGCGCCACCGCCTCGGCATAGGGCGGGCGG
>JBPOIX010000112.1:0-9864 GCA_052034175.1 Actinomycetota bacterium
CATGATGGACAGCGCTTCCTCTCCGAGCGCGGTGCCGCTCCGGCAGGAGCGGCACAGCGCCCCGCCGTGCTCCATGTCGAAGGCCACCAGCGGCACGTCCTCTTCGCAGCGCACACAATGGTCCAACTCCGGCCGCACGCCTTCGACTGCGAGCAGCTTCCAGTAGAACGCCGGCACCACCAGTGGCCCGCCGCGCTCGGCAATGGTCTTCAGCGCGCCCACCACCATCCGATACAGCTGGGGTGCCGGCTCGCGCTCCAGCGCGATCTGGTCCGCTGCCTCGAGCACCGCCATCCCGCTGGTCATGTGGTCCAGATCCGCCACCAACGGGGCGATGGTCTCCACCACGTCGGCCTGGCTGACCACGTCGAGCTCCCGGCCCTGCGACAGCAGTAGCCGCACATGGCTCATCGGTTCCAGGCGAGCGCCGAATTTGGACATCGTCTTACGCACCCCTTTGGCGACGGCCCGGACCTTGCCGTGGTCCTCGGTGAGCAGGACGATGATTCGGTCCGCCTCCCCCAGCTTGTAGGTACGCAGCACCACCGCGGTGTCGCGGTACAGATGGCTGGCCACTGGCCGCCCGTCAGTCCACGCCGCCGAAGCGGCGATGGCGCCCGGCGTAGGCGCTGATGGCATCCTCGAGATGGGAGCCGGAAAGTTCGAGCCACGGGATGTCGATGAAGACCAGCTCGCTGTAGGCGAGCTCCCAGACCAGGCTGGCGGGCAGCCGGTGCGATGGCCCGAGCACGACCACGAGGTCGGGGTCCGCTCCGGCTGGGGCATTGATCACCGCATCGACCGCGGCTTGCGTCAACGCACCGCCGCCACGCCCGATGCCATCGAGCACGGCGGCCAGGCGCACCCGACCGTCGGGCTCCGGCTCGGCCACCACCAGGCAACCGCCCGCCCTGCGCTCGCGCCGTCGGGCCTCGGCGACGGGCAGCCCACCGACCGGACGCAGCACCAGCCAGTTCGCCCCCACCTGGTCGGCCACCTTGCCGACCCCGTCGAGCATGGCGACCCAGTCCTGCTCCTCCAGCGCGGCCCATTCCGCCGGGGTGCCGGCAGCCACGACGATGTGGCGCAGCTCCGGGGCGGCGTCGGCACTCATTCGAACATTGTCCCACGCGGAGGGGGCGGACAGCTGCACACGCCGCCCACGAGCGTCCGACGCGGTGGCCCGACAGCAGAGCCTCACGAGGTCAGGACGTCATGCCCTTCAAGCCGACCAGCCCGCGGGCCAACTCGATCTCGCCCATGTGCCGCAGCCCGTGCTGATAGATCCAGCACTCGGTGGCATCGAGCAGGGTGATCCCCTCCGACCCGGCCACCCGGGCGCTGTACGTGCTGGCGATCTGCGGCGGAAACGGCCGGGTGATGATGACGCGGGCCAGCTCCGCAGGGTCGAGGCCCGCCAGCCACTCCTCCGTGCGCGCGAACACGGCCGCCATGTACTCCTGAAACGCTTCGTAGTCGCCGATGCGCTGGTGCACCATCTCCTCGACGGTGCGGTGCTTGCCGTGGTCGTTGACGGCCATCTGCACCCGCGCCTGCCAGCCCTCGTTCCAGATCGGCGTGCTGCCGGTCATCAGCATGAACGAGGCGTCCATCATGTTGACGATGTGGAACAGGCAGAAGGCGATCGGCAGCACGCCCTCGCGCTCGAAGTGGTTGACATGGTCGAGGGTCATGGTGCTGACGGCGTCCTCGTAGAGCGAGTGCAGCGCCCGCATGCGGCGGCGGAGCGAGTCGAGGATGAGCACGGAGGACGGGTCGACGGCCATCACCGGACCGTACCATTTGACAGTTGATGTGACAAGAGTTACCTTGCGCGGGATGACCCAGCCCGGCCTCTGGCCCAGCCCCTGGCCCGCGGAGGACGGCGGCCCGGCACGCCAGCAGATACCCGGGCTGCACGGCCACCCCGGGCTGTGCACCGATGGGCACCCGCTGCAAGCGACGTCGCGTCTGGCGCTGGCCTCGACGATGGTGGTGCTGCGCGAGCCCGGCGAGGTCTTCCTGCTGTGCCACTCGGGCGGGGAGGATGCCGTCAGCTGGGTGGAGCAGATCCACCCCGAGACCCTCGACACGCTGCGGCGTTCACCGGATCTGCCGGGTGGGCCCGCCTGGCCGGGTGGGCTGGCCGCGCACGCGGACGGTGCCCTGCACGTGGTCTTCGGAAACCACGTCCATCGGTTGTCGTCCGGCCTGGAGGTGGAGGCTCGCGCATCGCTCCCCCGGGCACGGCCGTACAACAGCTTCATCGTGCTGCCGGACGGCCATCTGGTGACGAAGGACTTCGGCGGCCGCCGTCCGGGCGGGGCCACACCCATCGGGCCGGCCGACACCGAGTTGCTCGTGCTGCGGCCGGACACCCTGGAAGTGGTCGCCACGGCGGTCGTGCCGGAACCGTCGATCGCCCGGCTGAGCGCGCAGGACGGCGAGGTGTACGTCGTCGGCACCACCCGCGTGTGGCGCCTTCGCTGGGCCGGCGGCGGGCTGCTGCTGGACACCGATTTCCGTCCGCAGTACGTCACCCAGCCGGGGCAGACGTACGGCTGGGACCCTGTGCTGGCGGGAGGGGCAGCCTGGTTCCTCGACAACGGCGAAGGCAGCGAGCGCTACGCCGGCACGTTCCGCGGCATGGACACCCATGTTGCGCCGTTGCACCTCGTGCGGGTCGACCTGGCGACGGGAGCGGTCGACCTGCACGAGGTGTGTGGGCTCACTGGCGGGCTGATCGCCAACCCGCCCGCCATCGACATCGCCAGCGGCGTCGCAATCGCCTACGACAGCGGCAACGGCATCGTCACCGGGTTCCAGCTCGACGCCCAGGCCAAGGTGCAGGGCCGGGCGTGGCAACGGCATCTCAATCACGGCGCTCATCCCCTGCTCCTGCCGGAGTCCGGTGAAGTGCTGCTGCTCGACCACCAGCCGGAGGCCGGCGGCGAATCTGCCGTGGTGCTCGATGTCCGCAGTGGTGCTGAACTCGGGCGCGTGGCCACCGGCAGTCCCGTGCAGTCGGTGGTGTTCACCGCGCCTGGTTGGGACCGTGATGCATACGTGTGCTCCTTCACCACCGTCAGCCGCATCCACACCTCGGTGTCGTGAGGTGCTGCAGGCGCTCGCACTAGCGTGGCGCCGATGACTGCGTCCGCCCCCGCCCCCCGCCCGGTGCACGTGGCCGCCATCATGGACGGCAACGGCCGTTGGGCGAAGCGACAGCACCTGCCGCGCACCGAGGGGCACACCGAGGGCGAGGAGAACCTTGCCAGGCTCGTGCGCGTGGCGGTCACACGCAATGTCGGCTGGCTCACCGTGTTCGGCTTCAGCACAGAGAACTGGGTCCGGCCGCGGACGGAAGTGCGCCACATCCTCGGCCTGCACAAGAAGCTGTTCGGCCGCGTCGCCGAACTCAACGAACTGAACGTCCGCATTCAGTGGATGGGCCGGCCGTTCGACAGCCCCGACGCACGCACGCCGAAGTATGTGCAACGGGCCATTCGCAAGGCCATCTCCGACACCGCGGCGAACACGGGCATGGTGCTCACCGTGGCGTTCGACTACGGCAGCCATGCCGAGATGCTGCGCGCCGCACAACTCGCGGCGCAGGAGGGCGACGTCACTCCGGAGGCCCTGGCACGCCACCTGTACCTGCCGGAGCTCCCACCGGTCGACGTACTCGTGCGCACCAGTGGCGAGCTTCGGATCAGCAACTTCATGCTGTGGCAAAGCGCCGGCGCCGAGGTCTACTTCACCGATTGCCCATGGCCGGAGTTCGACGCCCGCGAGTTGGACGCGGCGCTGGCCTTGCTCGGCCCCTGATCTGCACCCGGAGCCGGGCAACGCCTGCCGCGGTCAGGCTCGCCGTGTGCCTGGGCGGCGGCGCACCACCAGCAGCAGGCCGGCCAGGAGGAAGGCGGCGGCCCACTGCAGGATCGGCGCCACGGAACCACCGGTCTCGGGGATCTGACCGCCACCGCGCACGGTTGTGGTCGTGGCAGCCGGTGCCCCGAAGAGCACCGACGCCGAACCGGTGGCACCTGTCGAGTTGCCGTCGTCGTCGGAGATCACGACGTCCACGTGGGTCACCAGCGCCTGGCCGGCGGTGCCCGTGAGATAGGCGGTGAAGGTGCACTGGAACGTCGTTCCGGCAGCGATGGTGCTGCCTGCCGCGTCAGGGCAGTTCACCGCCGTCACGCTGGGCGTGGTGGTGACGGCCAGGCTGTCCAGCGTGACATCTTCCGCCGAGCCGTTCTGCACGGTCACGGTGTAGGTCACCGTGCCCCCGTCGGCAGGCACTGTCGCCGGGTCGGCGGTCACCGTCACCGTCACATCACCCGTCGGCGCGACGTCGTTGACCACCGCGTCCTGCGTGGCGCTGGCGGAATCGACCGTGGCGTACGCGTTCGACACATCCACGGTGATCCCTGCCGGGTAGACGCCGGCGTCGGTGTGCGTCACCGTCGAGGTGCAGGTGACCTCGTCGGCCCCGCCCGGGGCACTGTCGTCCGCCGCCAGCGACGTGCTCACCAAGGCGGCGCAGGTGCCGCCGGTGGTGCCCGTCTCGCTGACGCCGCTGATCGTCAGCGACACCGCCGAGTCGTTGTGGATCGTGGTGGTGAAGGTGAAGACCCCGCCCGGCTCGTCCTGTGCTGCAGGGGTGCTGCGGGTGACCGAGACCGCCGCCGGGATGAGGTGATCCTGCACCGTGCCCGTCACCGACGTCACCGAGATTCCGTCGTAGGCAGCGTCGGAACTGGTGGCCGTGTGCCCGATCGTGCACGAGTGGGCGCCCTCTGCGAGAAGGTCGTCCACGGCGGTGACCGTGACCGTCTGCGGAACGTTCCAGGTCGCCGGGGTGAAGGTCAGCGAGGCGACGCCCACCGAGCAGTCGGCGTCGCCGGTGACACTGATGTCGACGTCGGCCGCCGGCGCCGCGGCCAGCACCACGTCGTAGGTGTCGGTCGCCCCACCCTCGGTCATGTCAACCGTCGTCGGGGAGACGAGCACGGCCGGCGAGGCGGTAAAGGTCATGTCGAGCACCACGGTGCCGTTCAAGAAGCTCGGTGTGCTGCTCCAGCGGGAGACATAGATCGTGTAGGTCGTGCCGGCGGTGACAGCCATGTCGAGGATCTCCGAGCGCAATGATGTGCCGACAGACTCCTCGTCGTCGTTGCAGGCGACCTCGGTGAACGCGCCGGAGGTTCCGGTGTACACCGTCATGATCGTGTCGGTGAACGGGGCGGTGCTCGAGAGCGTGTCGAGATCGATCGCCCCGTCCAGCGACGGCGTGAAGGTCCACCACAGGGTGTGCGTGCCGACACGCGGTTCGATGGCGGTTCCAAAGGGGTTCCACGAGCACGAATGGGGCAGATCGGTGACCGACACGGTGGCGTTCTGGGCCGCCGTGACGGTGCTGGTGTAATTGGCCGAATCGACGACCCTGGCGTTGGCCACGAGGTCGTTGTCCGGGATGACGAACGGCGCCGACCAGGTGAACGCCGTCACCAGGTTGCCGACCGTGCCGATGGGGAGGTCGACCCATTGCGACACGAACACGGAGTACGTGGTGCCGGCGGCGAGGTTGCTGGAGACCGACGAGCGGAGGTTCAAGCCGCTGATGTCGTCGTTGCAGACGACCTCGGTGAGGCTGCCCGGCGTGCCCGTGTAGATCGCCACCAGTGTGTCGGGGACAGTTGCTGACGGGGCGAAGATGTCGGTGGATGCGGTGCTGATCGTGACCCGCGTGTTCGCCGACGGGGTGATCGAGTACCACACACCCTGGAACCCGGGGCCCGGGGCGCCGAAGTGGCACGAATAGATCGGGTCGGTCGATTCCTCGGAGCCGTACGACTGGTTCGGCTCGCTGTCCGTGTACGGCACGTCGGCGGTGACGACCTCCGCGTTGGCGATGTCGTCGTTGGCCGGCGCACACACCGGTCGTTCCACGGACGCCGACGGCGCAGACAGGTCACCGTCGCGCTCGGCAATGACCCGGTACTCGTAGACCCCGCACGCCATCGAGGACTGCGAGAAGGAGAACGTGGTGCCGGCCGGGAGCGTCGCCAGCGTGGAGAACCCGCCGCCGTCGACCTGACGCTCGAGGATGACCGAGTCCTCGTCGGGGTTGGCGTCCGTCCAGTTGACGTCGAAGTTGGTGTCGTCGCTGTCGACGATGGTCGGCGTGGAGGGCGCGAGCGGGCACGGCCGGGACGTGGTGACATCGGTATTCGAGGCGACGGACTCGAAGCTGCCGTCGAACGCCTTGACGTAGTACGTGAGCTCGCCACAGACCGGGGCCAAGTCGTCGAGCGTGACCACGGGTGCCGTCACCGCGCCGGCAAGCACCGGCGGGGCGCCATCGGCGCTCCGGTACACGCGGTACTCGGTGGCGCCCCCGACAGCGTCCCACGTGCTCACCACGTTCGAGGCGGACGAGGACGTGATCTGGAAGTTGGCCGGCGCATCGATCGCCAGGGCCCCGACCATCGCGGGCGGGCTGACCCGAGGGAACGTCGGCGAGCCGACGGGCATGCGGTAGTCGGCGACCTGCACGCCGGTGTCCTCCATGTGGGCCTCGACCTGCGCCGGGGTCATGGTGAGGGCGTTGTCCGCCAGATACTCCAACAGGAGGGCGGCCGAGCCCGCGGCATAGGGCGTGGCCATGGACGTGCCGCAGATCTCGAAGTCGGTGGCCTCGTCGAGGCCCGTGGACACGATGCTGCAGCCCGGAGCGAGCAGGTCGACGAGCTCGCCCGTGCCCTGGACCGGGGTGGCGTTGCTGAAGCACGACACCTTGTCGGCCTCACCGTTGTCGGTGCAGGAGCTGAAGGCCGCGGTGAAGGTGGCGTCGCCCACCGAACCCACGCCCACCGCGCCGGTGACGCAGCCCGGCGAGCCGATCTTGTCCGTCTGCGCGTCGTTGCCGGTGGCCACGAAGATCGTCACGCCTTGGGAGTTGAGGGTGGAGAACGCTGTCGCATAGGCGGCGCCATTGGCATCGCACGTGGCCTGGTCGGAGAAGTTGTCCCCGCCGAGGCTCATGTTGATCAGGTCCACGGTGCCGGGCGTGGTGGTGTTGAGGGCGATGACGTGGTCGAGCGCGTTGAGGATGTTGGTGTCGCTGGTGTCGCTGGTGGTGAACACCTTCAAGGCATAGAAGTTTGCCCCAGGGGCCGCACCGGAGGGGCCGGTGATGATGCCGGCCACATGGGTGCCATGGCCGTCCTGGTCCTCGGCGCTCGCGGCGCCGCCGATGCAGTCGCCCTCCGTACGGAAGCACGCCTGGCCGACCAGGTCGTCAGCGAGCGCGGGGTGCACGACGCCCGTGTTGCTGTCCACGCCCGTGTCGATGATCGCCACGGTGACCCCGTCGCCGGTGATCCCGCCGGTGTGCACCGACGCCACACCGGTGAGCGCATTGGCGTCGTCCATCGTCGTGTGCACCCGAGTGTCGGCGTTGACGGCGACGACATTGGGGTGGTTGCGCAGTGCTGCAAGGCCCGCGGCGTCGAGCTCCAGCGAGAGCGCGGGAATCCGAGCGAAGGTGGACACCACCTCGTAGGACCCGGACGGCATCGAGCTGAGCACCTTGTTGCGCGTGGCGCTGACGTCCGCCACTGAGTACTGGCCCGTCGCACCGGCCCGCGCCGTGAACGACACGACGACCCGGACGGAGGGTGCAGCGCCCTTCTCCAGGCCCTGCAACGCACGCTCCACCGCTGGGCTGACGAACGCCGGCTCCGCCTTCGCGGGCAGGGCGGGGGCAGCCGGCACCAGCGGCGCCGGCGCTGATGCCACCGACGTGGCGGGCAGGCCACCCAGGGCGACGACGCACACCGACAGCAACCACTTGCGCTTCATGAGAGCCTCCCGTGCCCCTGCAGTTCGTCCGCAGACGCCGGACGGTAGCAAACGCGGAGCGTGGCGCCGACCTCCACCGCGAGAACGCCCCGCGCCGATAGGGTCGGCGGGATGCCGGGCCAGCCAGACGTCCTGGCCGCGATGGCGGCCGTCACGGGCGCACTTCCCGCGGCGGAGGCCCGGCCGGGCCAGCAGCAGATGGCCGTCGCCGTTGCCGAGGCCATCGAGTCCGGGCGCCATCTCGTGGTCCAGGCGGGTACTGGCACCGGCAAGACCATCGGCTACCTGGTGCCCGCCATCCTCGCGGGAAAGACCGTGGTCGTGGCCACCGCCACCAAAGCCCTGCAGGACCAGTTGGCCGCGAAGGACCTGCCGTTCCTCCAGCTCCACCTCGGCCAGCGGTTCGACTTCGCCATCCTCAAGGGGCGGAGCAACTACGTCTGCATGCAGCGGGTTCGCGAACTGCAGGACCGGGACACGGGCCAGCTGGAGATGGAAGAGTTCGCCGCGACCACCAAGGTGGAGATCAATCGCCTGGTGGCATGGGCCGGCTCCACGAACACCGGCGACCAGGCCGACCTCACGTGGGCGCCGATGGATCGAGCCTGGCAGGCCGTCAGCGTGGGCAGCGACGAATGCCCGGGCGCGAAGCGCTGTCCGATGGGTGAGGTGTGCTTCGCCGAGGCAGCCAGGGAGCGGGCCGCGGCGGCCGACGTGATCGTCGTGAACATGCACCTGTACGGCCTGCACGTGGGCAGCGGCGGCGTCATCCTGCCGGAGCACGACGTGGTCGTGGTCGACGAGGCGCATCAGCTGGAAGACATCATGAGCGACACGGTCGGCGTGGAGATCGGCGGCGGCCGCTTCACCACGTTGGCCGCCGCGCTGAAACGTGTGCTGGACGACCCCGCCGTCGTGGCGCCTATCGCCGAGACGCCCAGCCTCCTGCGGGACATGTTCGCTCCCCTCCTGGGCCAGCGGCTCTCGGTCCCGCTGCCTGCCACCGTGCAGGAGGCCCTGGTCACCGCCCGGAACCGGCTGCAGAACGTGCAGAACGCGTTACGGGCCATCGAGACCGACGTCGCCGAGGCCCAACAACGCAAGCTCCGCGGGCAGCAACTCGCCACGCGCCTGCAGGAGTCCATCGACCTCGCCCTCGGCAAGCTGGACGGATACGTGGCGTTCGTCAGCGGCGGGCCGGAGTACCCGAAGCTGGAAGTCGCTCCGCTGGAGGTCGGCAACGTGCTGGCCAACGGGATCTGGTCGCAGCGCACGGGCATCCTCTGCAGCGCCACCATCCCGTCCTCGCTCGGCGCTCGTGTCGGCCTCCCCGCCGGAGAGTTCGAAGACATCGACGTCGGCAGCCCGTTCGACTACGAACACCACGGCCTGCTGTACTGCGCGCTCCATCTGCCCGACCCGCGCGACGGGGGCTACGCGAAGGCTGTCCACGAGGAACTGGTGTCCCTCATCGGTGCCGCGGGCGGGCGCACGCTGGCGCTTTTCACGTCCTGGAAGGCGATGGATGCCGCGGCCGAGGCCGTGCGCGCGCGGCTGGACGTTCCTGTGCTCACCCAACGAGACCTGCCGAAGACGGCCCTCGTGAAGGCGTTCAGCGAGGACGAGCAGGCCTGCCTGTTCGCCACCGCCGGCTTCTTCCAAGGGGTGGACATCCCCGGCCGCACCCTGTCACTGGTCACGATCGACCGGATCCCGTTCCCCCGCCCGGACGACCCGCTGCTGTCGGCCCGGCGCGAGAAGCTCGGCCCGGCCGCCTTCGGGGAGATCGACCTGCCCCGGGCGTCGATGCTGCTCGCCCAGGCCATCGGCCGGCTCATCCGCACGGCGAACGACCGCGGCGTGGTGGCCGTGTTCGACCGCCGCCTGGGCACCGCCAACTACCGCTGGGACATCGTCAAGGCGCTGCCGCCGATGAAGCGCACCCGCGAGCGGGCCGTCGCCGAAGCGTTCCTGCGCGAGATCACCGCCGGCTGA
>JBPOIX010000372.1:0-2193 GCA_052034175.1 Actinomycetota bacterium
CGGCCCACCTCAGCGTGCCGATCACCGACCTCGACGCCGTGCACGCCCAGGAAGTGGCGGCACGGACTCGTGGCCGACTGGGCGCGGACGGGGTGAACCTCCTCAACTGCACGGGCGAGGCGGCAACTGTCCTGACGGCGGTCAGCGCGGTTTCGTGGTCCGTCGCGGTGATGTCTGCGGGTGGATCGTCTCCCCGCGGGCCAGCATCGACACCAACTGTTCGATGCGGCGAGCGCGGGTGTCGGCCTTCTTCGCCGTCTCCACCCGGAACAGCACCGCGAAACGGTTGGTGCCGTTCAGCGTGGCGAACATGGCAGCCGCGGCCGGGCTGGCGGCCAGGGCGGCGGCGAGGTCGACGGGCACCTCGATGGAGGCCTGGCCAGAGTACGCCGCGTCCCACCGGCCGTCTGCCTTGGCGCGCTCGATCTCGGCGAGGCCAGCCGGCTGCATGCGGCCGTCGGCGATCAGCCGCTCGACGAGGCCGACGTTGCGCTTCGACCACAGGCTCGCCCGGCGGCGCGGAGTGAATCGCTGCACGAACGTTGCGGTGTCGCGGCTGCGCTTCTGCCCGTCGATCCAGCCGTGGCACAACGCCTCATCGAGCGCCTCGGCATACGTGAGGCTGGTCGGGTCGGTCGTGCCTTTCTTGGCGAGCACCAGCCAGACGCCGTCAGACATCTGGCCGTCGGCGCGCAGCCAGTCGCGGAACGCCGAGACGTCGGGGACGATCAGGGTCGAGTCGTCCGGCTGTGCCATGCCACTACTCTGCCCGCCCCGACCCGGCGTGCCGAGCATTGACCTCGGCGACGACGCTGCAGGTCAACGGATCAGCGTGTCGCAGCCGGTGCCGGCGAGGATCCCGTCGACCGCGGCTCGGTCGTCGGGGCTGAGGGCGGCGTACTGGCCGCGCAGCCAGGCGAGGCACTTGTGCTGGTAGGCGAAGGTGCCCTGGCGGTATTCGTGACCGTCGATCTCGCACACCACCTCGTCGGCGCCGGCATCGATCGCCGCGGCGTTGGCGAGCATGAACGGGGCGTAGGTGCGGCCGATCTCGCCGAGCAGGTCGAGGGTGGAGGTCGGGATGGTCCCGCGGTCGCACCAGCCGGCGCTGCCGTCGACGGCCCACCACGACAGGTCGTCGGTGCGCTCGACCCAGTTCACGACCCGCGGCGCGCGGCGCACGGCGATGCGGGCGGACTCGGGGTCCCAGCCGACGAGTTGGCGGAGCTGCCCGAACACGCCGAAGTCGCCGCGCCCGGGGCGGTCGCCGAGGAGGAACGGCCGGGTGCTCAGATGCTGCTGGAGCAGGTCGAGGAGCCGGGCGTAGGAGTCCTCGATGACCGGACGGTTCTGCTCGGTCGACCCGACCAGCGCGCGGCGGCCGATCTGGCGGTCGGTGATGAACTGCTTCGCCTTCTGCCAGCGGTGCTCGGGCATCTGCTGGTTCTGGTCGAGCGGGAGCAGCGAACCGGCCTTGTCGATCGCGTCGTCGTAGTACCAGCGGTAGTGGTACATCTGCTTGGTGACCCACTCGTCGCCGTAGTCCTCGATCAGGTAGTCGAGGAAGGCCACCACCGGGTCGACGGGCACGAGGCTCCGCTCGGTGTACATCGCCTCGAGCCGCTCGATGAGCGGGCTGGAGTCGATCTGCGCCTCCGGGTAGTTGCCGTCGGCGTCGGGGAAGGCGATCACCGGGATCAGCCGCACCGGTACCGGTGGCAGGTGGTCCCACTCCGAGTCGCGCAGCACCCACGTGAACGGGATCCGTCGATAGCGCAGCACGGCGCGCATCTTCAGCGAGTACGGCGATCCGTAGGCGCCGCCGAGCTGCAACGGGTGAACGATCTGGTCCGACATCGCGGTCCTTCCACTGGTGATCTGCGGGGGAGAGCCCGGTGGGCCTGCCCGGCGCGAGCAACCCTAGGGCAGCCCCAGAGCGCTGCCGTATCCCAGGGTGCCGCCGAGCGAGCGATCGGTCCCATCCCGCGTCCTGCCGACCCCGAAAAGGCAAGCAGCCCGAACCCTGATGAGGGTTCGGGCCTTGCCGATGTCTCGCGACATCACAACGTGGGGTAATCCCACTTTGAATCGCCCCTGGTGAGAGAGCTCAAATCGGGGCGGCCCCGAGATTCTTCACACGGTTCGTCCGGATCTTTCACACGGTTCGAGCTGGTCCGTCCTGCCAACTTGGCA
>JBPOIX010000118.1:0-2075 GCA_052034175.1 Actinomycetota bacterium
GCCGATGGCTGAGGTACAGGATCTCGTCGACCCGTTCGGGCGAACGATTCGCGACCTGCGCATCAGCGTCACCGATCGCTGCAACTTCCGCTGCACGTACTGCATGCCCGAGGAGGGGATGCAATGGGTGCCGCGCAGTGAGGTGCTGACGTTCGAGGAGATCGAGCGTGTGGCCCGGCTGTTCGTGCAGCGCTTCGGGGTGGACGGCATCCGTCTCACGGGCGGCGAACCCACCGTGCGCGCCCACCTCCCCGTGCTGGTGTCCAAGCTGGCCGCGCTCGGCGTGGATGTGGCGATGACCACGAATGGCGCCACCTTCCGGCTTCTGGCGCACGAGCTGTTCGACGCCGGCCTGCGGCGAGTGAACATCAGCCTGGACACGCTGGACCGGGCGAAGTTCGAGCGCATGACGCGGCGCGACGAACTGGTGCGCGTGCTCGACGGCATCGACGCTGCGGTCGAGGCGGGCTTCGCCCCCGTGAAGATCAACGCGGTCGTGCAGCGTGGCGTGAACGACGACGAGATCGTGGCGCTGGCCCGCTTCGGGCGCGAGCGCGGCGTGGAGGTGCGATTCATCGAGTTCATGCCGCTCGATGCGTCGGGCCACTGGCTGCACCACGACGTGGTGGGGCAGGACGAGATCCTGGCTCGCCTGGCGGCCGAGTTCCCGCTGGAGCCGGTGCCCGCCCGCGGTGCCGCCCCTGCGGACCGGTGGCGTTATACGGACGGCGCGTCGCTCGGCGGCGGGGCGATGGTCGGCGTCATCCCCACGGTCACCAAACCCTTCTGCGGGGACTGCGACCGCGTGCGCCTGACCGCCGACGGCCAGTTCCGCACGTGCCTGTTCGAGACGCGCGAGTTCGACGTGCGCGAGGTGCTACGTGGCGGCGGGTCGGACGACGACCTGGCCGCCCTCATCGAGCGGGCGGTGGGCACGAAGTGGGCCGGCCATCAGATCGGCCAGGTCACCTTCGTCAAGCCGCGGCGCACGATGAGCCAGATCGGCGGGTAGCCGGTCAGCCGGCGGCCTCGAGCTGGGCCCGGCGGGCGCCGCCCGTGGGGTCGGCCGCGGTGCAACGCCAGGCAGCGGCGGCCGTTCCCGCTGACGGACCCATTCGAGTGGGTACTCCCATACGGGATGCGAGTACCCACTCGGTTGCGCCCGCTCACTCGGACCTGGGCCTGCTCACTCGGATCTCCGCCCGCTCACTCGGGTCTGGGCCTGCTCACTCGGATCCTCAACGCTGGAGGGCATTCGGCCGATGATGAACCCGTGAAGGTCCGCCCGGTCGCTGCGTTCGTCATCGCGGCGACCCTTGCCGCCGCCACCATCGCCGGTGCGGACCCGGTGAACGCACCCGCGGCGGCCTCCGTCCAGGCGCAGCGGTTGACGCCGCCTCCCGTACCCACCATCGGCGGCTGCACCGTCTTTCCCACGGACAACTCGTGGAACGTGGACATCCGCAACGCCCCGCTGCACAGCCGCAGCGCCCAGATCATCAGCTACGTCCAGGCCCACGGCAGCGACTTCCTCCATCCGGACTTCGGCGAGAACCCGAACTACGGCATCCCGTTCGTGGTGGTGCCCCAGAACCAGCCACTCGTGCCGATCAGCTACGACGCCTATGGCGACGAGAGCGATCCGGGCCCGTTCCCGATCCCGCTCGACGCGCCGGTGGAAGGCGGCACCGGGGCGGGCGGCGACCGTCACGTGATCGCCCTGCGCCAGGGCACCTGCGATCTGTTCGAGTTGTTCGTCGGGCGGCGGCAGGGGAGCGGCTGGGTGGCGGCCAGCGGCGCCCGCTTCAACCTGCGCAGCAATGCCCTGCGCCCCCTCGGCTGGACGAGCGCCGACGCGGCGGGCCTGCCGATCCTCCCCGGGCTCGTGCGCTACGAGGAGGTGGCGGCGGGGAAGATCCTGCACCCGATCCGCGTGACGTTCTCCACCACCCGCCGCGGCTATGTGCTTCCGGCCACCCACTGGGCGTCCAGCGTCACGGACCAGAACGCCCCGCCGATGGGGCTGCGGCTGCGCCTGCGGGCGGACTACGACATCAGCGGGCTCACCGGCCAGG
>JBPOIX010000220.1:0-4026 GCA_052034175.1 Actinomycetota bacterium
GCCGTCTCACTCGGGTGGGCGCCCTCTCACTCGGGTCGGCGGCCTCTCACTCGGGTGGGCGCCGTCTCACTCGGGTCGCTCGGGTGGCTCGGGCGGCTCGGCAGGCACTGGGCGGCGCCGACTGGCACCGGCGGGCACGGGCTCGGGTCAGATGGGGTGGGCGGCGGCGGCGAGCCAGGCTTCGAACTCGGGTTGGGAAGCGAGGCGTTCGCAGTTGCCGAGGCGTTCGTTGGCGTAGGCCACGAAGTCGGTGTCCAGCGTGCTGATGGCCTGCTGCACCACGGCCCACATGCCCTCACGGAACTCGCTCATCACCTTCATCAGCTGCAGCCGCGCCCAGCGGGCCGGGGTGACCTCGCCGAAGTAGAGGCGCAGCAGCTCCTCGTCGCCGGCGCGGTCCAGCCCGCAGTTCACGCTGAGATTGCCGAGGTCGAAGCACAGGTCGTTCATGCCGGCGTACTCGAAGTCCAGCAGCCACACCCGGCCACCGTCGTCGTCGAACAGCACGTTCCCCGGCAGCAGGTCGTTGTGGCACGGCACCGGCGCCGTGGGTGCGGCGGCGAACGCAGCTTCGATCCGCCGGCTCTGCTGATGCAAGCGACCATAGGCGGCGGGTGCAACCACGCCATACGTGGCGGCATCGCGGGCGTGCCACTCCACCACGCGGTGGATCGGGAAGGCGCCGCGCAGCGGGCCGCTGCCGTGGAACGCACGCAGGAGTGCCACCACGTCGGCCAGCCGACGCTCGAACGGCGGTCCCTCGAGATGGCGACCGGGGACGAGGGCGGTGATCAACGTGCCGATCTCCGGCAGCTCACCCGCGACCTCCGGTGCCAGGCCCAGCGTGGCCGCACGGACCGCAGCTTCGGCCTCGTTCGCCCGGTCGATGCCCAGGAGCTCCGTCCGCTCGCCCGGCACCCGCACGACGAAGCGCTCGCCGTCCACCGTGGCCACATAGTTGGTGTTGGTGATCCCGCCGTGCAGGGGTGCGAGCGCGACCGTGCGGCCTTGCCATGCCGGTACTCGGGCCACCAGCGCTTCGATGGCTGCGGACGTCATGCCCGAAGGTGTAGCACGTTCGGGTTCAGGGGTTGGCCGGGTTCAGGGGTTGGCCGGGTTCGGCGGCTCGCACGCGCCGATGCCGGAGACCACCCAGCCCGTGCCGGTGGCCGGCGACGCCGGTGGCGGGTTGTACGTGATCGTGTTCACGTACGACCTGCAGGCCCAGGCTGCGCTGCGGGCGCCGCGACACACCCAGCGGATGGTGACCCGGACCTGGAACTGGCTCGGGTCGATGAACGCGGGAAAGCCGGGCGGGTTGGTGCGGATGTACACGGTGGTGAACGTGGTCCACACGCCGGTGATGTTGCCGCCCAACCCATCGCGCACGATGAGTGGGGTGGAGCCGCTGACCGGTGTGACATCCCAACGGAACTGCACCACGGGGATGGTGCTGCCGCCGCGGCAGCCCGGGCAGGTGGTGGTGCCGTACCCGGACACGCTGATCCGGATGCGGCTGTTGCCGGTATCGACGACGTGCGACAGGGTGCTCGGCGTGGCTGTCGGTGCCACCGGGCGGCAGGTGGTGGTGCCCCCGTCGGCCATGGCCTCGCTGCTGACGAGGTGGACAGCACCCGCGGCGAGCGCGCCCACGCCCAGCTTCCGCAGCGCCGCGCGTCGGTCCATCAACTGAGCGTACCCCCAGGTGCCCCAGATGGTCCATCGCTCTGGCAGTCTGTGCGCATGAGCGAGTGCGTGTTGGCGATCGACCTCGGAACGGGTGGCCCGAAGGTGGCGCTGGTGCAGCGCTCGGGCCACACCCTGGCGTGGCGCAGCCGGCCGGTGGTAACCCGGTTCGTCGACGCCGCCAAAGGCCGCGGCGCGGAGCAGGACCCGGAGGAGATGTGGGCCGCGATCGTGGCCGCCACCCACGAGGTCTTGGCGGCCGTGGTGCCGCTGCCGTCGATCGTGGGCGTGGCCGTCACCAGCCAGTACATGAGCACCATCCCGGTGCGCGCCGATGGCACGCCGACCGGCCCGTGCATCCTGTGGATGGACACCCGCGGCGCGGCGCACAACCTCACCCTGCTCACCGACGAGTCGTTCATGCTCTTCCTCGAACGGCACGGGATGATCCCGCTACCGAGCGGCAACGACAATGTGGCGCACGCCCATGTGTTGCAGGCGTTCCATCCGGAGGCGTACGCCGCCGCGGCGGCGCTGGTCGAGCCGATGGACTATGTGGTCGCCCGGCTGACAGGTGAGGTGGGCGCCACCCAGAGCACGGTGTTCGGCCAGCTGGTGTGCGACAACCGGCAGTGGGGGAGCACCGAGTACGACCCCGACCTCGTGGCGGCCACCGGGCTCGACCCGGCGAAGCTGGCACCACTGCGGCCCCTGCACGGCGCCGTCGGTGGCGTGCGCCCCGCGGTCGCCGCCGAGCTGGGCCTGGCTGCGGGTACCCCGGTGTTCCCGGGCACGATCGACTCGATCACATCCGCGGTCGGGGCCGGGGCGTTGGGGCCCGACGCGGCGTCGGTGATCATCGGCACCACCTCGGTGATGGTCAGCCACATCCCCGAGCATCGAGGCGACATCGGCGCCGGCATCCTCGCCGTGCCCAGCCCGGTCGACGGGATGTACTACGTGATGGCGGAGAACGGGGTGGGCGGCAGGGCGCTGGAGTGGGCGCAGCGGCTGTTCGGAGTGCCGACCCCGCAGGACGCCGTGGCGCTGGCCGCGGAGGTCGCGCCAGGGTGCGACGGCGCCGGCTTCCTGCCATGGCTGCTCGGCTCGATCGCCCCGAACCCCAACGACGATGTGCGCGGCGCCTACGTCGGCCTGTCGCTGGAGCACGACCGGCACCATCTGCTGCGCGCCACCCTCGAGGGTGTGGCGTTGAACCTGGCGTGGCTGCTGCCCCACGTGGAGACGTTCGTCGGCAGCAACTACCCCTTCGTGCGCTTCGGTGGTGGCGGTGCCTCCAGCCCGCTGTGGGCGCAGATCCTGGCCGATGCACTCGACCGGCCTGTCCACCGGCTGGCCGAACCGCGCGCCACGAACGCGCGGGGCGCGGCATTCCTCGCCTTCGCCGACCTCGGCCTGCTGCACCTTGCCGAGGTGCCCTCGCTCCTGCAGGTGGAACAGGTGCACGACCCCGACCCTGCTGCTCGGCCGGCGCTGGAGCGGGCGCTCGCCCGCCTCACCGCGCTTCACCCTGCGCTCGCCCTGAACCCCTGAGGAGACCCACATGGGCCTGTACCCCTATGCCGACCAGTACCCCGTGGTGCGCGCCTTCCCGCAGACCGGCCGGCCGCGGGCCGAGGTGTTGCGCGAGATCGAGGCGATGGCCACCGTGGAGGACTCGCCCTATCACGAGGGC
Source organism: Actinomycetota bacterium (assembly GCA_052034175.1). Taxonomy (GTDB): domain Bacteria; phylum Actinomycetota; class Acidimicrobiia; order Acidimicrobiales; family Ilumatobacteraceae; genus UBA668. The sequence goes on from JBPOIX010000220.1 coordinate 3,383, forward strand.
AAGATCAGCGGCTCGATCTACTCCGGCGACGAGGAGCACTACGAGTTCCTCAACGAGGTGTTCGGCCACTTCAGCCACGCCAACGTGTTGCAACGGGACATGTACCCGAGTGCCACCCGCTTCGAGGGCGAGATCATCGCCATGACGGCCGACATGCTGCACGCTCCCGAGCCGTTCGGTGTGCTGACCAGCGGGGGCACGGAGAGCCTGATGAACCCGCTGCTGGTGGCGCGCGAGCGCGGCCGCGAGCGGGGGATCACCCAGCCGAACGTGGTGATGCCGCTGACGGCGCACCCGGCACTGGTGAAGGGTGCGCACTACTTCGGCATCGAACTGCGGCTGGCGGAGGTGACCGACCAGTTCGTGGCCGACATGGCGTCGGTGAGGTCGTTGGTGGACGCCAACACGGTGTCGCTGGTCGGTTCGGCGGGCACCTACCCCCACGGCCTGATCGACCCGATCAGTGAGCTCTCCGACCTGGCGCTGGAGTTGGACACCCTGTTGCATGTCGACGGGTGCCTCGGCGGGTTCATCCTCGCGTGGGGTGAGGCGCTCGGGCGGCCGGTACCGGTGTTCGACTTCCGCCATCCGGGCGTCACCTCGATCAGCGCCGACACGCACAAGTACGGGTTCGGATTGAAGGG
>JBPOIX010000029.1:0-4197 GCA_052034175.1 Actinomycetota bacterium
GTGGGGCGCGGGTCCTCGAGCAGCGTGATCACTCCGCCGACGACCATGCCGGTCATGCCAGGGTGGGTGAGATCGACGGCGCTGATGGTCTCCAGGCTGCCCAGCACGTCGCAGTTGCTGATGTCGAGGTCGCGCACGAAGGGGTGGCTGCCAACCGCCAGCGGTGCGAGGTCGGCGGTGGACGTGCCGCTGAACACCCGCGGCCACTCCACCCAATCGGCACCCAGGACCCACCCGGGCGTGGAGACCCGCGGCGACGCGCACGGGTGGTCGGAGAGCACGAGCACCATCGTCGATCCGTCGGTGATCAGCTGCTCGGCGCTGGCGTACGGGCTGGCGCCGCGCACCTCGCGGTCCAGCGTCCAGTTCTCGCCGTCGGGTGACGACCACAGCCGGGCGTGCCAATCCGGGCCGGCCACGGTGCCGGCAGCCACGAAACCCGTGTCTGTGGCGATGATGCTGACGGGTCGCACCGACGAGTCCCCTGGGGGTGCCATGGCGGGCGGCTCGATGCGTCGCCAGGTGGCGCCCGAGTCGTCGGAGAGGAGGACCGCCGCCGCTTGCCCTCGGCAGAAGCCGACGTATTGGGTGCCGTCGCCGTTGTCGATCACGGAGTCGCACCGGGTGCCGCGGGTGGCGATGGCGGCGAGGCGACCGTCGGGCCCCTCCGCCATGTCGTTGATCCACAACGACTCCCCGGGAGTCGTCGGGCCGACATCGGCGGCAGTCCAGGTGGCGCCGTCGGTGGACCGATAGATCGCGACGCCGTTGAACTTCGTCGACAGGAACCAGGTGGCTCCCGCTGCCTGCACGAACCGGTGGCGACCGTTGTCGGTGCGCCCGGTGTTGTGCAGCGATTGCCCGGGGGCCCACCGCTGGCCGACTGGGACCACCTCGGGAGGTGCCGTGGTGGTGGTGGTCGGCTCGGGCAAGGTGGGGTCGGCGCCGTCGACAGTGACCACCGCCGCGTTGGTGTCGTCCGGGCCCGAGGTGTCGGCGCTGTCGGAATCTCCGCCGCTGCAGCCGGCGAGTGTCATCAGCGAAAGGAGGAGCAGGTGGAGCGGCCGGCGAACTGTCGGGCGGTGCATCCGGACAACTTAGTCACCCGTGTCGGCGTGCTGGTTTGTGTCAAGACGCTCGCCCCGGCGCCCCAGGTCAGCGCCCGACAGCCTTTACGTAAGGCCGTTGGGAACTCGGTGTCAGTCCGTGAGGAAGTTGGTGAACTGCCAGGGGTCGTCGTGGTCGACGTGCTGGGCTTCGTTGCTGAACTTGGCGAACAGGTCGGCCCGGCTGCTCACAGGGTCCCAGTCCGCGGGGCCGCTGTGCAGGGTGCCGAGGTAGCGGTTGCTGACCTTGAGCACGGCCTCCCACGGCAGGTCGTCGGGCACGCAGAAGCCTTCGTTGGGGTGGTCGATCATCCAGCTGATCGCGCCCATGATGCTGCCGGCCACCTGCATCGTGGTGGCGCTCTGGTGGGGGAGTGCCGCGCGGGCCTCCTCGATCGAGAGCAGCGAGCCGGTCCACCAGCACTTGTACGGGTGGCCCATCAGGTTGACACCGAGGATGTCCTGCCCGGACACGATCTCGTCGTTCATGATCCGCTGCTCGGGCTGCATCTCCCAGCGACGCATGCGCAGCTCGAGCACGCTGTTGATGGCGGCGTCGGAGGGGTGGTAGGCGTAGTGCACTGTCGGCCGGTAGACGGCCTTGCCGGTGACCGGGTCGTTGACGGTGAGTGCTTCGCACATCGTGAACGCCTCACCATGGCGGATGACCATGCCGCGGATCTCGCCACCGGGTGCCCAGCTGCGCACCCAGGTCTCCATGCCCGGCCTGGCGATGGCGACCTGGTTGCACGGGCCTTCGCCGGCGTGGACGAAGGCGTTCGGCGGCAGGCGCCGCTCGTGGGTGCCCCAGCCCATCTCGGCCGGCGCCACGCCCTCCTCGTAGAACCCTTCGACACTCCAGGTGTTGACGAACTCGCCGGTGCGCTTGGGCACATTGCTGACCTGGGTGTCCCGCTCGGCCACATGGATGACCTTCGTGCCCGTCAGCATCGCCAGCTGGTTGAACGCACCCTCGGCCAAGGCGAGCTCCAGCCCGGGGGCCGCAGCGCCGGCGATGCCGTCGGCGAGCATGCGGGTGGCGATCTCGGTGAGCGCCTGCTTGGCCCAGTGGCTGACCAGGCCCGGGTTGGCGCCGTGCTCGACCACGGCCGTGGCGCCCTTGTTGTCCGGCCAGCCGGCCATCATCCGCCGGATGCTCATGTGCCGCACGTAGAGGCTGCGGTCCAGCGGGTGCACCTCGGTCATGTGGTCGTACGGGTTCCACAACTCGACCGAGGTGTTCAGGTAGCGCACGCCATGATCGCGGCACCACTGAAGGATCGTCGGGTTGTCGATGTTCCACGCCAGGTCGAGCAGCAGGTCGCCGTCGCCCACCCGGGCGGTGAGGAACTCGTCCAGGTTCTCCGGGGTGACCCTGGCCTGCTCGTACTGGACGCCCTGCGCCAGCACGGCGGCCACGCGGGACCGGTTGTCGACGAAGTCGACGATCGTGATGCGAGTGGCCTCGATGCCGAGGTCCCTCACCAACAACGGCACGGCGGCCTGGGCCACCGAACCACAGCCGAGCACGAGTACTCGTGCCGGCAGTCGCCTCACTCGGCGTACTCGGGGGTCAGCGCAGCCAGCTCGCGGTCGAGCTCGGCCGTCTGGGCCGCGATGTACAGGCTCTGCCAGTCGTAGGAAATGCCCTTGCGACCGTTCTGGCTGCACACAGGAGTGATGTCGTTGGTGTTCATCGCGACGCCCTTTCGAGACGAGAGATGGGTTCTCGGTTCCTTCCCGGCCGGCCGTTCCGGCACGAAAGCGGGTTGAACCTAACGAGGCCCAGGGGCGCGTTGCTACTCACTGATGCAACAGACAAATGCCCTGATCAGTCGGTCAGGGGGACCGTTCCGTCGGTCAGCGCGCGGGCTGGCGGCGACGGCGCGCCACGAGCAGGAACAGCAGGCCGGCAGCGAGGGCGGCGAAGGCCCCGACGAGCCACGGCATGGTGTTCGAACCGGCCTGCGGGAGGCGGCGCACGGTGAACGTCGTGGTGGCGTCCGGGCAGCCCGGCGAGCTGGCGACGACCGTGTAGACGCCCAGGAAGTTGGGCGCGGTGACGGTGACGACGGCGACACCCGCGGCGTTGGCGATGGCCGTGACGACGATGGTGTTGCTCGAGGAGGTGGACCCCGACGCCGGCGAGTTGCTCAGCCCCGACATCAGCCCCGAGACCGTGGCCCCGGGCGGGAAGGTGATCGTGAACGTGACGGTCTGCCCGGCGCAGGCGGCGAACCCGTTGGCGGTGATGGTGACCGTGCTGCCCGGCTTGTACACCGAGGAGTCGGTGACGACGGTGGTGCCACCAGGGGGGTAGGCGCCGACGGTGGCCGGAACGACGGCTGTGCCGACCAGTAGGGCGACCACTGCCGCCAACATCCGCTTCATCACCTGCGTGCCTCCTCGTCTGCACTTCGGGTCGCGCCACTATAACGAGCAGTCTCCGTTCCCTCGTCCGGGGAAGCGATCGGGGAGTCCGAGTCGAACCATGTCGGTGGCACCTGCACATGATCGATCAGGGGGTGATGCGGGCGCTGTCCCTCCTCGCCGACCGACAACAACACCTCGTGCAGCTTCTCGCCCGGCCGCAGCCCCGTGTACTCGATGGCCACCTGCTTGCCGGACTGCTCGATCAGCTGCCGTGCCACATCGGCGATGCACACGGGCGCGCCCATGTCGAGCACCAGGACTTCCCCGGGAGCGCCGACGGTGGCGGCCTGGAGAGTGAGGCGGACGGCTTCGCGCACCGCCATGAAGTAGCGGGTGACCTCGGGGTGGGTGACGGCGACCGGCCCCCCGGCTTCGATCTGGGCGAGGAACGTTTCCATCACCGAGCCGCGGCTACCGATGACGTTGCCGAACCGCACGGACACGTACGAGCGCCCCGTCCGTTCCGCCACCGCGGCCGTCAGTTGCTCCGCCGTGCGCTTCGTCCGCCCGAGCACGCTGACAGGATCGGCCGCCTTGTCCGTGCTGATGTTGACGAATCGTTGCACACCGTGCGCCTCGGCGGCCGCCAGCACGTTGCGGGTGCCGAGCACGTTCGTCTTCCACCCCTCGGTGGGGGCGGCTTCCAGGGCCGGCACGT
>JBPOIX010000219.1:0-4343 GCA_052034175.1 Actinomycetota bacterium
GACCCGAACGCGATCGTCGTCGGCCCGTTCTTCAGCGAGGAGCCCTACGCGCTGGGCATGCAGCCGGGCCAGGTGGACTTCGTGCAGTTCGTCAACGCGGTTCTGGCGCGCATGCGCGAGGACGGCACCTGGCAAGCGATCTACGACCGGTGGCTGTTCGGGACCCTCGGTGAGGCGAAGCTGCCCGACGCACGCGACGACAGGCCACTGCCGTGAGCGCCCCGGCACCCGCACCCACCGCCGCGGGCATGCGCCAACTGGTGGCCCAGTGGCGCGACTGGCTGGCCGAGCGCACCGACACCCTGCTGTCGCTGGAGGAGCGCACGCGCACCGCTGGCAGCGACGACGACATGGCGAACGTCGCGGCAGCGTTCGTGGCCCGCAAGGCCATCGCTGCCCGCCTGGACGCTGTGGAGGCTGCGCTCGGCAAGGGTGCGGGTGCGGGTGCGGCCGCGGCGCTCGCGGAGCAGCCGGTCACCGACGACCTCGGGAGCCCGGTGGGCAGCACCCTGCGCGATGCCGCCGACCTGCTGGATGCGGTGCTCCGCAAGGTGGAAGCCGAGGTCGGCGCCCGCGAGGCCGGGCAGGTGGCCGCCGCCGAACGCGCCGCCCAGGCCGAGGCCGACCTCTCCATCTGCCGCCGGCTCTCCGCCGACCTCGGGCTGAACGCCGGCCAGACGGCTGCGCTGGCGGCGGCCCTGGCGGAGCGTCGCGACGACACCGCGGTGGCGGCCGACCTCGCCGGCCTGCGCGCCAGCCTGGAAGCCGCGGAGCGGGAGCGTACGGAGACGCTGCGCCGTTGGGACGGCCTCCCGGCCCGCTTGGCCGAGCTGGCCGCTCAGGAACGCACGGTGCGCGAGCTGGCGGCGCGCTGCCGGGAGAAGGTGTTACAGGCGCCGCCGATCGCCGTGCCCTCGGTGGCTGCGGTGGCAGCCGACCTGCCCGCGCCGGCGGACAGCACCGACGGCACCGAAGGCCCCCACTCTTCCGAGGGTGCCATCGCGTCCCAGGGGGGCCGGCCGGTCGACCTGCGTTCCCTGCCGTGGCCGGCGGCGCGGGCCGCGGCGCTTCCGGTGCTGCACCGCGCGGACCGTGTGCAAGCCGCGCTGGACGAAGCGGGCCGGCGGTTCGAGCAGCCGTTGCAGCGTCGAGAGGATCTTCGCGGCCTGTTGCAGTCGATGGCCGACAAGGCCACGCGGCGCGGCCTGATGGCCCAACCCGCGGTGGAGGCCGGCTACGCCCTGGCGAAGGAAGCGCTGTGGGCCGCCCCGTGCGACCTCACGGCGTCAGCGAAGCTGGTCGAGGCCTTCGTGGCCGCGGTGAACGAGCACCAGGGGGTGGCGTCGTGAAGTGCACCCAACCGGGCTGCGGCGGCTCGATCGCCGACGGCTACTGCGACGTCTGCGGCCTCGCTCCTGCGCCGGGCGCCGCACCGGCCGCAGGGTCCACTGCGGGCTCCGGCGGTGCAGGCCAGGCTGCGGCGCCGGCTGCGTCATCCGCCGCCTCGGCGGCCATCAGCACTCGCTCGGCCACGGCGACCTCGCGGCTGGGCTCCGTGCCGCTCGGTTCGGCACGCAACGTCTCCGGGTCGCGGCCGACGCGCCGCCTCGGGGCCTCGTCGCAGCAGTCCCGCCTCGGTGCCGGGCTCACCCATGTGCCGCCCATCCCGGACATCGACCCGCGCCAGAGCCTGATGAACCCGGCCATCGTGGCCGAGGACAAGCGCTTCTGCAGCGTCTGCCAGACGCCTGTCGGGCGATCGCGCGAAGGCAGCGCCGGCCGCACCCAGGGCTTCTGCCCGAAGTGCCGCACCCCGTTCGACTTCGAGCCCACGCTGCAGGCGGGGCAACTGCTCGGCGGGCAGTACGAGGTGGCCGGGTGCCTGGCGCACGGTGGCATGGGCTGGATCTACCTGGCCCGCGACCGCAACGTGAACGACCGCTGGGTGGTGCTCAAGGGCCTGCTCAACGCCGGCGACCCGGATGCCGCACGGGCGGCCGTGGCCGAGAAGCAGTACCTGGCGGAGGTCGAGCACCCGCTGATCGTCGAGATCTACAACTTCGTCACCTCCCCGGACGGCAACTCCTACATCGTGATGGAGTACGTCGGCGGGCGGTCCTTGAACAACATGCTCAAGGACCGGATGAAGGCCAACAACGGCGCCTTCTCCGCCATCCCGGTGGACCAGGCGATCGCCTACATCGTCGAGATCCTCCCGGCGTTCGGCTACCTCCACTCGCTCGGGTTGCTGTACTGCGACTTAAAGCCGGCGAACATCATCCAGGTCGGTGACGGCATCAAGCTGATCGACCTCGGTGGGGTGCGCCGCGCCGACGACGACCAGTCGCCGATCTACGGCACCGTCGGCTTCCAGGCCCCGGAAGTGGCCAGCGACGGCACCACGGTCGCCAGCGACCTGTACACGGTGGCACGCACGTTGGCCGTGCTGACGTTCGAGTTCAAGGGGTACCAGAACCAGTTCGAGACCACCCTCCCTCCCGCGGACCAGGTGCCGCTCTTCCAGCAGTTCGACTCGCTGTACCGCTGGATGCAGAAGGGCACCGCAGCGAGGCCAGAGGATCGCTTCCAGTCGGCGGAGGAGATGCGCGAGCAGCTGCTCGGTGTGCTGCGCGAAGTGGCCGCGGCCGCGGGCAGCGGGACGGGCGTCGTCACCCGCAGCACCCCGTCGCGTCTGTTCGAGCCGCCGGGTGCGGCGGTAGAGCTGCTGACCTGGAAAGACCTCCCTCACCTGCTCGCCGACCCTGCGGACCCGATGACCCCGTGGTTGGCCGGGGTGACGGCGGACGAGCCCGCAGCCCGCTTCGCCGCGCTGCGGCAGGCGCCGGAGAGCTCTCCCGCTGTTGCCGCGGCCCGGGCGGATGCCGCGCTGCGTGGCGGGCAGTACACGATTGCTGCCTCGACCACCCAACAGATGCTCGACCAGGACCCGTGGGATTGGCGCGCCGTGTGGTTGCAGGGCTTGGCCGCGCTGGCCAAGGGCGATGCGCAAGCCGCCGTCCACGCGTTCAACGCCGTGTACGGCGCGCTGCCGGGCGAGCTGGCGCCGAAGCTGGCCCTGGCTGCGGCCTGCGAGGCGGCCGGGGAACCGGCGGTGGCCGAACGGATGTACACGATCTGCGCGCAGACGGATGCGGCCTATGTGGCCGTCGGTCAGTTCGGCCTGGCGCGCATCGCCTCCCGCGGTGGCAACCGGCAGCAGGCCCTGGCTGCGCTCGACCGCATTCCCGCCACCAGCCGCGCCTTCGGCGATGCCAAGCGGGCCAAGGTGCTGTTGTTCGCCTCGGCGATCGACCCCCAGCATGCGCTGGCCGATCTGTCGTCGGCCACGGCGGAACTGGATGCCGCGGCCATGCCGCCGGCGGAGCAAGCGGGGCTTCGCATCCGCATTCTCGAGTCGGCGCTGGCACACGTGCTGCAGCACCGCCCGCCGGCGGGTGCCAAGGTCGGTGCCGTTCCCGCGCAGGAGGCGCCGCTGCGTCTGGCCCTGGAGGCCGCCTTCCGCGACGCGGCGCGGGTCAACCCCGACCCCGCCCGCCGCGTGGCACTGGTGGATCAGGCCAACGCGGTGCGTCCGCGGACGCTTCGATGAGCGACGTCTGCCCGTCGTGCAGCGAGGCCGTCGTGGCTTCGGACACGTTCTGCGAGGCGTGCGGGGCGGCACTCTCGCCGGACGCCGCCGCGCCGCTGCCGCCACCCGAGGCGAGCAAGGTGATCACGCCGGCGCCCGCCACCCGCCTGGCGGCCCGCTGCAACCGGTGCAGCGGCGAGGTGCTCGACGACGGCTTCTGCTCCCTGTGCGGCCAGAAGGCGCCCTCCGCCCGGGACCATTGGGCGGAGACTCCTGTGGCCTGGGTCGGTGGGGTGTGCGACAAGGGCATCCTCCATGCGCGCAACGAGGATGCGATGGCGCTGGCCGGCCTGGCCGACCGCTCGCTCGGGGTGCTGGTGGTGTGCGACGGTGTCACCACCGCTCCGGACAGCGATCGGGCCGCGCTGGCCGCGGCCAAGGCGGCGTGCACCCGCCTGGTGGGCACGCCGCCCACACCGTCAGGTGGTGTGGCCGCGGTGATCTCCCACTGGGGAACCGCACTGACCGGTGCCTGCTCGGACGCCCATGCGGCCACGGTGGGTGTGGCGCGGGCATTGGGCGACCCGGAGGAACCGCCGTCCTGCACGTTCATCGCCGTGGTCATCGCCGGCACCAGCACGGGCGGCTTGGCCACGCTGGCGTGGTGTGGGGACTCGCGGGCGTACTGGCTGCCCGACAGCGGCGCCCCGGAGCAGCTGATGGAGGACCACTCGCTCGGGACCGAGATGGTGCG
>JBPOIX010000080.1:0-14605 GCA_052034175.1 Actinomycetota bacterium
TCGCGGCGGCGGACCACGGTGGTGTCGATGATCTGCTCGAACACCATCAGCAAGCCCTTGCGCGCATGGCCGAGGGTGTCGAACGCGCCGGCCTTGATCAGGGACTCCACCGTGCGCTTGTTGAGCACCGGTTCGGGCACCCGCTCGGCAAAGTCGTGGAACGAGTCGAACGGGCCGTTCTCGTCCCTCTCCTTCAGCAGCAGGTCCACCAAGCCCCCACCGACATTGCGGATCGCGGACAGGCCGAAGGTGATGGCGCCCGGGCTGTTCGGCGGCAGCTCGATGTCGATCGGCACTTCGGCGGGGTTGAGCGCGGCGAAGTCCGTGACCGAGCGGTTGATGTCCGGGGTGAGGACCTTCACCCCGGCCGTGCGCGCATCGCTGAGGTAGACCGCCGCCTTGTCCAGGTTGCTCTTGACGCTGGTGAGCAGGCAGGCCATGTACTCGACCGGGTAGTGCGCCTTGAGGTACGCCGTCTGGTAGGTGACCAGGCCGTAGCCGTAGCTGTGGCTCTTGTTGAAGGCGTAGTCGGCGAACTTGGCGATCACATCGAACAGGCCCTCGCCGAGTTCGCGACCGTACCCTTGGCGCTCGCAGCCGTCCTCGAAGCTGCTGCGCTCCTTGGCCATCACCTCGCGGGACTTCTTGCCCATCGCCTTGCGCAAGGAGTCCGCTTCGGCGAGGGAGTAGCCGGCGAACTTCTGCGCCACGCGCATCACGCTCTCCTGATAGATCATCAGGCCGTAGGTGTCCGCCAGCAGTTCGCGGGCGTCGGGGTGGAAGAAGCTGACCTCCTGGCGGGCGTTCTTGCGGTCCGCGTAGTCGTAGTGCATGTTGGCGCTCATCGGCCCCGGCCGATACAGCGCGATCAGGGCGCCGACGTCGTCGAACGAGGTCGGCACCATCGAGCGCAGCAGGGCACGCATCGGTGGGGACTCCAGCTGGAACACACCCATGGTGTCCCCGCGGCCGAGCAGGTCGAACACCCGCAGGTCGTCGAGCGGGACGGCGTCGATGTCGAACTCTGGGTCCTTGGTGGCGCGCACCATGTTCACCGTGTCGGTGATGACGTCCAAGTTGCGCAGACCGAGGAAGTCCATCTTCAGCAGGCCCAGTTCCTCGACGCCGTGCATTTCGAACTGGGTGACCATCGGAGCGTCGTTGGGGTCCTGCCCGGACTCGGGCTTGCGTTGGATCGGCAGGTAGGTGGTGAGCGGATCCTTGGTGATCACCACCGCCGCGGCGTGGATGCCGTCGCTGCGTTTCAGGCCCTCCAGCCCCTTGGCCACGTCTACGACCCGCTTCACGTCGGGGTCGGCCTCGTACATCGCCCTCAGCTCTGCGGCCGCCTTGTAGCCGTCGGCGTACTTCGGGTTCTCCTCGAAGCAGTACTTCAGCGGCGTGTCGCGGCCCATCACCAGTGGCGGCATCAGTTTGGCGACCTTGTCGCCGACGCCGTACGGATAGCCGAGCACTCTGGCCGCATCGCGCACCGCGTTGCGGGCCTTGATCGTGCCGAAGGTGATGATCTGCGCCACATGGTCGCGGCCGTAGGTCTCCGCGGCGTAACGGATCATCTCGTCCCGGTAGCGGGAGTCGAAGTCCATGTCGATGTCCGGCATCGAGATGCGGCTGGGGTTGAGGAAGCGTTCGAACAGCAGGTCGTACTTGATCGGGTCGAGCTCGGTGATCCGCAGGCAGTAGGCCACCGCACACCCGGCCGCCGAGCCGCGGCCCGGCCCGACGCGGATGCCGGCGTTCTTGGCGTGCGCGATCAGGTCGCCAACGATGAGGAAGTAGCTGGCGAAGCCCATGTTCTTGATGACCTGCAACTCGTAGGCGACGCGCTCGACCACGCTGGCGGGGAGCACCTCCCCCCACCTCGTCCTCGCCCCCTCCCACGTGAGGTGGTCGAGGTAGGCGGCGTCGTCCTCGAACTCCACGGGTCGCTTCGGGTAGTTCGGCAGTTGGGGCTTGCCGAACTCGATCTCCACGTCGGCGCGCTCGGCGATCCAGAGGGTGTTGTCGCAGGCCTCGGGGAAGTCGCGGAACAGGTACCGCATCTCGGCGGCGCTCTTGAGGTAGTGCTCCGTGCCCTCGAACTTGAACCGCTTCGGGTCGCTGAGCAGGGCGCCCGTCTGCACGCACAACAGCGCCCCGTGGGCCTCGTGGTCCTCGCGGTGCACATAGTGGGAGTCGTTGGTGGCGATGAGCGGCGCACCGATGCGCGTGGCGATCTCGATCAGTTTCGGGTTGGTGTCCCGCTGTGCCTGCAGCCCGTGGTCCTGCAGTTCGACGAAGAGGTTGTCCTTGCCGAAGATCTCCTGCAGCCGCCCCGCCTTGTCCAGCGCGCCCTTCTCGTCGCCTTGCAGCAAGCTCTGCAGCACATGGCCACCGAGGCATCCGGTGGTGGCGATGAGGCCGTCGTGGTACTTCTCCAGCAGCTCCCAGTCCATCCGCGGCTTGTAGTAGTAGCCCTCGAGGAAGGCCAGGCTGGCGAGCTGAATGAGGTTGCGGTAGCCCTGGTTGGTCTCAGCGAGCAGGGTGAGGTGGTAGTAGAGCTTCTTACCGCCCTCGGTGTCGCCGCCGGAGTCGTCCACCCGGCCACGCCGCGCCGGGCGCTCGCGGCGGGAGTCGTAGGCCATGTACGCCTCCGTGCCGATCACCGGCTTTACACCCTGTTTGCGACATTCCTTGAAGAAGTCGAGGACGCCGTACATATTGCCGTGGTCGGTCATTCCCAGCGCCGGCTGCCCGTCCTGCACCGCTTTCGCCACCAGCTCGTCGAGGCGCGCTGCGCCGTCGAGCATGGAGAACTCGATGTGGACGTGTAGGTGGGTGAACGAGTCGCCCACGGGCTGGACCTCCTGTGCGGTGGAGCGGACCAGGCGGCGGATTACACGCCTGTGATTCCGTCGACCCTAGCCGCGAACCGGCACCGCTCAAACTGGTGCCCGAACGGCCCGGCTGGAAACCGCCGCGCGAGCCGGGGGCGCTACAGGTACGTGCCCGGGCGCTCCGAGGCGTCGGCCTGGGGCGTCTGGCCGGGCCGCATCTGCATCTCTCCCGGCGGCAGCTGGCGCATCTGCTCCAGCTGCTGGCGGGCAGCGATCTGCTGAGCGAAGAGGGTGGCCTGGATGCCGTGGAACAGGCCCTCCAGCCAGCCGACGAGCTGCGCCTTGGCGATGCGCAGTTCGCTCTCGCTGGGCACCTCGCCGTCCTTGAACGGCAGGGCCAGCATGTGCAGCTCTTCCTGCAAGTCCGGCGACAGAGCCATGCTCAGCTCGACGATGGACCGCTCGTAGATCTCGGCCAGGCGTTCCCGGCTCTGTTCGTCCAGCTGGCTGCCGCGCACTTCCTCCAGCAGCTGCTTGACCATCGACCCGATGCGCATCACCTTGGCCGGTTCGGTGACGGTCTCCATCGGCACGCTCTGAGGAACTCCATCCACCACTTCGGGGTGCTCCACGTGCTCGGTCGGGTCGCTCATCTCGTCCTCCGCTGTTGGGGTCGGGTTTGGGGTGCCATCATCCTGCCGCGGCCAGCAGCGGAACCAACATCTCGTCGGCCGTCAGCGACCCGTGTCGGCAGACCAGCTCGTACGGCCCGCTGTCCTGTGGGTCGTGGAAGGTGACGGCCTCCCGGGCCACCAGGGCCACGTCGCCGAGGCGCGCGGCGATCGGCGGGCTGACCACCGGGCCGAACCAGCCAGCGTCGAGAAGCTCCTGGCGGGAATGCACCCACGCCGTGTCGGCGTGACGTTCGTGGGCCGCGCCCAACAACTCCTCGGCCGCGCCAGGCCGGGCGTGCAGCCAGCGAAACCGGCCCTCGCCGGATTGGTAGCGGCACGCCCGCAGAACATCCGGGTGGGGCTGCACGACGTTGCGACCGACCTGCACCTGGCCGTGGTCGGCGGTGACCAGCAGTGCAGCACCGGCGGGCAGGACGCGCAGCAGATCGCCGACCAGGCGGTCGACGGCCACCACTTCGGCGTCGTAGAAGGCACCGAACCCACGCTCGTGGGCGATCTTGTCCACCCCGTCGTAGTAGGCGTAGACGAAGGGCTCGCCCGCCGCCAGTTGTTCCGCCACGACCACCGGCAGGCTGGAGGCCGCCCTCCAGCCCACGAGGCGGCTGCCGCGCAGATGGGCTTCGGTGAAGCCCGACCCCTCCAGCTCCGCCTTGCTGACCACCGGCACGGACTCGCCCAGGAACGGCCGGAACGGTTGGGTGGCCGCCGGTTCGATGGCCCTCCGCGCATCCCCGTGGGCGGTGGCCCAGCGCAGCACGTTCAGCACCTCACCGTGGACATCCATCCGGTAACCGACCAGGCCGTGCTCACCCGGGGTCAACCCCGTGGAGATCGAGGTCAGGGCAGTGGCCGTGGTGGAGGGTGCCACCGTGGTGATCGGGCCGCCGACCATCGCTGCCAGATGAGGCGCAAGGTGCAGACGTGCCTGCAGTTGGGACCAGCCAAGGCCGTCGATGACGAACAGCACCACCTGCGGGGCGGCGGCCGCGGGCCCGGGCAACCACGCCGGCCGGGGCGCGCCGCGGGGCGCCAGCAGCGCCGGCACGATGCCACGAACGTTGGCACCGCCGTAGTCGGGAAGGACGGGGTCGGACACGAGAGCCCACAGTCCAGCACCTCGGCGGGGCGGCGCGCCATTCACGCCGGACAATCGCCGGACCACACCGCCGACCGCCTACGATGGCGGCGTGCGAGTGTCGAGCAAAGGTGACTATGCGTGCCGGGCATTGTTGTCCCTTGCCCTGCACCAGGAGGCCCCAGGCCCGACCTCGGTGCGCGACATCGCCGAACGGACCGGAATCCCCCAGCCGTACCTCGAGCAGATCCTGCTGGCGCTGAAGGGCGCCGGGCTCGTGCGCTCCAAGCGAGGCGTCGGGGGCGGGTACGTGCTGGCGCGCACGGCCGCCGAGATCCGCCTCAGCGAGATCCTTGCGGCAGTGGACGGCCCGATCAGCCTCGGGGACTTCGGGGAGCCACACCAGGACGGGTCCTGCGATCACGAGGGGCAGTGCGTGCTGCTCGCGATCTGGAAGTCCGCCGGCGAGCAGATGCGCCTGATGATGGACGCCTTCACCCTGCAGGCGGTGGCCGACGCCGCGGCGGGCCAGGCCACCTGGCCGGAAGCCCGCCTCGCCGAACCTGCCCCTGGTTGACCGCAGAACCCCCCCCCTCGGCGGGGCGGCTGTCAGGCTTCCAGCGCGGCTTCCACCTCGGCCAGGTCCTGAGGGAGGACGGACTCGAACCGCATCGGCCGTCGGGTCACCGGATGGTCGAGCTCGAGCACGGCGGCGTGCAGGAACGGCCGCGGCGGTGAGATGTGGGTGCGCACGCCCCCATACGTGGCGTCGCCGACCACCGGGTGGCCGATCGCACTGAGGTGGACGCGGATCTGGTGGGTGCGGCCGGACTCCAGCCGGCATTCCAGCGCGGACGCCGCCGTCGGCGAGCGGTACTCCTGCAGCACCCGGTAGCGAGTCCGGCTCGGGCGCCCATCGACCACCACGGCCATCCGCATCGGGTCCCGATGGTCCCGACCGATGGGTGCATCCACCACCCCGTGGGGGTTCGCCAGATGACCCCACACCAGCGCCCGGTACACGCGGCCGACGTCGCGCGACGCCAGTGCGTCCACCAACACGTGGTACGCCTCCTGCGTCCGGGCCACGGCCAGCAGGCCGGAGGTCCCGATGTCGAGCCGGTGCACGATCCCGGGGCGGTGCGCCTCACCGACGTCGACGATCTCCGGGAAGCGCGCCAGGAGGCCATTCACCAGGGTGCCGTCCGGGTTGCCGGCACCGGGGTGCACGACCAGCCCCGCCGGCTTGTCCACGATGATCAGATGATCGTCGGCGTGGACGACGGTGAACTCGACGCTCGGGTCGGGCTGCGGCCCACCCTCCACCGGGAGCAGTGCCGGCTGCACGCCGACCACCTGGCCGACCTTGAGGCGCAGCTTGCCCACGGACTCCGGCGCGCCGTCGAGGGTGACGCCACCTGCAGCCAGCAGGACGGCGGCGTCGCTCCGGCTGCACTCTGCGATCAGCGCCACCACTCGGTCCAGCCGCTCCCCCGCCAATGCTGCGGGAATGGTCTCCTCGATCGTCATGATGCGGCCTCCTCGGTCGGGTGATGGCCGAACACGGACCACAGGATGAACAGGCCGCCGCCGACGTTGACGGCGATGTCGGCCACATTGAAGATCGGGAACCACTGGAAGTCGATGAAGTCGATCACCGCACCGCTCATCCAGCCGTCGTTGCGGAAGAGGCGGTCGATCACGTTGCCGAGGGCTCCGCCGGCCACCAGGCCACCGGCGACGATGGCCACGCGGCTGTCCACCGTGCGCACGGCCCGCAGCACCACGACGGCGATCACCACGGCCAACAACCCGATGACGCGGCCCATGCCCTGGCCGCTGGAGAACGCCATCCCGGTGTTGTAGGACAGGTTCCACTGCAGCGTCCAGCCCACATGCCGGGGGCGTTGGTCCGCGAGGGCGTTCACCGCCCAGTGCTTGGTGGCGACATCCAGCGCGACGATCACCGCGGCGACCGCAAGCGCCACGCCCAGGCGACGCCCGCGCGGCACGGCAACGGGACTGGCCGGCGAGCCTGCCGTGTCCGCAGCCGTCATCGGCGGCCGATCCCGCCGACCTTCTCCTCGACGAGCACCGTGGCCCACGGGATGGCCTCCAGCCGCTCCCGCGGGATGGGCCGGCCGGACTCCACGGAGTAGCCGTACGTGCCGAGCGCCAGGCGCTCCAGCGCGGCATCGATGTCCGCCACCGTCTGGCGAGCCTGGGCGCTGAGCGCCAGGTCGCGCTCGCGCTCGACGACCATCGTGTCGCCCTCCCCGCCTTCATCGTCGAACTGCACGTCGCCCATCTCGTGCTCCTCGATCAGCTGGTGCGCTTCGTCTTCGAGACGGATCGCCTGGCCGAGCAGGTCCGCCTTCTCGGTGAGCAGCAGTTCCTTCTGCGAGGTGAGGAACTTGGCATCGAAGTCCTTGGTGAAGGCAACGCCGTCCTTGGTGACGCCCTTGACCACTGCCTTCTCGAGGACGACAGGTGCGGCGCGCTTGGCCGGCGCAGGGGCGGGCTTCGCCGCGGGTGCGGCGGCAGGAGCGGCCTTGGCTGCGGCGGGTGCGGCCTTGGCCGCGGCGGCGGGAGCCGCTTTCGCCGCTGCGGGAGCGGCCTTGGCGGCGGGGGCGGGAGCGGCCTTGGCCGGCGCCGGAGCGGCGGCAGCCTTGGCTACCGGCGCGGCAGCAGCCTTCGTTGCAGCTTTCTTCGCGGGAGCCGGCGCGGGGGCAACCTTCTTCGCCGGCGCGGCCTTGGCCGCCGGGGCAGGAGCAGGGGCGGCCTTCGCCGGCGTGGACTTGGCAGTGGCCTTGGCGGGTGCGGGCTTGCTCGGCACCGGGGCGGCTGCGGGCTTCGCTGCGGCCTTCTTGGCCGCCGGGGCCGGGGCAGGGGCGGCCTTGGCCGCGGGTGCCGGCTTCTTGGCGGGTGGCGCCGCCGCAGCAGCCTTCTTGGCGGGTGCGGCCTTGGCCGCTGCAGGTGCGGGAGCAGCCTTCTTCGCTGGTGCCTTCTTGGCCGTTGCCATACAGCAATCCTCCGTCGTGCGATGTAAGGCCGGGATGCTACCGCCCGAGCGCCGCGTCCGGGCCGATCCATCGCGCCAGCGCTGCAGCCACCTCGGCGGGGAGCAGCGGCACCACGACGACCTTGGACCGAGCCGTGTGACCGGCCACGAGGGCAACCTCGCGCGGGCGGACGCCGAGCGCGTCGGCGAGCACCACACACAGCTCGTCGTTCGCCCTGCCGTCCTGCGGAGGGCTGCAGACACGGATCTTCAGTTCGTCTCCGTGCCGGCCGACGATCGAGGCGCGGCTCGCCCCTGGTTGCGCGCGGACGCGAATCTGCGCGCCCAGAGGGTGCGCCGCGATCGGTTCAGTCACCGGCGCTCAGCGGCTCGGTCCTGCGAGCGACCGACAGGTGGATCGGTTCGCCGTCGAGTTCGGCGTTCGGGGCGCCGCCCTCCCACGACAGGGTGGTGGCCAGCGTGGCCTCCGTGAGCAGGCGTTGGAACGCCGTCACCTGGCGGCGCACCGATTCGGCCACCCCGAGGGTGAGATCGATCCGGTCGCTGACATGCAAGCCGGCATCGCGCCGCGCCTGCTGCACCAGGCGAATCAGATCCCGTGTCAACCCCTCCGCTTCGAGCTCGGCGGTGACCTCGAGGTCGAGCAGCACGACGCCCTCACCGCCCGCCAGCGGCGTACTGGCGGCGTCTCCCTGCACGACGAGCCGCAAGGTGTACTCGCCCTCGTGCAACGCCACCCCACCTGCGACGACCCCGTCGGCTGTCTGTTGCCAGTCCCCGCTCTTGACCGCCTTGATGACCTGCTGCACCTGCCCGCCGAGGCGCGGACCGAGCTTGGCGGGAACCACCTGCAGATCGAAGCTGGCCACGGCGTCCACGTCGTCGTCGAGGAGCACGGCCTTGACGTTGACCTCGTCGGCGATGAGCTCGGTGAACGGCGCCAGCCGCGCCGACCCGGCCACGGCCACGGTGAGCGCTCGGAGGGGCTGGCGCACCCGGCGCGCATGCGTCTTGCGGAGGCGCAGGGTGGCGCTACACACCTCGCGGGCGAGGTCCATCGCCTCCACGAGGTCGCGATCCGTCGGCAGCAGGTCGGCCGCCGGCCAATCGGTGAGGTGCACACTGCGCTCGCCCGTCAGCCCGCGGTACACCGCCTCGGTGGTGAGCGGGAGCAGCGGCGCCAGCGCTCGACAGGTGATCGTGAGCACGGTGTGCAAGGTGTCGATCGCCGCCTGTTCGCCCGCCCAGAACCGATCGCGGCTGCGCCGCACGTACCAGTTGGTCAGCGCGTCGAGGTACGACCGCACCGTGCCGCAGGCGGCCATCAGGTCGTAGTCGTCCATCGCCGCAGTGACGTCCGCCACCAGGTCGTGGGTCTTGGCGAGGATGTAGCGATCGAGCACATCGGTGCTGTCGGTGCGGAACGTGCCGCGCGTGCCCGCGGCGTTGGCGTACAGCGACAGGAAGTACCACGAGTTCCAGATGGGCAGGAGCACCTGGCGCACCGTGTCGCGGATGCCGGGTTCTGTGACCATGAGATCGGCGCCGCGCAGGATCGGGGACCCGAGCAGGTACCAGCGCATCGCATCCGAGCCGTAGGTGTCGAACACCATCATCGGGTCCGGGTAGTTCTTCAGGCTCTTCGACATCTTCTGGCCATCGTCGCCGAGCACGATGCCGTGGCTGACGCACGTGCTGAAGCTCGGCCGATCGAACAGCGCTGTGGCAAGGACGTGCAGGGTGTAGAACCAGCCACGCGTCTGGCCGATGTACTCGACGATGAAGTCGCCCGGGTAGTGCGCCTCGAACCAGTCGTGGTTCTCGAACGGGTAGTGCACCTGGGCGAAGGGCATGCTGCCGCTCTCGAACCAGCAGTCCAGCACTTCGGGCACGCGGCGCATCATGCTGCGGCCAGTGGGGTCGTCCGGGTTGGGGCGCACGAGGTCGTCCACCCAGGGGCGGTGCAGGTCGGTGACGGCGACACCGAAGTCGCGTTCCAGGTCGGCGATGCTGCCGTACACGTCGATGCGCGGGTACTCGGGGTCGTCGCTCTTCCACACCGGGATCGGCGAGCCCCAGAAGCGGTTGCGGCTGATGCTCCAGTCCCGAGCGTTGGCCAGCCACTTGCCGAAGCTGCCTTCCTTGATGTGCTCGGGCACCCAGTGGATCTGCTGGTTGAGCTCCACCATCCGGTCCTTGAACTTCGTCACTTCGACGAACCATGAACTGATCGCCCGGTAGACCAGCGGCTCGGCGCAGCGCCAGCAGTGCGGGTAGCTGTGGTTGTAGCTGTCGTGGCGCACCACGAGGCCCCGAGCCTTGAGGTCCTTGATCACCTCGGGGTTGGCGTCGAAGACGTGCACATGGGCCCACGGCGCGATCTCCGAGGTGTAGCGGCCGTGCTCGTCCATCGGGCAGATGGTCGGGATGCCGACGGCGTTGCAGGCGTTCTGGTCGTCCTCACCGAAGCCGGGTGCCATGTGCACCACGCCGGTGCCGTCCTCGGTGCTCACGAAGTCCGCGGCCAGCACATGGAACGCGTTCGGCGTGTCGGCGAGGAAGGGGAACAGGGGCGTGTACTTGCGGCCGACGAGGTCCGCCCCCTTGAGCGTGCCGATGCGTTCCGCGCCGGCCAACTCCTTCTCGTACGAGCCCAGCCGGGCCTCGGCGAGGATGTACCGCTGGTCTCCTTCCTGCAACACCGCGTAATCGATGTCCGCGCCCACGGCGAGGGCGAGGTTGCTCGGCAGCGTCCAGGGGGTGGTGGTCCAGGCCAGCAACTGCTCGCCGGTCTCGAGGTGGAACATCACGGTGAGCGCAGGGTCCTGCCGGTCGCGGTACACGTCGTCCATGCGCGTCTCGGTGTTGCTCAGCGGCGTCTCGCAGCGCCAGCAGTACGCCAGCACGCGGAAGCCCTCATAGATCAGGCCCTTGTCGAACAGGGTCTTGAACGCCCACATGACGCTCTCCATGTAGGGCGTGTCCAGTGTCTTGTAGTCGTTGGCGAAGTCCACCCAGCGGGCCTGGCGCGTGACGTAGCGGTGCCAGTCGTCGGTGAAGCGCAGCACGCTGGTGCGGCAGGCGTCGTTGAACTTGTCGATGCCGAAGCGGGTGATCTCCGGGTGCCCACTGACGCCGAGCTCCTTCTCCACGACGGTCTCGGCCGGCAAACCGTGGCAGTCCCACCCGAAGCGCCGGTGCACCTGCTGGCCACGCATCGTGCGGTACCGCGGCACGGCGTCCTTCACGAAGCCGGTGAGCAGGTGACCGTAGTGCGGCAGGCCGTTGGCGAACGGCGGGCCGTCGTAGAAGACGTACTCGTCGGCGCTGTCGCGGGAATCGATCGAGGCTTGGAACGTTCCGTCGGCGTCCCAGAAGGCGAGGATGTCGCGTTCCATGGCGGGGAACGAGGGCTGCGGCGTCACGTCGGGGTAGGTCACGATGGGCTCCTGAACGGCGGGGGTCGGGCGACCACCGGCTGGCTGGTTCAGGGACGAGCCGTGCGGCCCGCGGTACCACCCTGGTTGCCGGGGCCCACGGGCCTCGGCCACTTCGATGCGCCAGCGATGTCGGGCTGGACCCGTCCGGTTCTACTGAGCGCCATGGCGCCGTTCTTCCGGAGGCTCGGAGGTGATGGCCTCGTCGTCGCCGTGTCGTCTCAGCCTAGCGGCGCCCCGGCCGCGCCCCGAGTGGAATTCGGGAGGCCGGGCGTTGCCACGGAAGCTGCGCGCCTCAGCGCAGTTCGTCGCCGCTGATGCGGAACGGATCGTCCGGACGCGCCACGGGCGTGGCCGGCTGGGCCGGCACCTCCGCGGTGACCTCCGTCGAAAGCCCGTCGAACGACGGCTGCGCCGAGCCGGCGTTCTCCGCGTCCAGCAAGCGCCACACCTGTTCGGCAGCACTCGGCTCGCTCTCGGGCGCGGTGGCCGCCAGGTCGGCCAGCAGCGATGCGCCGCCGACCGGCTCGGCACTCGGCAGGGTTGCCGGCGCAACCGGCTCCGCCGCAGGGGCCACCGGCGCGGAGGCAGGAGCCGCGTCTGCCACCACTGCCGAGGTGGGCAGCAGGGGCTGGAGCGAGCCGGGCAACGAGTCGGCCGAGGCCGAGAGCAAGGGCCGCCGCATGTCGCCGAGACCGCCCGGGACGCGCTCCACCAACTCCTGGATCTGCACTGCCGCGTCGCGCAGACGCTCGCGCTGCGCCTGGATGTACTGCTCCAGGTGGTCCACGTCGGAGAGCAGGAAGTCCCGTCGGGCCAGCAGCGCCTGCACCTCGTTGTCCGCCCGAACGCGCTCGTCGTCGGCGGAGCGACGCGCATCGGCCTTGGCATCTTCGACCGTCTTGGCGGCCATGGTGCGTGCGCTGTCCAGCACGCGGCCGGCTTCCTCGCGCGCCTGCGCCAGGACGAAATCCGCCTCGGTGCGCGCCTCGGCGACGGTGGCATCGGCCGTGCGCTGGGCGAGCAGCAACGTGCGCGAGATCATCTCGGTGTCGCCCGAAGCGGACGACGCACCCAACGCCGCAGCAGCAACGGGTGTGGCGGGGCGTTCGGTGGCTTGGCCTCCGACCTGCTGGGAGACCTCCTGCAACTTGGCCACGGCGGCCCGAGCACGGGCCTCCATGGCCGTCGCCTGGTTCTGCGCCGATTCGACGATCGAGGCCACCTGCTCCTTGAAGGAATCGACCTCGGTGGGGTCGTACCCCTTCTTGACCGTGCGGAAACCGGTGCTGCGAATCGTCTGCGGGCTCAATTCCATGAGGCCGATGTTAGGCGCGCCACCGTGCAGAGCACACCCGCAGGGGGTCAGGCGCCGTAGTCGCTGCCGTCGTAGCCGGACGACCGGCCCGGCGGCTTCAGCAGGTACACGCCTGAGGCGACCTTCTCCATCGTGCCGTCAAGGCCGTAGCAGAGGCCGCTGGCGAAGTCGATGAGGCGCCGCGACACTTCGCGATCGGCGGCCTCCAGGTTCATGATGACCGGCTGGCCTTCCTTGAACTTGTCCGCCACTTCCTGCGCCGAGTCGAAGCGGCGGGGGCGCACGGTGTACGGGTCGCCACCGGCGGGCGACGGCGCCGGGCGCACCGGGGTGACCGGACGGGGGTTGATCGGCCGCGGCTGCACACTGCTGTCGTCGGTGGCCGGGACCGGCCGGCGGACGATGACGTCCGGCTCCCGGCTGGGGAAGCTGGGCCGCTGCGGCAGGGTACGCACCTGCGGCTCGGCGTCGAAGTCCCCGTTGTAGGAATTGCGCGGCATGCGTGCGGACTCGTCCCTCGCCGGGCGAGCGGCCCGGGTGGGGCGCTCGGGTTCGGGCGCGACGTCATAGTCGTCGTAGGCATCGTCGGGCCCGAGGCCCAGGTAGTCCATCGCCTTCTTCCACATCGACATCAGTCGTCCTCCGCGGGGAAGGCTATCGCACCGGAACGTTCAGAAGCGGACGCCGCCCGAAGAGTGCGCTTCCGAGCCGCACCTGGGTGGCACCTTCCTCCACCGCGACCTCGAGATCGTCCGTCATCCCCATCGAGCACACCGCCAGATCGAGCGCCTCCACCATCCGGCGCACGGCACGAAAGCCCGGCCGAGCCGCAGCCGCTCCGCCTTCCGTCGGCCCCACCGTCATCAGCCCGAGCACCACCAGCCCCGACGCCCGCGCATGTTCGACCAACGCGGGGACATCGGCCAGCGGGCAACCGCCCTTGCCTGCTTCACCGGTGGTGTCCGCCTGCACCAGCACCCGCGCCCCAGGGGCGCGCTTGGCGAGCTCGACCACGAGCGACGGGCGATCCACCGTCTCGTAGACCGCCACGAGCGGCGCCAGCTGTCGCACCTTGTTCGTCTGCAGTTGCCCGATGAAGTGCACGTCGAACGGAACGTCCACCCCGCCGAGCTTTGCCACGACCTCCTGCGCGTAGTTCTCGCCGACCGCGGTGCACCCGGCGTGCGCGGCGGCCCAACACGCTTCGATGGGAAAGGTCTTGGTGACGGGCAGCACGGTGACCCCGTTGCCCCCCGCCCGGGAGATGCGCTCGCGGACCACCGCCAACTGCTCGGCAACCCGAGCGTCCCACGACTGCTGCGACTCGTTCATGCCGACGCCATCTTGGTCACCGTCAACACCTGCCGTCCAGCGTCGCCGGCGCGGTGGGAGAACCACCGCTCGCCGTTGCATCGCGTGCAGCCGCCCATCCGCTCGTCGACCATCACCCCGAGCGGCGCGAGACACGCGGCCACAACGGCCGGCATGTGCAACGACGGCGTGCCCCAGCTGGTGTGGCCGACCACCTGCGGGCCGAAACGGTGCTCGAACGGGAGGAGGTCGTCGGCCCCGAACTCGTAGCAGCACTGGTGGATGCACGGGCCGAGGAAGGCGCGGATCGGCCCGAGGGCGCCCTCGCGCCGCATCGCGGTCACCGTCGCTTCGAGCACACCGTCCAGCGCCCCGCGCCAGCCGGCGTGGGCGCCGCCGATCCAGCCGTCGTCGCTGACGAAGGCCACCGGCGCGCAGTCCCCCACCCAGATCCCCAGCACTGCGCCGCGCTGCGAGCTGACCATCGCGTCGCCGACGGCGCCGTCGTGGGCGCCCTGCGCGGCGATGACCACGACGTCGGTGCCGTGCACTTCGTCCAGCTGTGTCCAGCGACCCGATTGAAAGCCGGCTCGGCGGTGTGCCACGGCCACCGCAGGGGCCTCGAGATGGAAGTCGCCGTCGCGGCGGGTGCTGCAACGGAGGCGCACGATGTCGCCACCTGCGGCCACCGTGAGGTTGCTGCAGGGTGGCGGTGTCACTTCAGGAAGGACGGCACGTCGAAGTCGTCGTCTCCGTCGTCCAGCGCGTCCGCGGGCTCGTCGGCGAAGAGGTCCTTCAGCGAGGTCGTCGGCTTGGGCTCCGGGACGACCTTCATCTGCGGGCGGCTCGGCGGAGGCGAACCGGCGCCGGTGTCCCACCGGTCGAAGCCGGCGGCGATGACGGTGACCTT
>JBPOIX010000358.1:0-20458 GCA_052034175.1 Actinomycetota bacterium
TGCCTGCGGCGGCGCACCAGCGCGACGACCTCGAGCACGATCGCCGCCGCGCTGAGCGCGTAGGCGACGGCGCCGTCGTGGGCGCCCGGCGCGGCGATGACCACGACGTCGGTGCCGTGCACTTCGTCCAGCTGTGTCCAGCGACCCGATTGAAAGCCGGCTCGGCGGGGTGCCACGGCCACCGCAGGGGCCTCGAGATGGAAGTCGCCGTCGCGGCGGGTGCTGCAACGGATGCGCACGATGTCGCCACCTGCGGCAACCGTGAGGTTGCTGCAGGGTGGCGGTGTCACTTCAGGAAGGACGGCACGTCGAAATCGTCGTCGCCGTCGTCCAGCGGGTCCGCGGGCTCGTCGGCGAAGAGGTCCTTCAGCGAGGTCGTCGGCTTGGGCTCCGAGACGACCTTCATCTGCGGGCGGCTCGGCGGAGGCGAACCGGCGCCGGTGTCCCACCGGTCGAAGCCGGCGGCGATGACGGTGACCTTGACTTCGTCGCCCATCTCGTCGTCGATGACCGTGCCGAAGATGATGTTGGCGTCCTGGTGGGCGACACCGTGGATGATCTCCGCGGCAGCGTTCATCTCGAACAGACCCATGCTGCTCGGGCCGGTGATGTTCAGCAGGATGCCGCGGGCGCCGTCGATGGCGGCCTCCAGCAGGGGGCTGCTGATGGCGGCCTTGGCGGCGATGACCGCGCGGTTCTCGCCGTTGGCCTGGCCGATGCCCATCAGTGCCGAGCCGGCCGACGACAGGATCATCTTCACGTCGGCGAAGTCGGTGTTGATCAGGCCGGGGGTGGTGATCAGGTTGGTGATGCCGCTGACACCCTGCAGCAGGACCTCGTCGGCCATCTTGAAGGCGTTGAGCACACTGGTCTTCTCGTTGGCGACCGTGAGCAAGCGGTCGTTCGGGATGACGATCAGCGTGTCCACCTTCTCCTTCAACCGCTGCACACCGGCGTCGGCCTGCACTGCACGGCGGCGGCCTTCGAAGCTGAACGGGCGGGTGACGACGCCGATGGTGAGCGCACCCATGCCACGGGCGGTCTCGGCGATCACCGGGGCAGCACCGGTGCCGGTGCCACCACCCTCGCCGGCGGTGATGAACACCATGTCCGCGCCCTTGATCATCTCCTCGATCTCGTCGCGGTGGGCCTCGGCGGCATTCCGGCCGACATCAGGGTCGCTGCCGGCGCCGAGCCCGCGGGTGAGGTCGCGACCGATGTCCAGCTTGACATCGGCGTCGCTCATCAGCAGCGCCTGCGCGTCGGTGTTGACGGCGACGAACTCGACGCCTTTCAGGCCCGCATCGATCATCCGGTTGACGGCGTTGACACCGCCGCCACCGACACCGATGACCTTGATGACGGCGAGATAGTTCTGGGGTGCGCCGGCCATCAGTAGAACCTCCGGGTTCGTAGGGGAAGAAGATCTTGGGTGCGTTGCACAGAAAGTCCTTGAAGAATGACCTGATCGTAGCGAATGGGCCGACCGCGACGGCGGTTACTGCCTGACCACGCCGATCTCGGCGGTGGAAACATCGAGCGCCGAGACCCCGTCGAGCCCTTTGCGGACCTGGTCCAGAAGGCGCACCAGCTTCTGATCCATCTCGTCGGCATCGCCGAGACGGACTTCGACGCCACCCGCCAGTTGCAGGGACATCGTCCCGGTCGCGGGGTCCAACCCCACGGATTCGGTGAGGACACGCACTTCTGCGGGCAGGGAGCGCACGAGCAGGGCGGACGCTGCATACGGGGCGCCGGCGAACTGGCCGCGGCCGGTGTCCGGATGGACGCCGGTGATCAACATCAACGCCAGCGGCCTGCCGGGGATGACGTCGAGCGCGCGCCCGTCGATGTCGATCGCTCTCCACTGCCCGTCGCCGCCTTGGAAGGTGGCCAGCGGCTGACGTTCGCGGATGTCGATGATGACGGTGTGCGGGAAGTCCGTGCGGACGCGGGCACGCTCCACCCAGGCAACGGCTTCGAGGCGGGCTTCGAACGCCTCCGTATCGACCAGCAGCACGGGCTCGCCCTCGAGCTCGGCGATGATCTCGTCGAGCACGTCCTGGTCGGTGTACACGGCACCTTGCACCACGACATGCTCGACATCGAAGATCGGCGACGCCAGCACCGCGATCGCGCCGACCACCAGCACCACCGCGACCGCGGCAACGCCGAACCACACCAGCCGGCGGCGCCCCTCGGAGCGCCGGACGGCGATCCGGCGGGCACGGATGCGTGGATCGATCCCGGACGACGTCTTGGTCGGTGCCTGCTCGATGATCCCGTCATCGAGGTCGCTGATGACGATGGTGCTCCGCGACCCGCTGTCGTCCCCACCGTGGACCGCACGGAAGCGCTCTTCCTTCTCCTCGTCGAGGTAGACGGTGTCCGGCTGGCCGTCGTCGGCGATGACGATGGTGCGGCGGGCCGGCGCAGGCTCGTCCGCGGCGGGGGGTGCAGCGGTTGCAGCCTCCGGCTCGGTGGCAGGCTCGGGGTCGTGGTCGGCCGCAGGCACGGAGCGCGGCTCCGGTTCGGCCGGCGGCGTGTGCTGCGCTGCGCCGGCACGGTTGATCGGCACCACCGGTGCCAGCGGCGGCTCGGAGCCGACCTCCGGGTCGGCCATCGAGGCCGCGTCCGTCGGGCCCAGCCCGAGCAGACGGTCGATCGAGGGGTCGTCGAAGTCGTACTCCACCTGATCGTCGGCCGGCGAAAACGCCGCGCTCAGCTCGTCCAGCACGGAGTCGGGGACGTGCGCGTCGTCGCCCGGTCGGGGCGCTCGGGGTTCGGTCATACCGTCACCCCCTCCGCCTGCTCAACCGGCACATCGGCGAAGCCGACCAGCCGGACCTCGCTCCGAAGGAGGACCCCGGTCGCCTCGTGCACCGCCGGGCGGACGTGCTCCATCACCGCTCTCACGTCGGCTGCTGCAGCACCCTCGGTGGCCTGGATGAAGTTGGCGAGCTTCTCGCTGACGAACGCGCCGCCGATGCGGAAGCCGCGCAGGCCGAGGCGGTCGATCAGCTGGGCGGCAGCCAGCTCGCCCGGGATCGGGTTGACGAACACCGAGCCGGCGTTCTGCCCGCCGGGCTGATGCTCTCGGCGCCAGCGGACGATCTCGGCCAGTGTCGCCTCGCCCTGCCCGCCGGCGCCCGGCGAGAGGTGCAGCGTCGCGGCGATGACCACCTGAGGGTCGGCGAGGGCGCTCCCGCGGAACCGCAGCCCGAGATCTGCCGTGTGCAGCACCCGGTCGCGGCCGGTGTGGAGGTCGACCACTCGTGCGGTCGCCAGGCAGGCGGCGATGTCGCTGCCGTGGCCGCCGGCGTTCATCCGTACCGCGCCGCCCACCGAGCCCGGCACACCCACCGCCCACTCGAAGCCGGTGAGCCCGGCGGCGACCGTTCGCCGCGCCAACACCGGCAGAGCGACCGCAGCCCCGGCCGTGACCGAGCCGCCGTCGATCTCGATGTCGATGGTTTCGGCGAGCTCGCCGAGCGAGACCGCGATGCCTTTGAAGCCATCATCAGCGACGAGCAGGTTCGAGCCCCGCCCCAACACCAGCACGGGCAGCCCCGCCTCGGCTGCCGCAGCCGCCACGGCGCCCAGTTCGTCCAACGTGCGCGGCGTGGCGAACACCGCCGCCGGCCCACCGACGCGGTAGGTCGTGAGCGGCGCCAGCGGCTCGTCCGCGCGGGAGAACCCGCGCAGGCGCGCCAAGGCCAGCTGGGCGGCGGGGCTCACGAGGTCGGCCACCCTCGCTGGGCTCTCAACTCGGAGCGACGCTCTGCCACCTCGTCGGGAAGCGCCGCGATGTCGCCGCACCCCATGGAGATGCAGACATCACCCTCACCGAGCTCGTGGGCCAGGTACTCGATCAGGTCGTGGCGCCGCGGCAGCCACACCAGGCGGGTCGAGGGGTGAGCGTCGAGCACGGCGTTCACCACGAGCTTTCCGGTGATGCCCGGGATCGGCGTGGTCCCCGACGGGTAGATCTCGGTGAGCACCACAACGTCGGCGTCGGTGAACGCGTCGGCGTACTCCGGCCACAGCAGCGCCATCCGGTTGTAGCGGTTCGGCTGGAAGACGGCGACGACGCGCTGCCAGCCGTCGCCGCTGGCCCGCGCCCCGGCGAGCACGGCGCTGATCTCGGTGGGGATGTGGGCGTAGTCGTCCACCAGGGTGGCGCCACCGTCCACCGCGCGGACGTCGAAGCGGCGGGCGACGCCACCGAACTTGGCCAGCGCGGCCGCCGCAGCATCGAACGGCACCCCGATCGAGACCGCCAAGGCAAGCGCGCCCGTGGCGTTGCGGACGTTGTGCAGCCCTCGCAGCGGCAGGGCCACCGTGCCGAGGGGGGCTCCATGGTGCTCCACCACGAACGTGAACGACCCCTGGCCCGCTTCGATCTGTACCGCTCGGAAGTCCGCACCCTCGCCCGTGCCGTAGGTGATCGCCCCGTGCGACGCGGCCAGTTCGGCACAGTGCGGGTCGTCCAGGCACAGCACCTTCGGGCCGGGGATCTGCGCCAGGTAGCGATCGAACCCGGCGCGGATGGCCTCGAACGAGCCCCAGTGCTCCAGGTGATCGACGTCCACGTTCGTCAGCACGGTGCCGTACAGGGGCAGCGTGAGGTGGGTGCTGTCGCTTTCGTCGGCCTCGACGACGAACCACTCCCCGCCCGTCCATTGGGCCCCGGTGCCCATGTCGGTGACATCCCCGCCGATCACGAAGCTCGGCCGCATGCCTGCTTCGGCCAGCATCAGCATCAGCATCGAGGTCGTGGTGGTCTTGCCGTGGGTACCCGCCACGCCCAGGCTGCGGGCCTGCGCGCAGATGGACGCCAACATGCCACTGCGGTGCAGCGAGAGCACTCCAGCCTTGTCCGCTTCGTCGCGCTCGACGTTGCGTTCGGGAATGGCAGTGCTCCAGGTGATGGCATCCCGGCCGTGCACGAGGGCCCGGTCGTGCCCGATCCGGACGTCCACCCCAGCGGCCCGCACCCGGTCCAGCACCGGCCGCTCGCGGATGTCGCTCCCGCTGACCCGATGCCCCATCTCGGCCAGCACGATGGCGATCGCGCTCATGCCCGGGCCACCGACGCCGACGACATGGAGGTCGTGCGCGGTCGAGAGGTCGAGCGGGGCGGTGGGCGGGGCGACCTGGGCGGCAGTCATCGCGCGGCCACCCGCTCCACGAGCGCCACGAGGCGGCCGCTGCGATGCTCCGCGCCGGCGACATGAGCGGCGCGACCCAACGCGGCCAGCGCTTCGGCATCCGCCAGGAAGCGCTCGACTTCGCTGACGAGACGATCCGTGGAGAACTCGGGCTGGCGGATCAACACCGCGGCGCCGACATCGCTGAGCACTCTCACATTGTCCTCCTGGTGGTTCTCCGCCGCCCCCGGCCACGGCACCATCAGCGCAGGCATGCCAGTGGTGGCCACCTCCGCGACCGTGCCCGCACCACCCCGGGTGACCATCAGATCCGCGGCGGCGTACACCGCCGCCATCTTCTGCTCGTACCCGATCACGCGGTACAGGATGCCCTCCGAGCCGTCGCGAGCGGGCGCAGCCTGGCTGAGGAACCTGTCACCAACCACGTGGTACACCGCCAGCCCGGAGTGCCCGGCGAGGCGCTCCACCAGCCCGCTGACGGCCTCGTTCACCACCTGCGCACCGAGCGACCCGCACATCACGGCGAGCACGAAGCGGTCCTCCGGCAGGCCGAGCTCCTGGCGGGCGTGTGCCCGCCCGGCGACGCGATCGACGGCGATGATCTCCTGGCGCACCGGGGCCCCTGTGAGCTCGGCGTGCGGCAGGGTGGAGCCGGGGAATGCCACCGCGCAGGCGGCGGCGCGCGCGGCCATCAGCTTGGACACCATTCCCGGGCGACGGTCGTAGCTCACCACCACGTACGGGATGCCCAGGCGCCGTGCCGCCCACGTCGCCGGAAAGCTGCCGTAGCCACCGACGTTGACCACGACCTGCGGCTGCAGTTCACGCAAGAGCGCGCGGGCCGCACGCACCGCCCGGCGCAGCTTGGGCAGGAACGCCAGGTTGCGACGCGACAGACTGCGCTGCAGCCCGACCACATCGAGCAAGGTGTGGGCATAGCCGGTGGGTGGCACCAGCGTGGTCTCCACGCCGCGCTCGGTGCCGACGTAGTGGATGGTCGCCGGGTCGTGCCCGGCGGCCACGAGCGCATCGGCGATCGCCAGCGCCGGAAGCACGTGCCCGGAGGTGCCGCCTCCGGTGACGACGGCGAAGCAGCCGCTCATCGGACGTTGCGGGCCACGTTCAGCAGCAGGCCCGTGGCGGTGAGCGTGACGAACAGCGAACTGCCGCCGGCGGAGAAGAACGGCAGCGTGAGGCCGGTGACCGGCATCATGCCGGTGACCCCTCCGACATTGATGATCGCCTGCACGACCAGCCACGCGGTGATGCCGCCGGCCACCAGCGAGTGGAAGCGATCCTGTGTGGCCATGGCCACCTGGACGCCGGCGTACGCCAGCACGAGGAAACCGCCGAGCACGACGACCACGCCGATGAAGCCGAGCTCCTCGGCGACGACGGCGAAGATGAAGTCGCTGTGCGCCAGCGGGAGGAACTCGCCGAGCTTGTTGCGCCCCTGGCCCGGGCCTTCGCCGAGCAGGCCACCCTGCACGATGCCGATGCCGGCCTGCCAGGTCTGGTAGCTGAGATGGTCCTTGTGCGCGGCGATGTCGAGAAAGGCCGTGAACCGGGCCTGACGGCGCGGGCTGGAGGCCACGAAGGCCAAGGCGCCGAGGCCGCCGAGGGCGCCGGCGGCAGTGAGCGGCAGCAACGGTGCTCCGGCGATGAAGACCACGCCGAACACGATCGAGGCGACCACGATGGCCGAGCCGAGGTCGCCCTGGGCGAGGCACATCCCCGCACCGAGGACCCCCAGCGCCAGAACAGGAAGCAGGGTGCGCGCAGGGTCGTGCACCTCGTCCCGGCGGCGGGTGAGGAAGTCCGCACAGAGCAGCAGCAGAGCCAGCTTGAGGAACTCGCTCGGCTGGAACCCGATGGGGCCGATGACCACCCAGGAGCGGGCATCGTTGATGGTGGCGCCGAGGCCCGGGACGAAGGGCAGCGCCATCAGCAGGCACGTGCCGATGAAGCCGGGAACGACGAGCCGCCGCCACGCCCGCATCGGCATCCGCATCGCAGCCCACAGGCCGACGACGCCGAGCCCCGCCCACATCGCCTGGCGGTTGAACAGCCGCCATGGGGAGTTGCCCTTGTGGTACTGCGAGATCGCCGTGGCCGAGAGCACCATGACCAACCCGAGCAGGGTGAAGATCGTGGCCACGACGGCGATGACATAGAACGCCACCGGCGGCGGGCCGACGGGCTTGGCCCCGACCCGGCCGGACGGGTGACGCCGCTGCGCCTGGGACCGTTCGAGCGCGGCCCGGCGACGGTCGCCCACCAGGGTGGTCGTGGAGCTCATGGGGCCTCCTTGCCGAAGCGGGCGTGCACCAGCCGCTTGAAGTCGTCGCCGCGGGCCGGGTAGCCGCCGTCCGGGTACCAGTCGAAGCTGGCGCACGCCGGCGACAAGAGCACCACGTCGCCCTCGCCGGCCAGGGTGGCCGCCTGCTCCACTGCGTCGGCCATCGAGTCCGCGGTGGAGGCGGGGCACGATGCGGCGAACGCGGCCGCAACCTCCGCCCCGGCCTCGCCGAGGCCGATGACGGCCTTCACGCGGCCGGCCTCGCTGGCGAGCGAGGCGAGGTCGAGGCCCTTGTTACGGCCGCCGGCGAGCAGCACGATGCGCTCGAAGCCACGGATGGCTGTCAGCGCGGCATGGGGCGAGGTGGCCTTGGAGTCGTTGAACCAGCGCGCCCCGCCGAAGCTGCCGAGCGGTTCGATGCGGTGCGGCGGGTGACGGAAGGTGGCGAGCGCCTCGGCGACGGCGTCGGTGGTGGCCAGCCCGCTCTCCAGCACCAGCGCCGCCGCAGCGAGCGCGTTGGTGAGGTCGTGGGGCAGGGTGCGTGTCATGGCCGCGGTGGCCGCGATGCGGCCCATCGGCCCGACGAGGTAGCCGTCGGCCACGTGATAGTCCGCGCCGGTCTGGGCGAAGGTCCGGGTGATGCCGCCGGCGGCCCGCAGGTTGCGCATCACCACCGGGTCGTCGGCGAAGCCGATGGCCACGTCGCCTGCACGGCGGTGCGCCCACATCCGCGCCTTGGCCGCCTCATAGGCCGCCATCGACGCGTGCCAGTTCTGATGGTCGGGCGCGAGGTTCAGCCACACCGCGGCTTCCGCCCGAAAGGCGTCCACCCAGTTGAGCCGGAAGCTGCTGCACTCGACCACGAAGCAGTCGACGTCGTCGTCCAGGGCGGCTGCCAGCGGCACCTCGGTGTTGCCCACCGCTGCAGGCCGCCGGCCGGCGGCCGCGAGCATGTGCGCGGCGAGGAACGTCGTGGTGGTCTTGCCGTCCGTGCCGGTGACGGCCAGCATCGGGCGCGGACCCTCGGCGCGCTCCTGCTCCCACATGTAGGCCAGGTCGATCTCGGTGCGGATCGGCGTGCCGGCCGCCAATGCGGCGCCGATCACGGGATGCGTCTCGGGCACACCGGGTGCCGGGCAGAGGATGTCCGCCTGGCGCACCAGTGCCGCCAGGGCTTCGTCGTCGGGCGTGGGGAGCAACTCGGCACCGAACCCGCGCGCGAGCGACTTCTTCGCCGGGTTCGGGGCGTCGTCCGCCGCCAGCACGCGCCAGCCACGCTGCACCAACTGCTGCGCCAGCGCGCGGCCGCTCAGGGCCAGCCCGTAGATCAGCGCGGTGCCGGTCATGCGCGCCTCACAGATTGTCCGTGAAACGGGTGAAGTCGGCGATGAAGATCCCGAGTGCGACGGCCACGGAGATGCCGCTGATGATCCAGAAGCGGATGATCACGGTGGTCTCCGGCCAGCCGACGAGTTCGAAGTGGTGGTGGATCGGCGACATGCGGAACAGCCGCTTCTTGCGACCGGAGGCCTTGAACACACCCATCTGGACGGCCACCGAGCCGGCCTCCATCACATTGATGCCACAGATCAGCACGAGCAGGAGCTGGGTGTTCGTGGTGAGCGCCAGCCCGGCCAGCGCAGTGCCGAGGGCGAGGGCGCCGACGTCGCCCATGAAGATCCGTGCCGGCGCGGCGTTGAACCACAAGAACCCGGCGCACGCACCGGCGAAGGCCGCCGCGAGCACTGCGAGGTCGAGCGGGTTGACCACCGTGCCGTAGACATCGGGGTTACGGAACGCCCAGTAGGCGATGATCGCGAAGGCACCGAAGCCCATCAGCGCCGAGCCACCGGCGAGGCCGTCCAGGCCGTCGGTGACGTTCACTGCATTGCTGGTGCTCCAGATGATGACGCCCGCGAACACCACCCACACGAACGAGGGCAGTTCCCACCCGGGGAACGTGGAGCGCGTGAACGAGAGGTTGGTGTTGATGTCCGTCGCAGCCACCAGCCACCATGCCAGCAGCATCGACAGGCCGAGCGTGATGTAGCTCTTCTGCTTCCAGAAGATGCCGCGGTTGTGGCGCTTCTTGACCTTGATCCAGTCGTCGAGGAAGCCCATGCCGGCCATGACCAGGATGCCCACCCAGAGGATCATCGCCTGGTCGGAGAGCGCCAGGTTGGGGCGCAGGTGAGCCACCAGCCAGCCGGCGAGCGCCGCGGCCACGATGGCCAGGCCGCCCATCGTCGGGGTGCCCTGCTTGTTCATGTGGTGCTCGGGCCCGTGGTCCTCCTTGCCGAGGATCGGCTGGCCCTTGCCGCGATCGCGGAAGAACGTGATGAGGTACCGGGTGGTGACGAGCGACACGAACATCGCCGTCACCCCCGCCAGCATGACTGCGATCACCGCGACGCCTCCAACAGGTCTCTGGCCACGGCGCGATCGTCGAATGGCACGACGACGCTGCCGATGGTCTGTGTGGTTTCGTGGCCCTTGCCGGCGATGACCACGACATCACCGGGTTCCGCCATTCCGAATGCCACGGCAAAGGCGCGGCGTCGGTCGGGCTCACTCACAACACGGTCACGGTAGTCCGCGGGTACCCCCTGGATGATGGCATTGATGAGTGCCAGGGGCTCTTCCGATCGCGGGTTGTCCGAGGTGATCACCACCCGGTCAGCCAGGTCCGCGGCGACGCGCCCCATCTCCGGGCGCTTCTCGCGGTCCCTGTCGCCACCACAGCCGAACACCACCAGCACCCTGCCGGCGGCCGCGTCGCGGGCTGCGCTGAGCGCCTCGTGCAGCCCGTCGGGAGTGTGCGCGTAGTCGACGATCACCGAGAACGGCTGCCCCGCGTCCACCGGCTCGAAGCGCCCTGGCACCGGCCGCGCCGCTGCCAGGCCGGCGGCAATGGCGTCCGGCGCGAGGCCGAGCTCTGCGGCAGCCGTGGCCGCGGCGAGGCTGTTCTGGGCGTTGAACGCGCCACCGACGCCGACATCGACCTGCACCCCGCGCCAGCGGTACGAGTGCCGGGTGGGACCGACGTCGAGGTCGTCCACCTCGGCCAGCGAGAACCCCGTCATCGGGATCGGAGCGGTGTCCACGAGGAGGCGGCCGCGGACGTCGTCCAGATTGGCGACGCCGCATGCACTCAGCTCCGGGCGGAACAGGAGGGCTTTGGCGGCGAAGTACTCCTCCAGGGTGTGGTGCAGATCGAGGTGGTCGCGACCGAGGTTGGTGAACACGGCCACGGCGAAGTGGGTTCCGGCCACGCGATGCAACGCCAGCGCATGGGACGAGACCTCCATCACCACCGCCCGCTTCCCCTCCGCGAGGAAGGCGGCGAGGCGGGCCTGCAGCTCGGGCGCCTCTGGGGTGGTGTGACGCCCCGTGAGCGTACCGATCACCCCTGCGGGCATGCCCGCGTGGTCGAGCACGGCCGCCAGCAGCGTGGTCGTGGTGGTCTTGCCGTTCGTGCCGGTGACCCCGACGACGGTGAGCCGGCGTGACGGGTGCCCGAAGAAGGCCGCGGCCAACGGCCCCATCGCCGCCCGGGTGTCGGCCACCACCACCTGGGGCACATCGAGGTCCAGTTCGTGGTCGACGAGCAGCGCGGCCGCCCCAGCCTCCACGGCACCGGCGGCGAACTGGTGGCCGTCCACCGTGCCACCGCGCAGGCAGCAGAACAGCACGCCGGGCACGACGCGGCGCGAGTCGAACTCCACTCCCCCCACGCGCACGTCGGCGCCGCCGCGCCGCAGGGACGCCTGCAGCGCTGCGTCGGAGATCAGCTCACCGAGCAGTCGCTCCATGGTCGTCAGCCTGCCGCACAGCCGGTGTCGCCGGGGGTCGGGGCGATCGCCAGCTCGTGGATCGCCGCCGTGGCGACCGTGGCGAACAGTGGCGCCGCGGCCTTGCCGCCGAAACGGTCGTTCGAGGTCGGGTCCGGCTCGTCGATGGTGACGAGGATGGTGACCTGCGGCGCCTGCGCCGGGAAGAAGCCGACGAACGAGGCGCGGTAGGCGCGGTTGCCGTCCTCGCCGTAGGAGCCGTTCGAGTTCTTGTAGGCGGTACCCGTCTTGCCGGCCGCGGAGATGCCGTCCAGCCGGGCATCCCGCCCTGTGCCCAGGCACACGACGTCCTCCATCATGTCGGTCATCGTGGCGGCGGTCTCGGGGCTGAGGACCGTGCGCGTCACCGACGGCTCGGTCTCCACCACTTCGCCGTCCGAGCCGATGGTGGCCAGCAGCAACTTCGGCGCCACGTACTCGCCACCGTTGGCCACGGTGTTCACCGCCGCCGCCAGCTGGAAGGCGCTGGCACCGTAGGCGTAGCCGTAGCTCATCGCTGCCTGGTCCGAGGCGTTCCACTCCGACACGTCTGCCAACCAGCCGTTCGTCTCGTCGGGGAACCCGAGCCCGGTCGGCTGCCCGAAGCCGAAGCCGCTCATGTACTCGTGGAACTGGTCTTCGGACAGGCCGCTGGACATCAGCAGGGTGCCGATGTTCGAGGAGTCGACGATGATGTCGCGCAGGGTCATCGGCATCTCGTCGTGGGGCTCGGCATCCTTGATCTTCAGCTCCCACTGGGTGCCTTCGTTGAACGTCCAGGTACCCGGCACGGAGATCGTCGTGTCGGGGCCTGCCAGGCCGGCGTCCACGGCGGCAGCCAGGCTGAACACCTTCGCCACCGAGCCCGGCTCGAACGCATCCACGGCTGCGAGGTTGGCCGACGTGACAGCCACCTCGTTGGATTCGGTGTCCCGCGTGACGTTGGCGACCGCGTAGATCTCGCCGGTGGCGGTGGACATCACGATCACCGTGCCGCCCTTGGCCTGCAGTTCGGTGACACGGGCCAGCAGGGCATTCTCCACCTGGAACTGGAGGGAACGGTCGAGCGACAGCACGAGGTCCACACCGGGCACCGGCTCCACCGTGGTGGTCCCGGAGCCAGGGATCGACCGGCCGTTGCGGTCGTGCTCACGAACCCGCTCGCCGTCGCTGCCGGTGAGCAGTTCGTCGTACAGGAGCTCCAGCCCGGCAATGCCGATGCCGTCGATGTCGGTGCGGCCGAGGAGGCTGCGGCCCACCTCACCACTGGGCATGATGCGGCGGTCCTCGCTGAGCACGTCCACACCGGCAAGGCGCAGCGCCATCACGGTCTCGGCCAGCTGTTCGTCCACCTGGCGCGCGACGTAGACGAAGCTCTTCTCCTTCAGCGTGAACGCCTCCACCAGCGAGCGCTGCTTCTCCGCGGACAACCCGAGCAGCGAGGCCAGCGTGGCTGCGGCTCCGGTGGGGTCGGTGACCAGCTTGGGGTTGGCGATGATGGTCGACGAGGGGACGCTGAGCGCCAGCTCGCCACCATCGCGGGCGAAGATCGTGCCCCGCTGGGCGTGCAGGACGGATTCCGTGACGCGCTGTGCCCGACCTGCTGCCAGGAGGGACTCCGACCCGAACGTCTGCAGGTAGGCGACGCGCCCGATGACGGCGACGAACAGCACCAGGCTGACGACGAACAGTGCGACCAGGCGGCGGCGCGGGTTGCCCGCCGTGAAGTGCAGGGCGACGGTGCGCGGCGGCTGAGCCTTCCGCTGGCGGCGTTGCAGCGGCCGTGCACCGCGCGGCGGGCGGCCGTCACCGGGTCGTGTCCGTGCGCGGCCAGTGTTCGGCCCGCGGCGGGGCGCCTTGGCGGGGGTTGCGGGACGCGAACCCGTCGACGGACGGCGACGCGACGAGGGCGCGGCGCCTGATGTGCCGTGGCTGCGGGACCCGGCACCGGCGCGAGCCATGGGGCGCGCGTCGCCACGGCCGTCGGCGCGGGAGCGACTGGACGGCGCGGGCGGACGCATTCCCCGCGGGCGGGTACGAAGGTCGATGGTCACGGTGCACCACCGGCCGCAGCCTTGGTGGCGGCGTATTCGCCGAACTCCTCTTCGATCGTCGGCCCGTTGCCGTCGCCCTCGGGAACACCGGTGCGCTGCACCTCGGCCACGGCCGAGGGATCCACCGTGACGAACTGGGTCTGGCTGGCGGGCACCATGCCCAAGGCCGCAGCCTCCACGGCCAGCCGGCCGGGCGAACGCAGCTCGGCCCGCTCGCGGCGCAGGGTGTCGTACTCCTCATGAGCAGCACGGATCCGCCGGTCCAGCGTGTCGATGTGCACCTGGCGCTCGGCCAGCTGGGTCTGGAATGCCGCAGCGGCGAGCATCAGGCCGAACAGCAGGGTCGAGGCAACCGCGATCAGGCGTGCCGTCCGGCGACGCCGCGGCACCACCATCAGGCGGCTGGCCGAACTGGACGCCGGAAGTGGCGCCGTGGTCTTCACCAGGGCGCGTGCGGTGGACCCACCGTCGCCGTGCATCCTGCTGCGTACCGCGCCGGCACGCTCGCTTCGAGCCGCCATCGCCATGTCTGTTCCTCGTTCCTGCCTCACCGACACGTCGGGCGACGTGCCGGCCTGTTCAGCGCCGCCGCGCCATGGTCAGCGCCGACCTCGCGTCGGCGCGTCGTCGATTCGTTCCACCACCCGCAACCGGGCGCTGGTCGCCCGCGAGTTGCGGGCCTGCTCCGCAGCCGAGGGCTGCTTGGGCACCCGCCGCACCACGCGCACGGTCTGCACCGCGTCGCAGACGCACGGCAACTCGGGCGGGCACAGGCAGCCGCCGGACTCGGCCCGGCGGAAGCGCTCCTTGACGATCCGGTCCTCGCCCGAGTGGTAGCTGAGCACGGCCACCCGTCCACCCGGCTGGGTGCGCTCGATGGCGCCGTCGAGGGCGGACGGCAAGGCGTCGAGCTCCCCGTTGACCTCGATGCGGATGGCCTGGAAGGTCCGCTTGGCCGGATGACCACCGGTGCGGCGGGCCGGGGCGGGGATGGCTCCGACGATGACCTCGGCCAGCTCCACCGTGCTCTCGATCGGGCGAGCGGCGACGATGGCCTGCGCGATGCGGCGGGCGAAGCGCTCGTCGCCGTACTGGTGCAGCACACGAGCCAGCTCCTCGACCGGGTACCCGTTGACCACGTCCGCCGCCGTCCACGTCTGGGTGCGGTCCATCCGCATGTCCAGTGGCGCGTCCTGGCGGTAGGAGAACCCTCGGGCGCCGTCGTCCAGCTGCGGCGAACTCACCCCCAGGTCGAAGAGGGCACCGGACAGGGTGTCGATGGAGAGTGCTTCCATGGCGTGTTCGAGCCCGTCGAACCGGCTGTGGAACACCTGGACCCGAGTGCCGAAGCGTGCAAGCCGCCGGCTGGCGGCAGCGAGCGCCCGTTCGTCCCTGTCGATCCCGAGGATCGACAGATGCGGCCAGGCGTCGAGCAGCGCTTCACTGTGGCCTCCGCCGCCGAGCGTGCCATCGACGACGATGCCGGCTGGCACCTCGCCGAACAGCGCCGTGATCTCCTCCACCATCACTGGCAGGTGGTGGAATGCCGGCGTGTCGCTCATGCGGTGACCATCCGTCCGTCTGCAGCCCCCCGGTTCGCGCTTGCCGCCGGGATGTCTCCCCGGTCGGGCGAACGGAAGCGGGCGGAGTGGGCTGTCCATCGTGCGGGCCGGAAGGCTGCAGACGGGCGGGTGGTCGGGCCTCGGTGGGTCGAGGTGTTCTGTGTGCTGGTGATCGGGGCTCGTTCCTCCTCTTCGTGGTGGGTGGTGGTGGGTGACTTCACTCGTCGCCGGCCATCTCGTCGCTGGCGCCGGCTTCGATGCGGGCGTAGCGCTCCGGCGCCCAGATCTCGAGACGGTCGAATGCGCCGACGACAGTGACGGGCGAGTCGGTGGACAAGCCGGCGTACTCACGCAACTTCTCGTCCAGGTTGACGCGCCCCTGCTTGTCG
This sequence comes from Actinomycetota bacterium, assembly GCA_052034175.1. GTDB lineage: Bacteria > Actinomycetota > Acidimicrobiia > Acidimicrobiales > Ilumatobacteraceae > UBA668. Next base: position 15,306 of record JBPOIX010000358.1, read on the forward strand.
ATCGTGACGTGCTGCGCAGTGCCGGCCAGGGCACGCAGATGGTTCATCGGCACTTCCTTGGCGGCCACACGAGCCCGCATGGCCTCCGCCTCGGCCTCGAAGATCGCCGCAGGCACGACGGCGAGACAGCTGCCCTGCGACTTGGAGAGGTAGCACTCCTCGCCCAACCCGGCGCGAAAGCGCGACGGCAACGCGAGACGACCCTTGTCGTCCAACTGCCGTTCGAATGCTCCGACCAGCAACACGTCGCGTCACCACCTTTCGTTGGGATGGCGCCTGCCTCGAAGTGCGGGACGGGTGGCGCGAGCCCGCTGCACGTGGGCCCATTCTGCCCCCAGTTCTCCCCACAGTCAACCAATTCAACCCATTTGGCGCCACAATCCTCCCCACCGCTCCCCCACGATCCCGTTCCGCACCCCATTCGGGGCGCGAGAGAGCCAGCGGAGCTGAAGAAGCCATCACGCGGCCGGCGACGTGTCAGCGCGGCAGGTGAGCCAGCAACGCCTGCTGCAGCGCGGACGCCGCCGCCGGGGTCGCTGCGGCGCACGGCGCCAAGGTTGCGGCCGGCGGCCGAGGGATGGCCACCAACGCCGCCGCCAACTCCGGCCGCCAGCGGAGGTGAGCCATGCTCTGAAAGCGCGCCCACTGCCGAGTGCGCCGCTGGGACACCCCGACCAACTTGCCCGGGCCCTCGGCGGCGCGCACTTCACCGGTGCCGAGACCGGCCCAACAGACCTGCGCCGACCACTCCGAACGCTGCAGCGGCCCTGCATGCACCCGGCTGGGGACACCCACATCGGCCAGAGCGGCGCGCCACAGTTCGCCCACCCACACCATGGCCTGGGCGACATCGGCACACCACAGCAGGTCACCGGCGGGCAGCACGAGATCGAGCCACACGAACTCGCCGGGCAGCAGGAGCACGGCACCGCCGCCGCTGCGCCGGCGGACGACGTCCACCCCGAGCGCTGCAGCCACCCGATGGTCCACGGCCGCGTCGGCTTGGGCGGAGCCGAGCACCAGCGTCGGCCGCGTGACCTGATGGAACACTGCGGCGCGTGCGGCCACGGGGTCGGTGCGGTGGAACTCGCCGGCATCGCCGTGCGACACCCGTACCGCCCACTCCCCTGCGCTCACGGGGAGGTTTCTACCATCGCACCGGGCCGGCCCGGAAGGAGTCAGCCCGCGCGGTCGTGGCGACGGCACCACATGAGGTACTGCACCACGTCCTCGGTGTCGACGCGATGATCCGTGGCGCCGTACTGGGTGACGAGTCGAAATCGCACATAGTCCGCCGCCGGCACGGGAAGGAAGGGCCGCTGGCGCCACCAGCCGGCCGGGGTGGTCCGCCGCCACTGGCGCACCGCGGTGCCCCACAGCGCCGGCCGGCGAACCACCGCGGCGCCGATGCGCACCAGGGTGCGCACACCGAGGCCGCGCCGGTCGGCGTGCGCCGTCACTTCGCCTGCGGCTCTTTGGGCAACCCGAGCACCATCTCGCCGATGATGTTGCGCTGCACCTGCGACGAGCCGGCGTAGATCGTGCCGGCCCGGGCGTTGAGGAATGTACCGACCCAGCTCCAGGACGTGTTCGGCGCCCCGGCGTCGTCCGCCTGGAAGCTGCTCGACGGCTTGCGCCCGGTGGGGGCCATGGCCTCCGCGCCGAGGATGTCCACCGCCAGTTCGGTGACTTCCTTGTGGTACTCGCTCCAGAACAGCTTGCCGGTGGCAGCATCCGGGCCCGGGTGGCGGCCGGCGAGGAAGCCGGTGAGCACCCGCATCCCGTTCCAGCGCATGATCTGCACCTTGCCGTAGGCCTGGGCCAGCCGCTGGCGGATACGCGGGTCGTTCGCCACGCCACGCTCCTTGGCCAGCAGCAGCAGGCGATCGACCTCGGCCTGGAAGCGGATCGGCAACGTGGCCGCAGCTTCGCCCCGCTCGTAGCCGAGCAGGGTCATCGCCACCGCCCAGCCGTTGTTCAGGCCGCCGACCACCTCGCCCTTGGGCGTGGTGGCGTCGGTGTAGAAGACCTCGTTGAACTCGCTCTCGCCGCTGATCATGCGAATCGGGCGCACCTCGACACCGGGCTGGCGCATGTCCACCAGGATGAACGAGATGCCCTTGTGCCGCGGCGCATCCGGGTCGGTGCGCGCGAGGGTGAAGATGTGGTCCGCGAGGTGGCCGGCGGACGTCCAGATCTTCTGGCCGTTGAGGATCCACTGGTCGCCGTCGAGCTGGGCCTTCAGCCCGAGGTTGGCCAGGTCGCTGCCGGCGTTGGGCTCGCTGTAGCCCTGGCACCAGACGTCCGCGCCGGAGAGGATGCGCGGCAGGTAGTGCGCCTTCTGCTCAGGCGTGCCCCACTGCAGGAGGGTGTTGCCGAGCATCTGGATGCCGAACACGTCGTTCGGGCCACCCGTGGGCACGCCGGCACGAGCGAACTCCTCACCGATGATCACCTGCTCCAGCGGCGTGAGGCCGGCGCCACCGAACTCGACGGGCCAGCCGGGGGCCAGGTAGCCGGCCTCGAACAGGGTGACGCGCCAGTCGCGGACGAACGTCTCCAGGTCCTCCCCCTCGAGGGTGCCCATGCCGCCCCAGTTGCTGGGGAGCTTCTCGGCCAGGAACGCCTGGACCTTCTCGCGATAGGCCTCGGCTGCTGCGGTGTACATCGGACGCATGAGCGGATGTTACCGCGTGGTAGCCAGGGCCGTCATCCCGCCCGGCGAGCCAGCGCGGCGGCACCGACCAGGGTGGCCAGCTGGCCGCGGCCGACCGGCACGACCCGGAAGCCGGTGGTGAACCCCAGCCGGGCCCGCTGCTCCAGTTCGGCCTGGATGCCGGCGAAGAACGGTTCGCCGAACCCCAGTGCCACCGACCCTCCCACCACGGCGAGGCGAAGGTCGCACAGTGCACCGACACCGGCCAGGGCGCGGCCGGTGAAGATCCCCGTGCGTTCCACGATGGCCTGGGGTGCACGTTGAGGCGGGCGGCCGGTCTCGGCTTCGATGGCGGTGCCGCTGCAGTAGGCCTCCAGGCAGCCCTTCCCGCCGCACGCGCACGGCCGGCCATCGGGTTCGACGACCATGTGCCCGATGTGGCCGGCGTTGCCCAACCTGCCGTCGAGCGGCTGGCCACCGATGACGATCGCGCCACCCACGCCGGCGCCGATGACCACGGTGGCGAAGTCCTGCTCGCCCACCGCCGCCCCGCACCACATCTCGCCGAGGGCGACCGCCTTGGCGTTGTTGTCCACCACCGTCGGCAGCTGGGTGAGCGCTTCGATCTCCGCCGCCAGGGCGAAGTCCCGCAGGCTCGGGATGTGCAACGGAGCCACCGTGCCCGCGCCGGGGTTCATCGGGCCGCCGCAGCCCACGCCGCAGCCGACCGGAGGAGTGGGCGCGGCGGCCAGCACCCGGCGCGCCAGGCGGGCCAGCGCCGGCCACACGTCGCGCGGCGGGGTGGCGATGCGGTCGCGTACCAGCACGTCGCCGTGCTCGTCCACGATGCCCGCCCCGAGTTTGGTGCCGCCGACATCGATGGCGAGATAACAGACGCTCACGCCCACGACGGTAGCGGCCGATCTCTCCGAGGTGACGACCCACCCCGAACACCTGCTCGCACCCCCCGATCCACGGAACCTGAGGAGGCCGTCTACCCTTCAGCCCGTGACGGCAGCCCCGACCCAGCCCTCGCCCACCTTCGCCCAGCTGTTCGACGCCGTGACGCGCAACATCGCGTCCGTCGTCCACGGCAAGCGCGACGCCATCGATCTGGCGGTGATCTGCATGCTGGCCGAGGGCCATCTGCTCATCGAGGACGTGCCCGGCGTCGGCAAGACCAGTCTCGCCAAGGCGCTGGCCACCTCCATCGACTGCACCTGGAAGCGAGTCCAGTTCACCCCGGACCTCCCCCCGGCGGACCTCGTGGGCGTCAGCGTCTATCAGCGCACGACCGAGCAGTTCGTCTTCCAGCCCGGCCCGATGTTCGCCAACATCGTGCTCGCGGACGAGATCAACCGCGCCTCGCCCAAGACCCAATCGGCGCTCCTCGAAGCGATGGAGGAGCGCCAGGTCAGCACCGACGGTGTCAGCCATCGGCTCCCCGCGCCGTTCATGGTGGCGGCCACCCAGAACCCCGTGGAGCAAGAAGGCACCTACCGCCTGCCGGAGAGCCAGCTGGACCGCTTCCTCATGCGGCTGTCGCTCGGCTACCCCGGCCGCCAGGCGGAACTCGCCATCCTCGACACCAACGGCGCTGCGGACGCGCTGCACAGCCTGCAGCCGGTGGTCACCGCCGATGAGGTGGTTGCGATGTGTCACGCCGTGCGCACCGTGCACATCGCCGGCGTCCTCAAGGGCTACATGGTCGATCTTGCCGAGGCCAGCCGCCACCACGGTGGGCTCACGCTCGGCCTCTCGCCCCGGGCCACGCTGCAGCTGGCTCGCGCCTCGAGGGCCTACGCCGCCGCACAGGGCCGGGACTTCTGCACACCGGACGACGTCAAGGCCGTTGCCCTGCCCGTGCTCGCCCACCGCATCGTGGTGCGGGCCGACGCCGCTGCGCGTGGCCTGGACGCCGCCACCGCGATCGGCGAGATCCTGACGGCCGTTCCTGTGCCGGCAGGTCGCTGAGTGCTCACCCGGCACGGCTGGGCCGCGGTGGTTGCAGCCGTGGTGGCGGCTGTCACCGGGCGCGTCTTCGGTGTCCTCGAGTTGTACGTGCTGGCCGCGGGGCTCCTCGGCGTCGCCGTGGTCTCGCTGGTCGTGGTCAACGGCAGCCGCCCGGACATCCATGTACGCCGAGTCGCCCGCCCCGCGGTGGTGGCCGTTGGCGAGGCGGCACGGGTGGACGTGCGCCTGGAGAACCAGGGCCGTCGGCGCACGCCGCGGCTGCGGCTGTGGGAACCGGTCGGGCCCCGTGGTGGCGCCCCGATGCAGGTCGCGCCGCTGCGCGGCGGGCAGAGTTCCGCCGCGGCATACCGGGTACCGACCACTCGCCGCGGCATCGTCGCCGTCGGGCCGATGCGCACCGAGCGCACCGACCTTCTCGGCCTGGCACGCCGCCGGCGCACCATTCCCGGCCGGGCCGAGATCACAGTGGTGCCCGAGCGCGTGCCCCTCGCCTTTCCGGCGCTGGGCAGCAATGGCTCGCTCG
>JBPOIX010000373.1:0-24274 GCA_052034175.1 Actinomycetota bacterium
AGCAAAGGGGGGGAGATCGAGCCCTCGCGCGGGGCACCCGCGCGAGCCGTCGGTTCCCCCGTGCGCCCGGCTGCGGCCAGGGCGGCCGCACCGGTGCTGAAGCGCACGGAACGCGTCGTGCTCGGCAGCATCGATGGTGCGGCGCACGTCCTGCAGCGCCGAGCGCGGGATGTCATCCTCGGCGCCGCCGTGTTCATGCTGCCGATGCTCGGGTTGGGTGTCTGGTTCTCGATCCTGGCGTACGACGACTTCGGCCGGCTGGACGGGCTGTTCAGCGACCGCGGGTACATCGGCGCCGAAGCTGGCGGGCTGCTGATCACCCTGATGGTGCAGTCGTTCACGGCCCACCTCGTGGGCGCCTACCAGGCGGCGCTGCTGGTGCGGCTGCGCCTTGGCGGCCAGGCGCGCTGGCGCGACGCGGTCCTCGCCACCCTCAAGCGCCTGCCGCTGCTGGTGCTGACATGGGCGCTCACCCACTGGTGGGCCTGGCTGTTGGCGCTGGCCATCCTCAACTCGGAGCTCCCGGCCCTCGTCGGGTTGTCCATGCTGCTCGTGCCGCTGGCCACCACCGCCTCGGCGATGGTGCTGTTCACCGTGCCGGTGATGATGACCGAGCACCTCGGCCTGAAAGCCATCCGGCGCGGCTGGCGGCTGGCCAAGCCGCGCTTCGGCGCCGTGTGGGGCTTCGTGCTCGCCGTCGGCGTGTTGGGGTTCCTGCTCACCGGGTTCATCACCTGGCTGCCGCAAGCCGCGGAGGCCACCGGGCTGGTGACGTTCGGTCGCTTCCGCTGGGTGCTCCAGGGGCTGGCATCGCAGATCGCGGCACTGATCGTGGTGCCCTTCGCCGCCCTGGCCACCGCGGAGTTCTACCTGCAGATGCGCATCCACGCCGAGGGGCTGGACATCGTGATGGCCGCCGACCGCGCCTTCGGAGCCCGGCAGTGACCATCGTCCTCGGCGCGGCCCTCGTGCGCGGGTTTGCCCTCGTGGGAAGGGTCGCGGGCGGGGAGGAACCCCTTCCCCCGGTGGACCAGGACCCGGAGGCCGTGCAGGAGGCCGCTTGCCGCATCGTGGAACGCAACCCCACCGTCTGCGCCCCACCGACCACGCCTGCGCCACCGAGCGGCAGCGGTGGCGGTGGACCGAACCTGGACTTCCTCGGTCTGCTGCTGTGGGCCGTGCTGATCGCCGCGGTGGCCTGGCTGATCTGGGTGGTGATCCGCGAGTTGTCCGGGCGCTCCGGCCGCCGCCGCGCCAAGGCCGAGGGCGACACCGACAGCGACGACGACCTGGACGTGGTGGAAGCGGTGGGCGTGGCGGTGGACCGCAGCCGCGAGCCGCTCAACTGGCGGGCCGAGGCGGAAGCGCACCGCGCCGCCGGCCGCTACCGCGACGCCCTGCGCTGCCGGTACCGGGCCCTGGTGGGCGACCTGGCCAGAGGCGGCTGGATCGACGAGATCCCCGGCCGCACCACCGGTGAAGAGCGCGCCCAGATGAGGGTCGTGCGGCCGGAGGCCAGCCCTCCCTTCGAGGCCGCCGCAGAGCTGTTCGACGGGGCGTGGTACGGCCACCTGCCGACCTCCGCCACCGACGACGATCGCTTCCAGCGCTACGAGCAGCAGGTGCTGGCTACCGCGGGGGCCCGGCGATGAGCCCGCGTTCGGCCACGCGCCAGGCGGGCGGCGGCGCGCGGCTGGTGCTCACCGCCGTGCTCGTGGTGGCCGCCGCGGCAGTGATGCTCCTCCTCGCCAAGGCCTCACCCTCGGCCGAGCCGTTCGACCCGCGCAGCGGCAACGACGATGGTGCCCGCGGCCTGGTGCTGCTGCTGGAACGCTTCGGCGCCACGGTGCACGTGAGCAGGGAAGTTCCCGCGCACGGCGACGGCGGACGAGTGCTCGTGCTGCAGGACCGGTTGAACGACGGCCAGCGCGCCGAGCTGACCGCCTGGGTGGAGGCCGGGGGAGTGGCCGTGGTGGCCGACCCGCTGAGCGACCTCACCGCCGGCCGGTATGACACCACCGACTTCGACTACTCCGAACAGGTCGGCTGGGGCGACGACGACTTCTTCACCGTGGCGCGGGACACCTGCGATGTGCCCGCGCTGCAACACCTGGCCAACCTGTTCGTGATCGATGGCGTGCGGTACACCGTGCCCACCGACGGCCGGGGATGCTTCGGCCGAGGGTCACCCGCCTTCGCCGTGGCCGAGCCGCTGGGCTCGGGCACCCTCGTGGCCCTGGGCGACAACTCCCTGTTCCTCAACGCCAACCTGCGTTACGCGGACAACTCGGCGCTGGCCACCGCCCTGCTGGCGCCCGCCGCCGGTTCGGAGGTCACCGTGCTCCTCGGGGGAGGCGCCGCCAAGTCCGCGGCCGACATCGGCACCGGCGAGAAGCGCCTGCTCGACCTGGTGCGCCCCGGTGTGTGGATGGCGCTGGCCCAGCTGGCGGTGGCCTTCGTGCTGCTGGCCGCCAGCCGTGGCGTGCGGCCCGGCCGCCCCGTGCGCGAACCGGCACAGGTGCCGATCGCCGGCAGCGAACTGGTGGCAGCCACCGGCAACCTGATGCAACGCGCCGGCCATGCCCAACGCGCGGGCTGGCTGTTGCGCGGCAGCACCTACCGTCAGCTCTGCCGCCGCCTCCGGCTGGCACCCACCGTGCCCATCGATCAGGTCGACGCAGAAGCCGCCCGCGCCCTCGGCACGGCGCCAGGCTCGGTGGCGGCCGTGCTGTCCCGCGAGGCCCACGACGACGCCTCGCTGTTGGCACTCACCGCCCAGCTGCAGCAGCTGCGAGCCGTCCTCGACCCCCACGCGCCCGCCGGTGCGGTTCCTGCCACCGCCGCGCCGGTCGGCCCCCCGAGTTCTCTTCCCGATCCCTCCGAACAAGGAGCTTCCCTGTGACCGATCTGCCGCCTCCCAGCGACCGCTCACCCCTTCAAGCAGTCCTCGCCGTCCGCGACGAGGTCGGCAAGGTGGTGGTGGGCCAGCACGGTGTGCTCACCGGTGCCATCGCCGCCCTCCTGGTGAACGGCCACGTCCTCCTCGAAGGCGTGCCGGGCGTGGCCAAGACGTTGCTGGCGAAGACACTCGCCGCGGCGTTCGACATGGAGTTCACCCGCGTCCAGTTCACCCCCGACCTGATGCCGTCGGACGTGATCGGCCAGCAGCTGGTGGCCCAGCAGCCGGGTGGACAGATGAGCTTCACGTTCCGGCAGGGCCCGGTGTTCACCAACCTGCTGCTGGCGGACGAGATCAACCGCACCCCGCCCAAGACACAGGCGGCCCTGCTGGAGGCGATGGAGGAGCGCCAGGTCAGCTTCGACGGCACCACCCACCGCCTGCCCGACCCCTTCCTCGTGATCGCCACCCAGAACCCGATCGAGTACGAAGGCACGTACCCGCTGCCGGAAGCCCAGCTGGACCGCTTCCTGTTCAAGCTCACGGTCGGCTACCCGACCGCCGAGCAGGAAACGGAGATGCTGGCCCGCCACGACCAGGGCATGAACCCACACGACGTGAGGGCGGCCGGCGTGCGCGCCGTGGCCTCCGCCGCGGACCTTGCCGCCGGGAGGGCTGCCATCCACCGCATCCGTGTCGACCCGGCCGTGCTGGCCTATGTGGTGTCCCTCTGCCGCGCCACCCGCGAGTCGCCCTCGCTGGCCCTCGGTGTGTCGCCCCGCGGCACCACCTGGCTGCTGCACGCGGCGAAGGCCTGGGCCTGGCTCAGCGGGCGGGAGTTCGTCACCCCGGACGAGGTGAAGGCGGTGGCCAAGCCCTGCCTGCGCCATCGTGTGATGGTGCGCCCCGAACTGGAGCTCGAGGGCACCACCGCCGACGCCGTCCTCGACGGCCTGCTGGCCACCGTCCCCACGCCGCGCTGAGCCCTACGAACGCTGCGACACCGAGACCCGACCCACTGATGCGCCGCACCGCCTACCCCGTGCCCACCTCCTGGTTCGCCGCGCTCGCCGCGGTGGCCGGGCTGGCGCTGTTCGCCTGGCCGGGGCGCAGCTGGACGACCTTCTGGCTGGTGCAGGCGGTGCTCGTGGCGATCCTCATCGCCGACGGTGCGGCCTGCACCTCCCCGAACCGGATCGACGTGACGCGGACGGCCCCGGAATCCATGACCCTGGGCGAGGAAGGCCATCTGGAGTGGACCGTCAGCAACCTCACCCAGCGGCGGGCCAAGGTCTCCATGGCCGACGCGTTGTGGCCCAGCCTGCAAGCGCAGCGCCGGCAGGTGGCCGCCGTGCTGGGTGCCGGTGAACGGTTGCGAGCCGCCACCACCCTGCGGCCCACCCGGCGCGGCAGGTTCCCCCTCGGTGAGGTCACGGTCAGGGTGGAGGGCCCGCTGCGCCTCACCAGCCGCCAGGCCACACGTGTGGTGGACGGCGGCATCCGTGTCATGCCGTCGTACCCCAGCCGGGACGAAGTGCAGCGACGGATGAGGGTCCCGCGCATCATCGAGGCCGGGGTGCGCAGCATTCGCACCTCCGGCGGCGGCACCGAGTTCGATCAGCTGCGCGACTACCGCTCGGGCGACGAGTTCCGGCGCATCGACTGGCCCGCCACCGTGCGGCTCCAGCGGCCGATCGTGAAGCAGTACCGCGCCGAGCGCAACCAGAGCGTGGTGCTCCTGCTGGACAACGGCCGGGTGATGGCCGGCACGGTCGGTGGCGTGCCCCGCGTGGAGCACGCGATGGATGCGGTGCTCGGGATGGTGCAGATGGCCACCCGCCTCGGCGACCGGGCGGGCCTGGTGACGTTCGACCGCCAGGTGCGCAGCATCCTCGTGCCGACGAACTCCAAGAGCCAGCTCGGCCGGGCCGCGGAGGCGATGTACCTGCTCGACCCGGACTACTCCGAGAGCGCCTACCAGGTGGCCTTCGAAGCGGCCTCCGCCCGCTTCCGCCGCCGCTCGCTGTACGTCGTGCTCACCGACCTGGTGGAGGCCGTCGTCGAGCAGGCCCTCCTGCCGGCTCTGCCCATGTTGACCCGCCGCCATCTGGTGGTGGTGGCCGCCGTCCGCGACCCGGCCGTCACCGCGTGGGCCGATGGGGGCAGCCACGAGTGGGCCAGCGACGCCTACCGGCAGGCCGCGGCCGTCGGCGCCCTCAACCAGCGGGCCCGCGCCGTGGCCCGGCTGAGGGCGGCGGGCGCAGTGGTGGTGGACGCCGAACCGGGCCGCCTGGCCGTCGACCTGGTGGACACCTACCTCGAGCTGAAGGCCAGCGGCCGCCTGTAACCGCCGCGTCGGCGGCTGCGTCGGCCGCTGCCCCGCAGGCTGCCCGCGCAGGCTGCCCGCAGCGCTTCAGGCCAGCGCGGCGTCCGGGGCGAAGCCTTCGCGGCCTTCCCGCCGCAGGCGCTGGATGGCCACGAACGTCCAGCCCCAGAACAGCAGGAACACCATCACGCCGATGCCCACGCGCAGGCTGGTGGGCCACGGGCGGCCGGTGACGAAACCCTCCACCACCGCTGCCAGGAGGAACGCCACCACCAGGCCGACGAGCACGCTGCCCATGCGCCGCGCTTCGTCCACCAGGGCGTGGAAGCGCGGCCGGTCGCCGGGGTCGATGATCGACCAGCCGATCCGTAGTCCGGCTGCGCCGGCCACGACGACGGCCGACAGCTCCAACATCCCGTGCGGGAGGATGAGGCCCCAGAACCGTTCCCACTGGCCGGTGGCGGTGAACAGGCCACCGGCGATGCCCACGCTGGCGCCGTTCCACATCAGCAGCGCAGCGGTCACCACGCACAGCAGTGCGCCCGCGGCGAACGCGAGGAACCCGACGCGGATGTTGTTGAGGAACACCTGGGTGGCGAAGTTCTGCGACGGCTGGTTCGAGTAGTAGTCCGCGAACTCGACGTCGACGTAGTCGGCGGTGGCGGCGGCGGGGCCGACCGCATCGAACGCGTCGGGCGACACCGCCAGCCAGATCTGGAACACCGCCCACGGCAGGAACGTGAGCACCGCGGCCACCACGATGTACCGGCGGATGGCGTAGATGGCCGCGGGGAACGTGACCTGCACGAACTGCAGCGCCGCCCGCCTGGCCTCGACATCCCGCTGGCCGTACAACGTGCCGTGGGCGTCGGCCACGAGCAGGGTGAGCCGGTTGACGACGGCGGTGTCGGTGGCGTACTCCACCCGCGCCGTGGCCAGGTTGGCCCCTGCCCGCTGGTACAGCTGAACCATTTCGTCCAACTCGTCCGGCGTCAACTGGCTGAGACGGCGCGACTGGGCGGTGAGCTGCTGCAAGCGCCACCACGCGCCCTGATGCGTTGCCACGAACGCGTCGATGTCCACCGAGCGCCTAGGGTAACCCCATCGCAATGGATGGCATCATCACCCCCGAAGCAGTCGTGCTGGAACTGGAGACCGCCGGCGTCGGTTCCCGGGTGTTCGCCGGGATCATCGACCTCGCCATCCAGTTCGGCATCTTCTGGGTCGGGGCGCTGATCATGCAGCTCGTCGGCGTGGAAACCGAGACCGGGTCGTACACGATGTTCGCCATCCTGTTGGCCGTCGTGCTGATGGGCTACCCGGTGGTCAGTGAGACCCTCATGCGCGGCCGCACCGTCGGCAAGCGGGCCATGGGGCTGCGTGCCGTCACCCTGGAGGGGGCGCCGGTGCGGCTGCGCCATGTGCTGCTGCGGATGATGGGTGGCCTGGTGGACCGCATGCTGCCGCCGCTGGGCATCACCGGAACCCTGTTCGTGCTCGGTACCTCGCGGCACCAGCGGGTCGGCGACCTGCTCGCCGGCACGATCGTGATCCGCGACCCCGACCGCACACCCTTGCCGCCCGCGGTGTGGTTCCCCGTGCCGCCCGGGTTGGAGCAGTTCGCCGCCGGCATCGACCCGACGGCGATGACCGACGAGCAGTACACGGTGATCCGCTCGTTCCTGATGCGCAACCGCCAACTCACCCCCGATGCCCGCTACTCCGTCGCCGTCGATCTGGCGGGGCGAGCCGCGGCCACCCTGCGCCACGACGGCCACACCCGGGTGCCGCCCGAGATGTACCTGCTGTGCGTGATCTCCCGCTATCAGCGGCGCAACTTCCCCCAGTACCAGCCGTCCGCGTGGCAGGCGCGCTGAGCACCACCTCCCACCGGCCGTAGCCTGGCCCGGTGCGCAGCACCTACCTCGACCACGCGGCCACCACGCCGATGCACCCCGAGGCGGTCGCGGCCATGCTGCCGTACCTCACCGAGCAGTTCGCCAACCCGTCCGGCTCGCACCGCCGCGCCCGCGAGGCCCGGACCGCGGTGGACGATGCGCGCGATGTCGTTGCCGGCCTGCTCGGCTGTGCGCCCGGTGAGGTCATCTTCACGGGTGGCGGGACGGAGGCGGACAACACCGCCGTGCTCGGCGCGGCGGAGGCCACGGGCGGCACGGTGCTCTGCCCAGCAGCGGAGCACCATGCGGTGCTGGCCGCGGTGGAGCACGTGGGGGGCCACACCGTGCGCTGCGACGCCGCCGGCGCGGTGGACCTGGAGGCGCTGGAGGCCGCGTTGCGCACCAACCCGAACGTGGGCGTGGTGAGCGTGATGGCGGTGAACAACGAGGTCGGCACGGTCACCGACCTGGCCGCCGTGGCCGCCGTGGTGCGCCGGCATGCGCCGAGGGCGGTGCTGCACACCGACGCCGTGCAGGCGCCCTGCTGGCTCGACCTGCGGCAGGTCACCCCGCTGGTGGACATGCTGTCCCTCTCGGCGCACAAGTTCGGCGGTCCCAAGGGTGTGGGCGTGCTGGTGGCGCGGGCCGGGGTGCCGTTCCGCCCGCTGATCATCGGCGGCGGGCAGGAACGCGAGCGGCGCAGCGGCACGCACAACGTCGGCGGCATCGTGGCCGCGTCCGTGGCCCTGGCCCTCACCGACGCCGCCCGTGCCGGGGAGCTCATGCGCCTGGCCGCGCTGCGCGATCGCCTGGTGGACGGCATTCGCGCCGAGCTGGACGGTGTGCACGAGACCGTGCCGCGTGCCGGCAAGGTGGCCGGCTCGGCGCACCTCTGCATCGAAGGCGTGGAGAACGAAGCGCTGCTGTTCCTGCTGGACGAAGCCGGCGTGTCGGCCAGTGCGGCGTCGGCCTGCGCGGCGGGCGCGATGGAACCCTCCCACGTGCTGGCCGCGATGGGCGTGCCACGTCAGCTCGGGCTGGGCGCGCTGCGCCTCACGCTCGGCCGCACCACCACCGAGGAGGACGTGTCCGCCGGCATCGCCGCGGTGGTGGCCGCCGTGCGCCGCCTGCGCCGAGGGGCCGCATCGTGAAGGTGTTGATGGCGCTGAGCGGCGGGGTGGACTCCTCCGTCGCCGCGGCCGAACTGCTGGATGCCGGGCACGAGGTCGTGGGCATCACCATGCGCCTGTGGGGTGGCGACAGCGACACCGGGTGCTGTTCGGTGGCCGATGTGGACGACGCTCGCCGGGTGGCCCAGCAGTTGGGCATCGACCACCTCGTGTTCAACTTCACGGAGGACTTCGACCGCCAGGTGGTGCAGCCGTACGTGGACGCTCACCGTGTGGGCATCACGCCGAACCCGTGCATCGAGTGCAACCGCCACCTGAAGTTCGACCGCCTGGCCGAACGCGCCGACCTGCTCGGCTTCGACGCCGTCGCCACCGGCCACCATGCGCGCATCGTCACCGTCGACGGGGTGCACTTCGTAGCCCGCGGCGCGGACCCGGCGAAGGATCAGAGCTATGTCGTGCACATGCTGCCCCAGCGGGAGCTGGCCCGCACCCTGTTCCCGATCGGCCATCTCACCAAGGCCGAGGTGAGGGTGAAAGCCACCGCGCTCGGCCTGCGGACTGCCGCCAAGCCGGACAGCCAGGACGTGTGCTTCATCACCCATGTCGGCGGTCGCCCTGCGTTCCTCGGCAGCCGCATCCCGTTCCGCTCGGCCGACGTGGTGGACGCCACCGATGGCACCGTGCTCGGCCGAACCGATGCCGTCGAACTGGTCACGCTCGGGCAGCGTCGGGGTGTGGGGCTGGTGGGCGGCGGGCCGAAGCGCTACGTCGTGGGCATCGACCACGAGGCCGCCGTGGTGCGGGTGGGCGACGAGGCGATGCTCGACCGCACCGAACAGGTGGTCGGCTCGCTTGTCTGGGCGCACCGCCCCGTGGAAGGTCCGGTGCGGGTGCAGTGCAGCGCCCACGGCACCGCCCACCCATCCACGCTGGAGATTCGCGGCGACGAGGTGGTGGTCCACTGGGTCTCGCCGCAACGGGTGGTGTCCCCGGGCCAGAGCATGGTGTTCTACGACGCCACGGATGAACGGGTGCTCGGCGGCGGCATCGCCCGATAGCGCCGCCTGAACGGTCAGCCTTCGCCGCGTGCTGGTGCTGCCGCGAACTCGATGAGTGGTCCGTAGTCGCCTTCATCGGCAGCGTGCAGGGTGGCGATGTAACGAGCGCGGGACTCAGTCGGCGCGTTCATGTCGAGGCCACCCCACCCGAAAGGTGCCATGCCACGCCGGTGCAAGTAGGCATCAGCCATGAGGCGAGAGTGGCGGCCGTTGCCGTTCGGGTACGGGTGTACTGCCACGAGCCGATGATGGAGGCGGGCCGCGATCTCGACGGGCGTGAACCCGGCGTCGCTGTGCGTATGCCAGAACCACGCGTCGTCGAACACCTCGCGAAGCTTCGTGGGGATCTGGTACGGCTCGACGCCGATATTGGTGACCCGCCGACGGCGTTGGCCCGCCCAGCGCCAAACACCTCCGAACATGCGATGGTGAAGCCGGTCGGCGAACGGGGCGGTGAGCAGGTCCTCAATCGCGTAGCGGACCCGTGGGTTGAACACCCACAGCATGGCGCGCTGAATCCCGTCGTTCTCGACCGCATCGAGATCGGCACGGGTCGCGACCCAGGTCGGGATCAGGCCCGCCAGGGTGTCCTCGTCAAGCGGGGTTGCCCCAGGTACCGGTTCGGTCAGGCCCGCCATAGGTCGCGTGAGTCGATCAGTTCGTGGAGCAGGACGTGCTCTTGGGCCGCGCGCTCCTCGTTGTCGAGGGCCTGGTCCTCAAGAGCCATCGTGCGACGAACGGCCTCGGTGTTGTGGCGCAGGACGCGGGTGGCGGCCGCTTCCACGGTGCCCGCCAAACTCGTTCGCGGCACGAGTGCGTAGACGACGTCGCAGCCGAGCACATCGGCGGCGCGGCGCAAGGTGTCAAGCCGGATCGTGCCGGCTTGCTCCGACTTCTCCATCGCGAAGACGGCGTTGGTGTGCACGCCGAGCCTGTCGGCTACATGGCGCGCAGGCATCCCGAGCGCGTCACGGATCGCTCGCAGCCAGCCCACTCGGGGCGGCGCGAGGTCGGCCGTGCGCGTGAGTGCAAGCCGCTCGTCGAGCCGGCGTCTGGCCAATTGCCGTTGTGCGTTCATGAAACCATCGTCTCTGCCTCAGATTTCATCACCACAGTAGTGAATCATTCCTCTTGCATCCAAAGTGTAGCTGTGATGTGGGACCCAGCGTAGCAGTCGCACCTTTGATCTACATGCTTCAGTTCAAAGGTATAATTGTCAACGATCGATCGCTTGTCGAACCTGCTGCGGGAGCTGGCCAGGAAACCTGGGCCACCGCCCCACGGAGCGACCGGGCGGCGCCGCCGCGCCGCGACGCCGGGCTCAGCCGACGGGCACCTTGTTCGCTGCCATCGCCTGGAGGGCCCGCCCCGGGCGGGCCGGCGCCACCAGGAAGGCCTGCACGTGCACGGCCTTTCCCTGCGGGTGGGCCTTGGTGGCGGCGAGGTGGGCCATCGCCATCTCCTTCACCTCGACCTCGATGGCATGGCCGCCCGCGGGGCCGGTGAGGTCCAGTGCGCCGGTGCCGGCATAGGCCAGGCCGGCGCGCACCACCGTGTGCTTGGGCACCATCAGCGTCTCGCCGAGCACCAGCGAGTCGTGCACCACCACCCCGGCGGGCACCAGCACGAGCCAGCGGTTGGACAGCACATGCAGGCGACGAGCCGCGACCCATGTGAGGCCAGCGGCCAGGGTGGCCACCACACCCCCCGCCCACCAGCGGGCGTTCGCCAGGAGCACGGCCCCCGCCACGGCCGCCGTGGCCCACACTGCCCACACGATGACCGCCGCGGGCAACACGGCCGCGGGCACACGCAACGGGTGGCGCTGCTCGTGCCCATAGGCCGATGCCTGCACACATGCTTCGCCGACCTCGGCGGACAGCACCAGGGCTGCCGCCGCCAGCGCTGCCAGCAGGGCGCCGCCACCCAGCAGCGTGCCTGCCCCACCGACGACCATCGCCGCCACGGCCACCACCAGCGCAGGTGCGAGCATGCGCAACCCGGTGAGGGCGATCGTGGAAGGCACCACGAGGGCCACCACGCCGGCGCCGACTGCCACCCACCACAGCACGAGGGCCACCGAGGGCCCGCTGCCGGCGGTGTCCTCCAGCGCCGTGGCCAGCGCCGCGCCGCCCAGGGCCGCCATCGCCACCCAGAGGAAGCGGGCTGCCCACAGCATGCCGGAAGGTGAGGTCAGCGAAGCCGGTGCAGACATGGCGCCAGATTTGTCGATGGACACGGCATCAGGCCAACGTATCGGGGCCGACGCCGCTTCGCCCCAGAAGGGTGCGCCGTGGAACGATGGCAACCGAGTCACCCCCGAGACCGGAAAGGAGGTTCCCGCCGATGCGCCAGATCGACCTGCCCCACGGCGCCGTCACCGGCGTCGGCGGGCTCCCGCACCGCTCTGCAGCGGACGCGGCCCGGTTCTCCCTGCAACACCTGGACATCCCGGTCATCCCGGCCTTGCCGCGGCGCAGCCCGGCGGAGGGGTCGATCATTCGTGGCCTGGTCGGCATGCGGGGCATCACGGTCGGCCAGTACGGGGCGGTGGCGCTGGACGCCCGCCGGCTGGACCCACTGGCCCAGGTGCAGACGGATCTCCAGCACGACGCCTTCGTCGGTTTCCGCACCTTCCTCGAGCTCGCCCGTGGCCACCAGGGCTGGGTGAGCTTCCAGGTCGTCGGCCCGATCACGCTCGGGCGGGCGTTGGCCCGTGCGGGTGTGCCGATGAGCGACGCCTTCGAGGCCGCTGTCCGCTCCGTGCGGGCCCGTGTGCAGCACCTGATGGAGGCCGTGGAGGATGCCCTCCCCGGTGTGCGCCAGTTGGTGTTCGTCAAGGAGCCGGACATGGCCGACCTGATGACGCCCGGCTTCCCCCTCGCCCCGGACACCGCGATCGATCTCGTCTCGGGCGCGCTGGCCGCCATCGAGACCAACGGCGTCGCCGGGCTGCACGTCTGCGGCCAGGCCGACGTTGCGTCGCAACTGGCCGCCGGCCCTGCCGTCATCTCCCTTCCCGTCCGGCTGGATCTCGTGGAATCGGCCGGGTACCTCGTGCGCTTCATGGAACGCGGTGGCCACATCGCCTGGGGTGCAGCCCCGACCACCGGCCCCCTGTCCTCCTCCGCGGAGCGCCCCTGGAAGGCACTCAGCCAGCTGTGGTGCGAACTGGTGCAGCGCGGCGCCGACCCCGGCATGCTGCGCCGCCAGGCGTTGATCACCCCGGAGTGCGGGCTCACCACCCATACGCCAGCGGTGGCAGATCGTGTCGTCAAGGTGGCTCGCGATGTCGGCCGCCGGGTGCGCGACCAGGCCGATGCCACCAGGTGGGCGCTCGGGGCGTAGCTCGCCGGGGTACAGTCGCCGCTCATGAGCGACTTCGGTTCCGACCCCATGATCCCTCAGCCTCCGGCCGCGCCCGCGGCGCCCCCGCCGCCTCCGTTCGGTATGCCCGGGGGTTCCACGGTCCCCGCCTACCAGGGTTACCCACCGGCGTACGGGCAGGGTCCGGGCTACCCGATGGCTCCGGCCGGCAAGCCACCGCGGCCGGCCGTCACCATCGGCGCGGCGATCCTGATCGTCGGCGGTGTGCTGATGATCCTCGGGTCGTTCCTGAACTGGTTCACGGTCGACAACCTCGACTTCAACGGCTTCTCCGGCGAAGACGGCGACACGAAGGACGGCCCGGTGTTCGTGTTCTTCGGCGTGCTCGCCGTCGGCTTCGGCATCGCGCAACTCGCGGCGCGCAAGGTGCTGGCGGTTGCCATTCTCGCAGTGGTGTTCACGTCGTTCGCCGTCCTTGCCGCCCTGGCCGACCTCGCCGACGTCTCCGACGCGAAGGATCTCGCCTCGGCGTTCGGGCTCGAGTTCAACACCGGTCCCGGGCTGTACGTGATCCTGGTCGGCTCGCTGGTCGCCCTCGGCGGCGCCATCGCCACGCTGGCCAAGCGGCGGGTGTGGCCGAAGCAGGCGTGACCGCCCAGGCAGCCGCGAGGGCCGCGGAGCTGCGGGCCCGGATTCGTTACCACAACGAGCGCTACTACGCGCACGACGCGCCCGAGATCGCGGATGCCGAGTACGACGCCCTGGTCCGCGAGCTGAGGGCGCTGGAGGAGGCGAACCCCGACCTGCTCGATGCCACGTCGCCCTCGGCCGAGGTGGGCGCCGGCTCGCTGGCGGAAGCCTTCGCGCCGGTCACCCACCGGGTGCCGATGACCAGCCTGGACAACGCGATGGACGACGCCGAGCTGATGGCCTGGGGCGAGCGTGTCGCCAAAGGCGTGAACGGTGCGCCCGTGCGCTATGTGTGCGAGCTGAAGATCGACGGGCTGGCGATGAGCCTGCGCTACGAGCAGGGGCGTTTCGTGCAGGCCGCCACTCGTGGCGACGGCAGGGTGGGGGAGGACGTCACCGCCAACGTCGCCACGATCGCCGGCCTGCCGGCGCTGCTGCAGGATGCGCCACCCGTGCTGGAGGTGCGCGGTGAGGTCTACCTGCCGATCGACGCCTTCGAGCGGTTGAAGGCGGCCAAGGAAGCAGAGAACGCGGTGCGCATCGCCGCCGGCCGCAAGCCGGAGCCCGTGCCGGTGAACCCGCGCAACGCCGGGGCGGGCAGCCTGCGCCAGAAGGACGCCACCGTCACGGCCGGCCGCGGGCTGGCGTTCTGGAGCTACCAGTTGGGTGAAGTGGTGGGCGGGCCGGAGTTCGCCACCCACAGCGAGTCGCTCGACTACCTGCGCACGCTCGGGTTCCCCGTCAACCCCGAGATCCGTGTGCTGGGCTCGCTGGACGACGTGTACGCCTTCTGCCGTCGTTGGCAGGAGCACCGCCACGACCTCGGCTACGAGATCGACGGCGCCGTGGTGAAGGTGGACTCACTGGCCCAGCGCGAGCTCCTCGGGTTCACCTCGCGTGCGCCGCGCTGGGCGATCGCCGTGAAGTTCCCGCCGGAGGAACGCACCACCATCCTCCGGGACATCCAGGTGTCCGTCGGCCGGACGGGTCGCACCACCCCCTTCGCCGTGCTGGAGCCGGTGTTCGTCGGCGGGTCCACCGTCGGCATGGCCACCTTGCACAACCAGGACCAGGTGCGTCTCAAGGACGTCCGCCCGGGGGACACGGTGGTGGTGCGCAAGGCCGGCGATGTGATCCCCGAGGTGGTCGGCCCGGTGCTCTCGCTGCGGCCCGAGGGCCTGCCCGCCTGGGAGTTCCCGCGCCTGTGCCCCTGCCCCTTGCAGACGGAGCTGGTGCGGCCCGAGGGTGAAGCGGACACCCGCTGCGTGGAGCCCACCTGCCCGTTCCAGCGCGACCAGCGGATCATCTACTTCGCGTCACGCGGGGCGATGGACATCGAAGGGTTGGGGGACCAGACAGTGCAGCAGCTGAGTGAGGCGAAGCTGGTGCAGGACCCTGGCGACATCTACTCGCTCACCCGCGATCAGTTGCTCCAGCTGGACAAGTGGGGCGACACGAAGGCGGACAACCTGCTGGCAGCCATCGAAGGCTCCAAGCAACGCCCCCTCCCGCGGGTGCTGACCGCACTCGGGTGCCGCGGCCTCGGCCCGTCGGCCAGCGAGGCGTTGGCCCGCGCCTTCGGCACGCTCGGCGCCATCCGCGCCGCGTCGGAGGCCGACCTCGCCACCACCGACGGCGTTGGGCCGACGATCGCCGCCAGCATCGTGCGCTGGTTCGCGGTACCGGCCAACGCCCAGTTCGTCGACAAGCTCGAACACGCCGGCGTGGAGTTCGGCCGGGTCGAGGTCAGCCGCCTGCCACAGAACCTGGCAGGCAAGGCGGTGGTGGTCACGGGCACGCTCGAAGGCTTCAGCCGTGAGGAGGCCGAGGCGGCCATCAAGGACCGTGGCGGCAAGAGCCCGGGCAGCGTCAGCGCCAAGACGTTCGCTGTGGTCGTGGGTGCGGAACCCGGTGCCAGCAAGGTCACCAAGGCCGAGGCACTGGGCATTCCGATGCTCGGGCTGGACGGCTTCCTGCACCTGCTGGAGACGGGGGAGCTCCCTCCCGCCTGAGCCGGCGGTTCAGAAGACCTGGAACGACCAGGTGTAGCTGCGGGCCGTGGCCCGGCCGTCCACCGTGCGCCAGTAGATCACCTTCACCGTGTGCAAGCCCTGGGTGAACTCGGCGATGGCGGCGTTCTCGCTGGGGGTGAAGCTGAGCGTGGCGTTGCCCGGCTCGAACAGGGTGACGGCAGGAAGCGCCACCTGCGAGCCGGCATCCCCGGGCCCCGCGTAGGTGGAGCGATTCACCGTCTCCAGCTCCAGCCCGTCGATCACCAGCACACCCTCGTAGCCGGCGAGGAGGTCGACGAACACCGAGGTCTGCGCAGGGATCTGGATGGCACCCTTCACCGGGTCGATCGCCTCGATGGCCTCGGGCAGGTTCTGGCCTTCGTCGCCCGTGACGGCAATGTCGAGCGCCCAGAACATGGCCACCACGCACCCGGCGATGACGAAGCTGGTGATGAGCAAAGGCCACTGGACGGGGCGGAAGCGGCGCGGCACGTCGGCCATTCTCGCCGCTCCGGCGCGGATTCGCACTTCGGGACGGTGAGCTGCGGAAAACCCCGGGCTGTACGGCGCTCCGGCGAGCTGCCGGGCTAGCGTCCTAGACGTCATGGTGGGTCCCGACGAACAGCCGTCCTCGTCCTCCGCCGGCCTTCTGGCCGGTCGCTATCGCCTTGGCGCGCGCCGTGGAAGCTCGATCGAGGCCGCCGCGTTCGAGGCCGTCGACGAGCAGCTGCAGCGCGATGTGGTGCTCAAGATCGTCCACCCGGACCTCCTGCGCCGGCCGGAAGTGCGCAGTGCCATCACCGCCTCCGTCGGCCAGCTGGCCGAGCTGCACCACCCGAATCTGGCTGCGGTGCTGGACCACGGCAGCACCCAGTGGAACGGGCACGATGTGCGGTTCGTGGTCAGCGAGCACCTCACCGGTGGCAGCCTGCGCGACGTGCTGGATCGCGGGCGCCTGCTCAGCCCCTCCCAGGCGGTGGTCGTCGGGCTCGATGCCTGCAAGGCCCTCGATGCGCTGCATCGGCGAGGGATGGTGCACGGCGACGTGCGGCCGGCCACCGTCGTGTTCGGCGCGGACCGCCGCCTGCGCCTCGTCGACGCCGTTGTCACCTACCTGGCTACCGAGGCCTCCGGCGGGATGGTGGCCCGCGGCAACGATGTCGCCAAGTACGCCTCCCCGGAGCAAGCCACGGGGTCACCGGCGCAGCCCAAGAGCGACGTCTACTCCCTGTGCCTCACCCTGGTGGAGGCCATCACGGGCAGCGTGCCCTTCATCGGCGACTCGACGGTGGCCACCCTGGCCAACCGCGTGGATCGCCTGCTGCCCGTCTCCGCGGACTTCGGTCCGTTGGCCTCGGTGTTCGAGCGCGCCGGCCGGCCCGACCCGGCGGATCGCAGCACCGCCGCCGAGTTCGGCAGGGCCCTCGTCCAGGCGGCGGAGTACCTCCCGCGCCCTGCACCGCTGCCGCTGCTGGTCAACTCCCTGTTCACCGCCGAACCCGTGGCCGCGGATGCGCCCGTGGAGCCCACCGGCCCGCTCACCCGCCCGAGCGCCCCGCCAGCCCGCCCGAGCGCCCCGCCCGCTGACGCCCCGCAGGCTGCCGCCCCGCCTGCTGCCGCCCCGCCTGCTGCGCCGCCGGCACCCCCCGCTGCTCCTGCTGCTCCTGCTGCGCCCGACGATCTCCCTGGCGCGCCGGTGGACGCCCTCACCCCGGTCTTGGCAGCGGGTGCGCTGCCACCGGTGTCGTCCGCACCCACCGAGGCCGTCCCGCCTGAGGAAATGGCCCCCGCAGCCGCTGCAGCCGCCGCCGCAGCCGCGCCCGCGGCCGCTGCGATCGACCCCGACGACAGCGACCCGGACGGCGGCGACCCGGACGACGGCGACCCGGACGACGACGATCCGGACGACGACTTCCCGGACGCCCCGCCCGCGCCCACGGGAACCCGCAGGTGGTTCCTCGCCCTCCTGGCTCTGCTGGCCGTCGCCGGCGGCGCGCTGGCCTGGTGGAACACTCGCCCGGACGAGCTGCGCATCCCCAGCGTGGCCGGCCTGGAAACGGGCGAAGCCCGCAACGTCCTCGCCGACTTCAGCGTCGTCGAGGTCGAGGAGCCGCACGAGACGGTTCCGGCCGGCCAGGTCACCCGCACCGACCCACCTGCGGACACCCGCGTGGAGAAGGGCAGCACCGTCACGGTGTACGTCAGCACGGGCCCGGCGCCGCGGCCCCTCCCGGAGCTCTCCGGGCTCACGGTGGCCGACGCCTCGGCCAAGCTGACCGCCCTCGGCCTCGAGGTGGAGCTCGCCGACCCGGTGTTCGACGAGCTCGTCCCGGCCGGCACCGTGATCAGCTGGACCGTCCCGGACTCCCCATCGCTGACCGCCGGCGACACCGTGCTCCTCGGCACGGCCGTGCGTCTCGTCAGCTCGGCGGGCCCCCAGCCGCGGGCTGTCCCCGAGCTTGCCGGCATGACGCTGGAGCAAGCCACGGCGGCGCTCGAAGCCCTCGGCCTGACGGTCGACCATGTGGACGACGAGTACAGCACCTCCGTGCCCGCCGGCCAGGTGGCGCGCCAGGACCCTGCCCCCGGCACCGAGGTGCCGCGGGACTCTGCGGTCACCATTGCCATCTCCAAGGGCCCGGAGATGGTCACCCTGCCGCCTCTGGCGGGCAAGACGCTGGAACAGATCCGCGCAGCCCTCGAAGGTGCCGGCTTCGCCGTCGGCACCATCACGGGCGACCCCACGCAGCCGATCACCGCGGCGCTCATCCGTGGGCAGTACGCCAAGGCGGGGCAGGTGGAACCGAAGGGCACCGTGGTGGACCTCGTGTTCGCGCCCACGCCCACCACCACCACGACCGCGTAGCCCTTCGGGTTCTCCCACCGGGCCGGCGCGTCACTAACGTCGCAGGCGTACAAGGAGGTACAGGTCCATGGGTTCACTCGACGGTCGTGTGGCGATCATCACCGGTGCAGGGCGGGGGATCGGTCGCGAGCACGCGCTGTTCTTCGCCGCCGAGGGGGCCAAGGTCGTGGTGAACGACCTGGGCGGCACGAACGACGGGACCGGCAGCGACCTCACACCCGCGCAACAGGTGGTGCAGGAGATCGAGGCGATGGGCGGCGAGGCCGTCGTCAACGGCGACAACGTGGCCGATTGGCAGGGTGCCCAACGGATGATCAACCAGGCCGTGGAGACCTTCGGCGACCTGGACATCCTGGTCAACAACGCCGGCATCCTGCGCGACCGGGTGCTCGTGAACATGACCGAGGAGGAGTGGGACGCCGTCATCGCCGTCCACCTGAAGGGCCACTTCGCCCCCAGCCGCTGGGCCGCCGCCTACTGGCGCGAGCAGCACAAGGCCGGCATCAGCAAGCCGCGCAACATCGTGCACACCAGTTCCACGTCGGGCCTGTTCTCCAACCCCGGCCAGGCCAACTACGGCGCCGCCAAGACGGGTATCGCCACGTTCAGCCAGATCATCGCCAAGGAGCTGGCTCGCTACAACGTCAAGAGCAACACCATCGCCCCTGGCGCCCGCACCCGGCTCACCCTCGCCACCCCCGGCCTGGAGGACATCATGAAGCCGAAGGAAGGCTCCTTCGACCAGTGGGATCCGGCGAACATCTCCCCGCTGGTGGCGTACCTGGCCTCGGAGGGCTGCGCCTTCACCGGCGAGACCTTCCTCGTGCAGGGTGGCAACGTCACGATGATCGAGAGCTGGAAGCGCGGTGCCTCGGTGGACCGCGACGCCAAGTGGACCGTGGGCGAGCTGACCGCGGCGCTGGCCCCTCTCGCCAACCCGTGAGCCTGCGGCGGTGAACGCCCGCCGCGAGAACCTCCGTACCCGGGAGGACGCCACTGTCTCCGTCGACGCCGCGGGCGTGGACGAGCTCGGCATCATCCCGTGGCCCATCCTGCTGCGTCGCCGCATCCACGCCAAGGTGGGCATCGACTACCGCTGGGCGGTGGTGTGGGTGGTGCTGGCCGGCCTGTTCACCACCGGCTTCACGATCACCATCCTCGTCGTCACCCTGGAGGACATGGCCGACGAACTCGGTTCGTCCGTGGGCGTGCTCAACTGGGCCATCACCGGGCCGATGCTGGCGTTTGGCGTGGTGGGCCCGGCCTTCGGCAAGGCCGGCGACCTCTGGGGCCACAAGCGGATCTTCGTCGGCGGGCTGCTGTTCGCCGGTGTGTTCTCCGCGGCGTCGGCAATGGCCGACGGTGCGGGGTCGCTGATCGCCTTCCGCACCCTGTCCGCCACGGCCGGCTCTGCGTGCGGCCCGTCGGCGATGGCCTACATCAACCGCCTGTTCGAGCCGGGCGAGCGGGTGAAGCCGCTGAGCTATTGGAGCTTCGTGACGGCCGGTTCACCTGTGCTGGGGGTGGTGATCGGTGCGCCGCTGGTGGACCGGTTCGGTTGGCAGATGATCTTCAAGATCCAGGCTCCGCTGTGTGTGGTGGCGCTGGTGCTCGCCCTGTGGCTGCTGCCGCGAACGGATCGCGTGGTGGGGGTGCGCTTCGACGTGTGGGGGTCGCTCACCCTGGGCCTCGGTGCATCGTCGCTGCTGGCCGCCATCAGCCAGGGGCGCTCGTGGGGCTGGGCGTCACCGGCCACCCTCGGGTGCCTTGCATTGTCGGCGGTGGCGATCGCCACCTTCGTGCGAGTGGAGCAGACCACGGCGGCACCGCTGGTGGTGCTGCGCTGGTTCCGCACACGCAACATCGCCTTCCCGGTGCTCAGCCAGATGCTCACGAACTTCGCCTACCTGGGTGGCTTCATCCTCATCCCGCAGGTCCTCGGCGAACGCGGGCTGGGCATGGAGAAGGGGTCCGTCGGCCTGCTCGTGATCGCCCGGCCGCTGGCCTTCTCGCTGATCGCCCCCGTGGCCGCGCTGGTGACCATCCGTGTGGGCGAGCGTGCCGCCGGCGTGGCCGGTGCCCTCGGCGTGGTGGTCTCGATGCTCCTGTGGACCTTCGTCGGCATGGACAGCGGCAACCTGCTGATCATCATCGCCACCGCGTTCAGCGGCATCGGCCTGGGCATCGCGTCCCCGGCGCTGACCTCGCTGATGTCGAACAGCGTGAACCAGGCGGAGATGGGTGTCGCGGGGGCGATGCAGCAGTTGATGACCCAACTCGGCGCGGTGCTCGGCTCGGCCGTGCTGACGACCGTCAGCGCCTCCGCCGGCGGGGGCAACCTGGTGCCGTTCCACACTGCGTTCGTGGTGGCCGCGGTGGTGGCGGCGATGGGTGCGGTGGCAGCGTCGCGTCTCAGCTCCACGCCACGCGACGGGGGCGGAGTGCCGGCCACGGGCTGAAACCGTGGGCCCGAGGCCGGCGCTGCCGCGGAACCGTCCTACTCGGTGATGTCCTTGATCTCGGTGGCGATCTGCTTGGCGATGTCGTCCTGCGGCATCGACGTCTGCATGGCCATCATCTTCATCATGTCGCCCTGCACCTTGATCTTGCCGGACATGAAGGCCTGCATCCCGGCGGCCTGGTCCTGCATCACGAAGATGGCGCGAGCGGTGGACCAGTCGGTGGTGACCGTGAGGTCGGGGGTGTCCAGCTCGCCGAGCTCCATCACCACGTCGCCAGACGAGGTGTCGAGGTAGCTCTTGACCGTGCCCTCACCGAACGGCACGTCGGTGACGACCTGGTTCATGCGGATGCTGGTGGTGACCTTGGTGGCCTGGTCGGCGTACTTGGCGCGGATCTCCTTGGCGGCGGTCATCCAGTCGTCGGAGAGGAACGGGTAGGTCATTGGTGGCTCCTTTTGAGCGTGGCGACAGGTGTCGGTGAACGGTGGGCGAAACTTACTCGCCGTCCGAGGCGTGACGATAGGCGAGGCGCACGGCCAGTGCTTGGCGCACCTCGGGCCCGGCGTCGCGGGCGAACTCGTCGCGGTAGGTGGAGTCCGTGCCGAGCACGACTGTGAAGTACATCCCGCTGAACGCGGCGAGGAAGCCCGCGACACGGAGCAGTGGCTCGGTCAGCACGAGGGCGCGCCCGCCCACCTGCCAGCGGGCGATCACGTGCACCTGGTCGAGCGCGGTCCAGGCCGCGGTGGTGTCCTCCGGGATGGCCAGGAAGCCGAACAGGATGAAGAACACGAACAGGGTGACGGCCACGATCGTGATCAGGAAGGCCTGGCTGAAGACGCTGATCAGGCCGATGTTCACCCGCTGCCGCGCCGACAGCGGGACTTCCATCGGGTCACCCGTGTGAGGCAGGCGGATGCCGGCCGCGGGCGTGCCCTGCACCAGCCGGTCGACCTCGGCCCAGTCGTCGAACTCGTTCACCGCCATGATCGAGGCCGGAATGCGTGAGAGCACGAAGGCGCTGCCGAGCACGAAGAACAATGCCAGCACCACGAGGTACACGGGCCCGGCCAGGGTGCCGGACACCTGCCACACCTCGGCGTTGATGAACAGGAAGGTGGTGAACAGCAGCAGCAACGGGAGGGCGCGGGTGAGCATCCTGCCGACTCGGCCGAGTTGGCGGAACGTCTGCGCCGCGGCCCAGCCCACCAGCGGCACCATGCCGTAGCTGGTGACCAGGTAGATCGCCGCCAGCACGGCCGCACCCTCCACCACCGCCTGGATGGCGTCGCCCCACTGGGCGAACACCACCGACGGCAGCGCCGGAGCCAGCAGGAAGACGGCGAGCTCGGCGGTGCCGAGTTCGCGAGGCCGGGAGAACAGAGGGCGGCGGCGCAGGGCGTTGGCCAACACCCAGGTGGCCAGGAGGATCACCACCACCACACCCGCCGCAGCCAGGTTGCGCTGCCACGTCCAGTGGGCGAGGTCGAGGCCATTCAGGCCGCCGACGACGTAGGCAAGCACCAGCAGGGGGAGTGCCCTGCTCCAGATGTCCCGGCCGGCGGCATACGGCTCGATGAAGTGGGGCACGCCGCGGCGGATGAACCACCGTTCGAGTTCGCTGCGCCGAGAAGCCACGGCCGGAGTGTACGAAACGCGAGTGAACAGATCGTTCAATGCTTTTCCGTTCGCGGGTCCCTGGCGGTAACGATGGTCTCAATGGCACGCATCCTGGTCACCGAAGAGATCGCCGACGGCGGGCTGGATCGGCTTCGCGCCGCCGGCCACGAAGTGCAGGTCGAGCTCGACCTCTCCAAGCTGCTCGAGGTGGTGCGGGGCGCGAACGCCCTGATCATCCGCAGCGCCACCCAGGTGACGGCCGAGGTGCTCGAGGTCGCCGACCAGCTGATGGTCGTGGGTCGCGCCGGCATCGGGCTGGACAACGTGGATGTCCCCGCCGCCACCAAGCGGGGCGTGATGGTGGTGAACGCGCCGCAGAGCAACATCGTGTCCGCCGCCGAGCACACGATGGCGCTGATCATGTCGCAGGCGCGCAACGTTCCCCAGGCGCACGCAGCCCTGAAGGCCGGCCGCTGGGAGCGCAGCAAGTGGGAAGGCGTGGAGCTGGCGGAGAAGACGCTGGCCATCATCGGGCTCGGGCGCATCGGCAAGCTGGTCGGCGATCGGGCCAAGGCCTTCGGCATGCGCCTCGTGGCGTACGACCCCTTCGTCTCCGCCGACCGTGCACGGCAGATGGGGGTGGAACTGCTGCCCCTGGACCAAGCGGTGGCGGAGGCGGACTTCCTCACGGTGCACCTGCCCAAGACGAAGGAAACCACGGGCCTCATCAACCGCGACCTGCTGTTGAAGGCCAAGCCCTCGCTGCGGGTCATCAACGTCGCCCGGGGTGGCATCGTCGACGAAGCGGCGCTGGCCGAGTGCATCCGCGACGGCATCATCGCCGGGGCGGCGGTGGATGTGTTCTCCACCGAGCCCTGCACGGCGTCGCCGTTGTTCGAACTGGACAGCGTGGTCGTCACCCCGCACCTCGGTGCCAGCACCCGCGAGGCGCAGGACAAGGCGGGCGACACCATTGCCGACATGGTGCTGCTGGCCCTGGCGGGGGACTTCGTGCCGTTCGCGGTGAACGTGGACGCCGCCGAGGCGAACGAGACGCTGCGTCCCTTCCTGCCGCTGGCCGAACGCCTTGGGCGCCTGTTCGCCTCGCTGGCCGGCAGCTCCCCCGAGCAGTTGGAGGTGTGCACCGAGGGCGACATCGCCGGCTACGACACACGCATCCTCACCCTGGCCGCGTTGAAGGGCTTCTTCGACGCCATCAGCGACGACGCCGTCACCTATGTCAACGCGCCCCAGCTGGCGAAGGACCACGGGATGGAGGTGCGCGAGACCAAGACGGCGCACTCGCCCGACTTCGTCAACCTGCTCGAGCTTCGCGGCGCTGGCCACAGCCTGTGTGGCACCTTGGTGGGCCGTCGTGGCGAGCAGCGCATCACCGCCATCGACGGGCATCGTTTCGACGTGCCGCCCGCGGAGCAGATGCTGATGGTGAAGAACGACGACCGCCCGGGCGTCATCGGCACGGTGGGCACCCTGCTCGGCAATGCCGGCATCAACATCGCCGACATGGACGTGGGTCGCGCGGACGAGGCCGGTACCGCGGTGATGCTCATCGCTCCGACGGCGATGGTGCCGGACCACGTCCTGGCCACCCTCGTCGGCTCACCCGGCATCATCAGCGCCGTCCAACTCCGCGGCTGACCCGCTATCGGTCGGGACGCTCGCCACCAGTTCGAGCACCGTCGACGTCAGTACGTCCAACGTATCGCCTGCCTCCGAGTAGTGCAGCCGCACTGCCGAAGCGCCCCGAACGAGATGCCCAAGTGTCGTGAACACCTCGGATCCACGACGCGCCACACCCGGGGCCAGCGATGCGAGGTGGAAGAGCGCCTCGGCCTGGGACAGTGGCTCGAATCGAAGCGGGGAGTCTACGGCGCGGGCCGGCACGACGATCAACGCCACGGGTGTCGCGCCGCCGATGCTGCAACCCAGCGCACCCGCCGGGACCAGCCGTTCCGAAGGCAG
>JBPOIX010000167.1:0-6144 GCA_052034175.1 Actinomycetota bacterium
AGCAGGGCTCGAACCTGCGACCCGCTGATTAACAGTCAGCTGCTCTGCCAACTGAGCTATCTCGGAAAGGCGTCTCGCAGGATAGCAACCCGACCGGGTCACTCCTCCTCCAAAAACTCCTTCAGCCGTTGGGAGCGCATCGGGTGGCGCAACTTGGCCAACGTCTTGGCCTCGATCTGACGGATGCGTTCCCGAGTGACACCGAACTCCCGGCCGACATCCTCCAGGGTGCGGGCCTGGCCGTCGTCCAGCCCGAAGCGCATGCGCACGATCTCCTGCTCACGGTCGGTCAACTCGCCGAGCGCTTCCTCCACCGCCTGGGTGAGCATCCGCTTGGTAGCCATGTCCGCCGGCGCGTCCGCGGACAGGTCCTCGATGAAGTCCGCGAGGTTGGAGTCGTCCTCCTCACCCACCGGCGAGTCCAGCGACAACGGGTCCTGCGAAATGCGCAGGATCTCCCGAATTCGCTCCGCCGTCATCCCGCAGCGGTCCGCCAGCTCGTCCAGGGTGGGCTCGCGCTCCAACTCCTGGTGCATCTGGCGCTGCATGCGCAGCACCCGGTTCATGCTCTCCACCATGTGCACCGGAATGCGGATCGTGCGCGCCTGGTCGGCGATCGAGCGCGTGATTGCCTGACGGATCCACCAGGTGGCGTAGGTGGAGAACTTGAAGCCCTTGGTGTGGTCGAACTTGTCCACCGCCCTCATCAACCCGAGGTTGCCCTCCTGGATGAGGTCGAGGAACTGCATGCCGCGGCCCGAGTAGCGCTTGGCGATCGAGACCACGAGGCGCAGGTTCGCCTGGATCAGCTCGCTCTTGGCCCGCTGCCCCATCGTGACCGAACGCATCAGCCGCCGCTGCTCGGCCGCATCCAACGCCACCCCTTCGTGCACGGCGTCCAGCCGTGCGGCGGCCTGGTTGCCCTCGTCGATCGACTGCGCCAGGCTGCGCTCGTCGTCCACCGTCAGCAGGTCGACCCGGCCGATCTCCTTGAGGTACATGCGCACGGTGTCCGAGGTGCCACCGCTGTCGCCACGGTCGGTGCTCAGCCGCTCGGCGCGCCGGCGGCGGCGCCGGGCCAGCAGGCCTTCGGTCTCGGCCGTCCCGTCCGCGGTGGCCACCTCGGCCACGCGCTCCACCCCGGTGGGCGGAGTGCCGTCGGGGTGCTCCTCCTCGCCCTCGATGGCGATCCCTAAGCCGGCCAACACGGCCTGGACCTGAGCGAGCACATCGCCCGTGAGTTCCACCTTGCGCAGCACGTGAGCGATCTCGTCCGCGTGGAGTTCACCAGCCGCCGAGCCGCGCTCGACCATCGCCTGCCACTCTTCCGCGTCGACCCCGTCGAATGGGGTCGCGCCAGCAGATGTCTCAACTGGACTACTCACTCACGCTCCTCGTGCGCCCCTTGGAGCCACCCTAGCAACGCCTCGGCCGCGACCTCGGCCCCTTCGGAATCGTCCATGCGTTCCAGCCACTGGCGGGCACTGGTCATGGCTCTCAGCTCCTCGACGTCCATCGACGGCGGCCGCTGCGCCAACCGGCGGCGAACCGCGGCGGCGATCAGGTTGCGGGCCTCGAGCACAGGATCCACGTCCAGGTCGGCCACCGCGGCGCGTTCCAACAGCTCCCTCGCCTCCGGGTCGGCCAGCCCCAGCGCCGCCTCCACGTCTCCCGCAGCGTCGGCCACCGCAAGGAACGCGCGGCGCGCCACGTCCTCTGAGAAGAGGTCTTCCACCAGCCACGGGGCGATGTCGTCCCACCGTTGCATCAGCATCGCGACAGCCACGAACTCGGCGTTCTCCGAGGTACCGACCCGGCGGGCGCGGGCGACACGGACGATCGGAGCCCGCACCCGACGCTCCGCCAGCGCCACCAGATCGTGCACGGGAAGGCCCACGTGGGTGGCCACCTGGCCGGCGTAGATCTTGCGCACGTCCTGATTCGGGTGCTCGTTCACCAACGCCATCGCGTCCTGCGCCATGCGGGCCCGATCCTCCGGGGAGCGCAACGGGCGCGAGCTCATCACCCGACCCAGGCGGTAACCCAGATACGGCTCGGCGTGCTCCACCGCGTGGCGCAGGGCTTCCGGGTCGCTGACGGCCAGATCGCCAGGGTCCTTGCCCTGAGGGAAGTGCGCCACCCGCACCTGCACCTGGTACTTCTCTTCCCACTCGTAGAACTTCTGCGCCGCACCCTGCCCGGCGGCGTCGGCGTCGAATGCCAGCACCACCTGGCTGGCGAAGCGCTTCATCAGCCGCACATGGTCCTCCGTCAGCGCCGTCCCGCATGTGGCCACCGCTCTGGGCAGGCCGGAACGGTGGAAGCCGATCACGTCCGTGTAGCCCTCGCACACGATGATCTGGTCCGCCGCCACGACGTCCGCCTTCGCCCAGTTGAGGCCGTACAGCGTCTTCGACTTGGCGTAGATCGGGGTCTCGCTCGAGTTCTTGTACTTCGCCGGGTCGGTGCTGCCGGGCAGGATGCGCCCACCAAACGCCACGGCCTCGCCGTTCTCGGTGAAGATCGGGAACATCACGCGCGCCCGGAAGGAGTCCTGCTGGCGGCCGGCCTTGTTGGTGAACGCCAGGCCGGTGTCCCGCAGCCGCTCCGCCGGCAGCTTCAGGTCGCGGCACAGGGCATCCCAGTCGTCCGGCGCGTACCCCAGCCGGAACCGCCGGGCCACCTCACCGGACAGCCCGCGCTTGCGCAGATAGTCCCGCGCCGCCCGGGCGTCGGGCCCGTTCAGCAGCCGCTCGTGGTACCAGTCCACGGCGGCGTTCATGGCCTCCACGAGCTGCTTGCGACGCTCCCGCTCCCGGCCCTGGCCACCTGTGGTGTAGCGCAGCTCGATGCCGGCCTTGGAGGCCAGGGACTCCACCGCGGCCACGAAGTCCACATGCTCGATGTCCTGCACGAACTTGAACACGTCGCCTGCTGCGCCACACCCGAAGCAGCGGTAGCGGCCCATCTCGTCGCGCACGTTGAACGAGCCGCTGCGCTCGGCGTGGAACGGGCACAACCCGACCCAGTTGCGCCCCACTCGGCGCAAGGCGACATACCCCTGCACGACGTCGGAGAGGACGAGCGTGGCCCGCAGGCGCTCCAGGTCCTCCTCGTTGATCGCCATTCGGGCGACCCTACTCGTGTGGGATGTCGATCGTGTCGGCCTGCTTGGATTGCTTCAGCGAGAACCCGATCGACGCCGTCAGCACGAGCGCGATGATCGTCAGCGACAGCCAGGTGGGGATGTGGTACTCGATCGGCTCCTGGGCGATGATCATCTTGATACCCACGAAGGCGAGGATGATCGCCAGCCCTTCCTGCAGGTAGCTGAAGCGGGCGTGCATGTCCGCCAGCAGGAAGTACAGCGCCCGCAGGCCGAGGATGGCGAACGCATTCGAGGCGAAGACGATGAACTGCTCGTGGCTCACCGCCAGCACGGCCGGCACGGAGTCCACCGCGAACAGCACGTCGGTGGCCTCCACCAGCAGCAGCACGGCGAACAGCGGGGTGGCCAGGCGCTTGCCGCTGATCCGCGTGAACAGCTTCTGGCCGTCCATCTGGTCGGTCATCGGCACGACCTTGTGCACCAGCTTGAGGAACCTGCTCTTCGACGGGTCGACATGCTCGTCGTCGCTGAAGATCAGCTTGGCGGCGGTGACCAGCAGGAACGCCCCGAAGATGTACAGCACCCACTCGAACTTCTCGATGAGTGCCACACCGGCGAAGATGAACACTGCCCTCAGCACGAGCGCCCCGAAGATGCCCCAGAACAGCACACGGTGCTGGTACTTCGAGGGCACCACGAAGTAGCTCATGATCAGTGCCCACACGAAGACGTTGTCCACGCTGAGGCTCTTCTCGATGAGGTAGCCGGAGTAGTACTCCGTGGCTGCCCCACCGCCGAAGCCCCACCACACCGCCAAGCCGAACGCCAGACCGACGCTGATCCAGGCGACGGACTCGATGGCCGCCTCCTTGGTGTTCACCTCATGGCTCTCCTTGTGCACCACGAGGAGGTCGATGAGGAGGAGCACCGCAATCACACCGAGCAGCGCCAGCCACCAGGTGATCGGCACGTCCAGTTCGACGAACTTGCTCTTGGAGTCGCCGGATGCGAGCAGCATGTGGGTGGGGCCCTGTCGGTTACTTGGTGTCGCGCTTGGCGCCGCCGATGACCGCCTGCGCGGCCGCCAGACGGGCGATCGGCACGCGGAACGGGCTGCAGCTGACGTAGTTGAGCCCGGCTTCGTAGAACAGCTGGATGCTCTCCGGGTCGCCGCCGTGCTCGCCACACACGCCGAGCTTGAGGCCCTTCTTCACCGAGCGACCCTTGAGAGCCGCGTACTTCACCAGCGCACCCACACCATCCACGTCGATGGTCTCGAACGGGTTGCGCTTCAGCAGGCCCTGCTCGAGGTACGCCGGCATCATCCGGCTCTCGACGTCGTCGCGGCTGAAGCCGAACGTCATCTGGGTGAGGTCGTTGGTGCCGAAGCTGAAGAAGTCCGCCTCTTCGGCGATCTCGTCGGCGCACACCGCAGCGCGCGGCGTCTCGATCATCGTGCCGATGGTGATGTGCGGCGGGTTCTTCATGCCCTTGGTGGAAGCGTCGATCTCGGCCTGCACCCAGCTGCGGGCCAATGCCAGCTCGTCGCGGGTGACGGTGAGCGGGATCATCACTTCGACGATCGGGTTCTTGCCCTTCTTGCGCAGCGCCGCGGCGGCACGGAGCAACGCCCGCACCTGCATGCCGTACAGGCCCGGCTTGACCACGCCGAGGCGCACGCCACGGGTACCGATCATCGGGTTGTGCTCGGACCACTCCTCGGCGGCCTTCAACTCCAGCGCCTCGCGCTTGGACAGGCCCTTGGTGGCCTGCTTGATGCGCAGCTCTTCCACGCTGGGGAGGAACTCGTGCAGCGGCGGGTCGAGCAGGCGCACCGTGACCGGCAGCCCGTCCATGGCCTCGAGGATCTCCTCGAAGTCGATCTGCTGCACCCGGCCGAGGTCGTCCAGCGCCTTGGCTTCTTCGGCGTCGGTGCTGGCCAGGATCATCTCGCGCACCACCGGCAGCCGGTCCGCAGCAAGGAACATGTGCTCCGTGCGGCACAGGCCGATGCCTTCGGCGCCCAGCTCGCGAGCCTTCGCCGCATCGTCGCCGGTGTCGGCGTTGGCACGCACGGCCAGCTTGCCCTTGCGCACATGGTCCGACCACTTGAGGATCGTGTGGAACTCGGCCGGCGGCTCCGCGGCGGCCAGCTTCAGCTCACCGAGCATGATCTCGCCGGTGGTGCCGTCGATGCTGAGGACGTCGCCCTCCTTCACCGTCTTGTCGCCCACCGTGAACTGCTTGCCGGTGATGCGGACGGCCTCGGCGCCCACCACGGCCGGGATGCCCCAACCGCGGGCCACCACGGCGGCGTGGCTGACGAGCCCACCGCGAGCGGTGAGGATGCCCTGCGCCACCTGCATGCCGTGGATGTCCTCCGGGCTGGTCTCGCTGCGAACCAGGATGACCTTCAGGCCCTTGTTGTGCGCGGCCACCGCGTCGTCGGCGGTGAAGTAGGCCTTGCCCACCGCAGCACCCGGCGAGGCGGCCAGGCCCTTGGCCACGGCCTTCGTCTTGTTGGCGAACTGGGGGTGCAGCACCTGGTCCAGATGGTCGGCGGCCACACGCATGATGGCCTCCTCCTTGGAGATGCTCCACTTGGCGCCGGCCCGACCCTGGCTCTTGGTCATGTCCACGGCCATCTTCAAGGCCGCGGCGCCGGTGCGCTTGCCCACGCGCGTCTGCAGCATCCAGAGCTTGCCCTGCTCGATGGTGAACTCGGTGTCGCACATGTCGGTGTAGTGGCGCTCCAGGCGATCGAAGATCTCCAGCAGCTCCTTGTGGATGACCGGGAAGTGCAGCTTCATGTGGTCGAGGTCTTCGGTGTTGCGGATGCCCGCGACCACGTCCTCGCCCTGGGCGTTCACCAGGAAGTCGCCATAGGGCTTGTTGTCGCCGGTGGCCGCGTTGCGGGTGAAGCCGACGCCCGTGCCGCTGTTCTGGTCGCGGTTGCCGAACACCATCGTCTGCACGTTCACGGCAGTGCCGAGGTCGTGGCTGATCTTCTCGCGCACGCGGTACGCCACCGCACG
>JBPOIX010000175.1:0-3966 GCA_052034175.1 Actinomycetota bacterium
GCTCGGGCAGGGCCTGCTGGAGTTGGACTACTACGACGTCAACGGAAGCGCCGCCAAGCCGGTGGTGGATTCCAAGAGCGTCGGCCTGGTGGCCGTGGGCGCGGTGGACCCGCCTGCGGGCACGGCAATCGGCGACTACTCGTCGCAGGGCCCCACCACCGACGGCCGGGTGAAGCCCGACGTCTCCGCCCCCTCGGGCTTCTACTCCGCCACCTACGACGACACCTTCTCGGGCACGTCTGCGGCGTCGCCCGTGGCGGCCGGCTTCGCTGCCGTGCTGCAGAGCGCCGGCTTGGCTGCACCGGGCGGGCCCACGGCGGCCCTGGTGAAGCACTTCGTCACCGACCTCGGGCCGCTCGGCAAGGACAACGCCTTCGGCACGGGCAAGGTGCTGCTGCCCGCTCCGCCCGGCGCCGCCCCCACCGTCAACAACTCCGAGTACATGCCGCTGACGGCACCGACACGCATCCTGGACACGCGCCCGTCGTTCCATGTCGGCCCGGCCGAGCTGCTCGGGCCGTACGCGGCGGAGTCGATCTTCGAGCTTCCCGTGCTCGGTGTCGGCAGTGTGCCGGCCAGTGGCGTCACCGCGGTGGCCATCAACCTCACCTCGGTGAACACCACCCAGACCGGCTACATCCAGGCCGCCCCGTACCTGCGGGCCACCATCGGCGGCACGAGCACGCTGAACATCTCCACCGCCGGCAACGCCCGCCCGAACTTCGCCATCGTGCCGGTGGGCGTGGACGGCAAGATCAGCGTCTACCTGCACGCCGGCGGCAACATCATCCTCGACGTGATGGGCTACTTCGCCGACACCGGCGGCACGTCCACCACCTCGGACAACGGCCGCTTCATGCCGCTCGCCGCCCCGGAGCGGTGGATGGACACCCGCGGCATCGGTGGCGCACCGCTTCCCGCGGCGTTCAGTGGCACGCCCCGCCTGGCCAACGCCGGCGAGACGCTGCTGATACCGACACTGGGCAGCACCACCGTGCCCACCACCGGTGTGGCTGCCCTGGTGGTGAACGTCACCGCGGCAAATGCCGGCGCGAACGGCTACCTGCGCGCCGACCCGAACGGCGGGTCCGGCCCGCACAGCACGGTGAACTACACGTCGGCCTCGGCGTCCGCCAACACGTCGATCGTGCCACTCAGCAATGGTGACCAGTTGTTCGCCGGCGGCGAGATCAGCGTGTTCGCCAGCACCTCGGTGAACGTGATCGTCGACGTGGTGGGCTACATCACCGATGGCGACGCCGCCGATGTCTCGACCGGGCTGTTCCGCACGATCACCCCCGGCCGCGCGCTGGACACCAGGCCGTCGAACGCGTTCACCACGAACGAGTCCCGCTCCATCACGCTCACCGGGCTCAGCGCGCCGGCGCCGGTGGTGCCCGTGGGCGCGGCGGGCGTGTCCGCCAACCTCACTGTCGTCAACCCGGCCGCCAACGGCTTCCTCAAGGCCTATCCGAACAGCGAACCCTTGACCTCGACGATGAACTTCGCCGCTGGCAAGAACGTGGCCAACGGTGCACTGCTCGGGCTCAGCGGGGCGGGTACGGTGACGTTGAAGATGAGCGCCGGCGGGCATGTCCTGCTGGACGTCAACGGCTACTTCCTCGCATGACAGACCAACAACTCGACACCAAGACCGGCTGGCTCTCGCGGGACGACCTGCAGAACATCCGGGCCAACGTTCCCCTCGTCTATGTGGACGCCGTGCCTGTGCGCGTCGACGAACTGGGCCGGGTCACCAAGGTCGGCATGCTGCTGCGCCAGGCCGCGGACGGCACGATCAGCCGGATGGTGGTCAGCGGCCGCGTGATGTACGGGGAGCGCATCCGCGAAGCCTTGCTGCGCCACCTGGAGAAGGACCTCGGGCCGGTGGCGCTTCCGCAGATCCCGGCCCAGGTGGCACCGTTCACCGTGGTCGAGTACTTCCCGGACGCGGACCTGAGCGGCTTCCACGACCCGCGGCACCACGCCGTCAGCCTGGCGTTCGTGGTCCCGGTGGCGGGCGATTGTCAACCGACGCAGGAAGCCCTCGACCTGCGCTGGTTCACCCCGGAGGAAGCCATCAGCGCCGAGGTCCGCCGGGAGATGACCGGCGGCCACGACCGTCTGATCCGGCTGGCGCTGGCCCACGTCGGCGCGCTGCCGTAACCGACCCCTCACCGGCATAGCTCGTCACCAGTTCCTGCCCGATGCGGGCCAGTTCGGCGCGTAGTTCGGCGGGCTGGAGCACCTCCACGGCTGCGCCGAACCCGGCCACCGCGGCGGCCAACTCGCGCAGGTGCTGACCCCTCGCTTCGATGCGGACGCGGCCGTCGGCCTCCGGGGCGGAGGTGCGCGCCTGCGGGCCGAGCCGGTATGCCACGAACCGGGCGATGTCGCGTTCCACCGCCAGCGTGGCGGCGATGGGCCGGCGCAACTCCTCCACCCGGTCGGCGATCAGGGCCCAGGCTGCAGCGAGGTCGAACCCGGCTGGACGCGTCGCCGGTTGCCCGGTGGCGCGGAGGCTGCGAATGCGGTCGACGCGAAAGGTCCGCAGGCCGTTGTCGGTGTCGGCCACGAGGTACCAGGTCAGCCCTTTGGCGGCGACACCGAGGGGCTCCACCAGCCGCTCGGTGTCGCTGCCGTCGCGGGCGGTGTAGGCCAGCACCAGCTGCCGCTCGTCGATCACCGCCTGCTGCACGGCTTCCAACAGGGGCGGCGGCGGGCGCTCGCCCGCGGGCGAGGCACCCCAGCCGCGTGGGTCCACGAGCACTGCGTCGCCGGCTCGTTCGGCTGCATCGCGCAAGGGCTCCGGTAGGGCGCGCACCAGCTTGCGCAGCGCCGCCCGCAACTGCGGGGTGGCCGTGGCGGACGGGCCGGCCACCATGAACAGGGCGCGGGCTTCGGCGTCGCTGAGGCCGCTGAGGTCGGTCCGCCCGCCGCCCGCCAAGCGCCACCCGCCACCCCTGCCGGCTGTGGAGTACACGGGCAGCCCGGCGAGGCCGAGCGCCTCCAGGTCGCGGCGGGCTGTCCGCGGCGAGATCTCCAGCTCAGTCGCCACCTGCTCCACCGTTACCAAACCTCGCCGTTGCAGGAGCAGCAGGATGGACACGAGACGGTCGGCACGCACATCGTCAGCTTTCCACGGAACATGGCCAGAGGATGGCCACTTTGCAGCGGACGATGGGTCCATGAGCTACACCGATGCACTTCCCGACACCGACCCCCGAGCCGTGTTCGCCGCCACGGCGCGCACCACCGCCGACCTGATCGCCACCGTGCGCGCCGACGAGCTGGCGCGGCCCACCCCCTGCCAGGACATGGACGTCCAAGGCCTCCTCGGCCACCTGGTGATGGTCCTGGACCGGGTGGCGGCACTCGGCCACGGCACCAACCCGATGGCCCTGCCGGACACCGTGGCGCATGGCGCATCCGAGTGGCCTGCAGCGTGGGCCGAGGGCACCGACCGGGCGCTGGCCGCGTGGCAGGACGACGCGGTGCTCGAGCGGCGGATGGTGCTGCCGTGGGCCGAGGGGCCGGGCAGCCAGATGCTCGCCAGCTATGTGGCCGAGCTGACGGTGCACACCTGGGACCTGGCCACCGCTGTCGGCCGGCCAGCGGCGTACGACGATCGGGCCGTGGCCGTCTCCTGGGCCGCCTACCAGGCGTCGCTGCCCGCCGGCGATCGCCAGGCACGCTTCGACGAGGTGCGCGCCCAGATGCCGCCCGAGTTCCAGGCCGGGCCGCCGCCGTTCCTCAACGCCGCCGCGGCGCCCGCCGACGCGCCGTTGATC
This sequence comes from Actinomycetota bacterium, assembly GCA_052034175.1. Classification (GTDB taxonomy): domain Bacteria; phylum Actinomycetota; class Acidimicrobiia; order Acidimicrobiales; family Ilumatobacteraceae; genus UBA668. The sequence continues at coordinate 3,792 of JBPOIX010000175.1, forward strand.
GACCGCGTGGTCGCCTGGACCGGCCGCAACCCGTAGTCGCAGCTCAATGGCGGGTCAGGCGCTGGTCAGCGCTGCGTAGCCCTGCTCGACGTCCCAGACGTGGTGGACGGGGTCGTGGACCATGTACCGGGTGAAGCTGTCGATGGTGAACGCCGCACCGTCACTGCGAAACCCG
>JBPOIX010000086.1:0-7005 GCA_052034175.1 Actinomycetota bacterium
GTTGCAGGATGACCACGGGCTCGTCGCCGGCGGCGTCCTCCACTGCCAGCTTGATGTCGCTGAGCACCCAGTTGGCGTGGGTGTGGGCCACCAGCAGCGGGCCGCTCAGGCCTGCTGCCGCGGTGGCGAACTCGTGGCCGTCCACCAGGGTGACTCGTGCCTCCACCGGGTCGATGCCCAGGCGGGCGTAGGCCAGGTCGAGGAAGGACATCGCCGGGTGCAGACGGCATTCGATGCGCGGGTCGGAGCGCAGGGCACGCACGGTGCGCTCCAGCACGAGAGGCGAGCCGGGGACCGCGTACAGCACCTCACCGTGCTCGGTGGCCGCGGCCACCAGGCGCTCGGTGATCTCGGCGTAGACGTCGTCGAACGTGTTCGACTGTTCGTACACCTCGTCGAACGTGACGGCGTCGTGCACCAGGCCCGATGAGGGGTGCCGTGCGGTGCGCAGGAAGCGGTGCGGGACCCGGGCGATCTCGGCACGAGTGTGGTCGGTGACGTACTCGGCGCCCCCCGGCCCGAGCCCCACGACAGTGACGACCGGGCGTGTCATCAGCAGGCCCTAGTTGCCGAAGGGAAGGACGACGTCGTCGTCCTCGGGCCCGAGGAGCCAGGCCCCCACCTTGCTGGAGATCCAGACCTTGGCGTCCTCGCGGGCACTGCCGAGCGCTGCATCCGGGGCCAGGGCATCGTTGCGGGCGATCACATAGCGGACGATGTCAAGGAGGAAACGGTCGGTGTCGTCGTCGCCGGCATCCCAGCCCGCACCCACCTCCGCAGCAAGTACCTGCGTTGCATCCGCATCGGTGACGCTGTCGAACAACTTGCCTTGCCGCGCTGTCTCGACGTACACCCAGACCGTGGTGTAAAGGCGTTGCCGTTCGCCGTCGGTGAGAGCCGTACCCTGCGGGTTCACGACAGTGGCGAGGCCAGGGCTCTCCACCAGGGCCTGGAGTTCGGCCATCGACAGCTCTTCACCGTTGACGGTGGCGGCGAGGTCCTTGTTGTCGAAGGTGGTGCAGGAGGAGAGCGCAGCGGCCGCCACGAGGGCGCCGACCAGCACGGCGAAGCGTCGAGTCACGGCGTGGAACCCTACCCGCGGGTGGCGCCGCGGGCGCGATTCACCGTCACGGCGCGAGCCGGTCCTCCCAGTCGGTCCACTCGACCTGGTGGTCGCGCAGGTATGCCTTCACCGCCTCGCCGGTGGTGCGTGCCGTGTGCTCGGGCGGGTGCATGCCGTCGAAGGTGTGGTAGCGGTCGAGCCGGTCGTGCACCACGCCCTTCAGTTCGGCGAAGCGCAGCTCGATGCCGTGCGACGACAGGTCGGTCACCAGTTCCTTCAGCGTCTCGCCGGCAGTGGTGTCGATGTCGGTGATCGGCTCGGCGGTCACGATGACGCAGCGCACCGGGTCGTCCTGCGCAGCGATGCGCGCCTCGAGGTCTTCGACGAAGAAGCGGGCATTGGCGAAGAACAGGGGTGCACGAGCTCCGCGGTGTGCGGCTTCCATGCCAGGCGGAGGAAGTTCAGGATCGACAGGCCGACCGCCACGACCACACCGTTCACCGGGCCGAGCACGGCCACCGCGAGGAGGGCGGCGACGGCGAGCACGAACTCACTGCGGCGCATCTTCCACAACCGCACCATGCCGGGGATGTCGATCAGGGAGATGGCGGCGGCCACCACGATCGCCGCCAGAGTGGCGTCGGGCAGGTGGCGGAACACCGACGGCGCTGCCAGGGTGAGGCCGAGGAGGGTGAGGGCGGAGACCACGCCGGTCAGCTGGGTACGCGACCCCGCAGCCTCGGCGACCGGGGTGCGGGAGTTGCTGGCGCTGACGGCGAACCCGTGGAAGAAGCCGGAGGCCACGTTCGCCATGCCCAGCGCCACCAGCTCATGGTTGGCGTCCACGTGTTCACGCCGTCGCAGGGCCATCGTGCGCGACAGCACGCTGGTGTCGGCGAACGACACGAGGGCCACGCCGAGCGCGGCGCTCACGAGGCCGCGGGTGGTCGTCCAGTCCAGGTCCGGGAGTGCGGGAGTGGGAAGCCCCTTGGGCAGGTCGCCGACGAGCTTCACCCCCTTGGCGCCGAGGTCGATGACCAGCGCCATCACGATCCCGAGGATCACCACCGCCAGCGGTGCGGGAATGCGCCGGTCCAGCCAGCGCAGCAGCACCAGCACGGCCACGCAGGTGCCGCCCACCAGCAGTGCCCAGCCGTTGAACTTGCCGTCCCCCAGGCCCTGCGCGAAGTCCGCGACCTCACCGATGATCGTCTCGCCGCCGACGGAGAAGCCGCACAACTTGGCCGTCTGGCTGACGATGATCGTCAGCGCGATGCCGTGGAGGTAGCCGTAGCGGACGGGTGCGGACAGCAGTTCGGCGATGAACCCGAAGCGGGCCAGGCCGGCGGCCACGCACACCAGGCCGGCGATGATGCTGAGCATGCTGCCGACGGCGATGGCGGTGTCCGGGTCGCCCGCCGCCAGGGGCACCACCACGGCGGCGATCAAGGGCGCGAGCGACGAGTCCGGCCCGAGCACCATGATCCGCGACGGCCCGACGAGGGCGTACACCAGCAGCGGCACGATCGTGGCGTAGAGCCCCGTGACCGGGGGAAGGCCGGCGGCGGTGGCGTAGGCCATGCCGGCCGGGGCTAGCAGGCCGACCAGCACCAACCCGGCGGAGACGTCGCGCAGCAGCCACGCCCGCTGGTAGGTGCGTGCCTGTTCGGCTGCAGGAAGGAGGTGCGCGAACCGGCCCACGGCCCGCCACATTGCCACAGCCACACCGTCACCCCACGTTTACGTAAAGGCTGTCGGCCCGCTACCTGGGGTTCACCTTCGGGATGTCTGACACAAAGCCGGCGTGGGGCGGGCGCGGCGCCCGTCCGTTGCTCAGCGGGAGACGATGGGAAGTTCGCCGGTCGCCGCGGCGGCGTCGGCGATCAGGGTGTCCACGTCGGCGAAGAACGGCTGCTCGAGATCGAAGTTGATCACGGTGCTGTCGAGCTGCACCTCACCGTCGGGCAGCGCCATCGTGAGGACCACGTCGATGCCGTCCACGCAGGCATTGCAGGTGCCCGGGCCGACCTCGGCGGCAAGCGCCTCGAAGTCGATGGACGCCGCACCTGCGAGGAAGGCGTCGATCTCCCCGTCCTCCAGCTGACCGGTGAGCTCTGCCGGCTTGTTCTCGCCGGTCCGGTAGACCTCGACCGATCCATCGCTGTAGATGACGTAGGTGGCACAGTTCGGGCCCATCATCTGGCAGCCGCCGATGGCCTCGTAGCGGAACACCTCGGTGGCCTCGGCCGGCACCGTGGTGGGGGCATCGGTGACCGCCGGGGCAGACGATGACGTCGCCGCCCCGCCGGCCCCGTCGTCGCCACAACCGGCAGACGGGAGCACCAGAAGAGCGAGCAGGACAGCAGCAGAGCGGCGACGCATAGCTGTTCGACGTCGCAGACGGCCGCAGTGGTTCCCGCCGGCGCCCGAATTTCTCAGAGCATCACTTCGATCAGGCGCGGGCCGCGCGTGGCCATCGCCGCCCGGTAGGCATCGGAGAATCCCGCCAGGGTGTCCACCCGTGTGGCCTCCACGCCCATGCCGTTCGCCAGGTGCACCCAGTTCAGCTCCGGGTTGCCGAGGTCGAACATGGACGCCGCCTTCGCCCCGCCGGCGCCCGCACCCACCCGGGCCAGTTCGATGTTGAGGATCGCGTAGGACCGGTTGGCGAAGATGATGGTGGTCACGTCGAGTTGCTCGCGGGCCTGCGTCCACAGCGCTTGCAGGGTGTACATCGCCCCTCCGTCGCCGTGCAGGCAGACCACCTTTCGGTCCGGGCAGGCCACCGCGGCGCCGTTCGCCACCGGCAACCCCTGGCCGATCGAGCCGCCCGTGAGCGACAGGTGATCGTGCGGCGCGGCGGTGACCAGTGCCATCTGGCTACCGATTCCGTTCGTGGCGCCCTCATCGCTGACGATGGCCCCTTCCGGAAGATGGGCGGCCACGAGGCGGCCGATGGAGAACTGGTCCAGCCGGCCGTCGGTGCTGGCATCCACCTGGAGGGCAGCCAGGCCGGGGTCGGCCGTCGCGGCACCGAGGCGGTCGGCCAGCGCGACGAGGGCATCCGCCTGGTGTTCGTGAGGGTGCGCGAGCACCATCACTTCGGCCCCGTCCGGCAGGCCGACACTCGGCTTGCCGGGGTAGGCGAAGAAGGCGACCGGTGGCCTGGTGCCCACGAGCACCAACTGGTCCACATCCTTCAGCAGGTCGACGATCTGCTCGGCGAAGTAGGGGATGCGGGCGACGGGGTAGCGGCCGGCGCCGCGGGCCAGGCGGGCGGTGAAGGTGTCGCACAGCACCATGGCCCCGGTGGCGGTGGCGATGCGGCCCGCTGCCTCCAGCCCTGCCGGCTCGAGGGCCGAGCCGCCGAGGAGCAGTGCGGTGCGCCGGCCGTTGCGCAGGGCGGCCGCCACGGTGGCCACGGCGTCGTCCGCCACGGGGGCCGGGCCGGCGACGGGGAGTGGAGCAGCGGCCCGCTCGGCCGGGTTCCACGCCACGTCGGCGGGAAGGATGAGCGTGGCCACCTGGTGGGGCGCCCGCATCGCAGCCTGCACGGCGCGGGCGGTGTCCGCCCCGACAGACGTGGCATGGCCGGACGTGTGCACCCACCCGGACACGGGCCGGGCGATTCCTGCGACATCGCTGGTGAGCGGGGCGTCGTGGCGGCCGTGGTAGGTGGCGTGGTCGCCGACGATGTTCACCACCGGGCTGTTCGCCCGCTTGGCGTTGTGCAGGTTGGCCAGGCCATTGCCGAGGCCGGGCCCCAGGTGGAGCAGGGTGGCGGCCGGCTTGCCCGCCATCCGGCCATAGCCGTCCGCCATGCCGGTGACCACGCCCTCGAACAGGCCGAGGATGGGGCGAATTCCGGGCACGGTGTCCAGGGAGGCGACGAAGTGCATCTCGCTGGTGCCGGGGTTGGCGAAGCAGGTGTCCACTCCGCAGGCGAGCAGGGTGCGCATCATGCTCTCGGCGCCGTTCATCGGGGTCATGCGGGGGGAGCCTACGCAGTGACCACGGTGCGGGCGAGCCCCGCGCGGTGAGCGCCCTCGGCAGGATTCGAACCTGCGCGCACGGCTCCGGAGGCCGATGCTCTATCCCCTGAGCTACGAGGGCGGGGGTCCCGAAGGACTCGGCCACGATAGCGACCCGGCAGCCCTGTTGGCACGCCGGTTGTGGCGGCTGGACAGCCGGAGGCGTCAGGCCCCGGCGGCGCCTGGGCGGGCCCCGGCGCCGACATCCGCGGCGGTGTTGCCCTTCCAATAGCGCGGGCCGTGGCCGAGCGCGGCAGCCCGGTCCTCAGGGTTGTAGAGCGCGCACCGCTCCAGGCTGAGGCAGCCGCAGCCAATGCACGAGTCGAGGTCCGAGCGCAGCCGCTCCATCGCCTCGATCTGGTGATCCAGGGTGCGCTTCCACTGCTGGGACAGGCTGGTCCAGTCCTCGGCCGTCGGCACCCTGCCCTGGGGCAGGCTGTCCAGCGCGGCCTTGACGGCCTCCCGCGTGAGCCCGACCCGCTGCGCCGTACGGATGAAGGCGATGCGCCGCAGTGTCTCTCGCGGGTAGCGCCGCCGGTTGGTGTCCGTTCGTTGGGGCGGAGGGAGCAGCCCTTCGACCTCGTAGTACCGGATGGCGGACGCGGCCACTCCGGCGCGGGTGGCGATCTCTCCGATCGACAACAGATCCGATCCCTGCACAGGCACCTCTTGACATCAAGTGAACTTGAGCATGGAGGGTACTGCACATGACCACGACGGCCACCCGCCAACGCCCACCCCTGCAACCGGCCGAGCTGGCGTTGATCGCCGACGCAGCCGCGGCCGTGGCCGTGCCACGGACCGCTCCGGTGAGCTCGTTCGTGCTGCACGCGCCGTTGGAGCTGCTGGCGCGGGTCGGGCTCTTGGAGCTCCTCCCGGCGTCGCACGCAGTGCGCCGTGCGGCCGTCGGCCGGATCGAAGCACTCCGCGATCGCTACGCCGCGGCGGGGGAACCGATTCCCGCCCCGGCGCCGGCCGCGGCGCCGCTGCCGGGCACGCCCGATGACCACGCCGGCGCGCTGCTGCGCGCGCTGCACGCAGGCGACGTCGAGGCCGTGGACCGCGCGGCATGCGCGGTGCTGCCCGCCGTCGCCCCGGCCCGTGGCGTCGAGTTGCTGGCCGCACCGCTGGTGCCGTCGTTGGCCGCGGCAGGCCATGCGCCGATCGGCCTGCACCTGTTGGCTCGCGTCGGCGTGGGGATCCCACTGATGGTGCTCCGCCCGACGCTGCGGCATGTCGCATCCAACGCGGGGTGGAAGCTCACCTGGTTCGAGAAGGTCGCGGCCACCGACCGTGAGGAGGACGGCGTCGGCTCGGAGCCCGACGTGTTGGCGGTGATGCGCTCCGCGCCGCATCTGGGGCGGCCGGGCAGCGACTTCATCTTCCCGTTGATGTCGCAGGCCGAGGACTCCGGGCACGCGGCACGGTTGCTGGCCCCGCTCGTGGCCGCGCCACAGGCTGGCGCAGGGCCCGCGCCGGCCGCGGAGTTGTCCCGGATCGCGGCCTGGAGCATGGTCCACGACGACCCCGGCCAGGCGCCCTACGGCTGGAGTCACGCACTCACCATGCCGCAAGCCGTGATGTCGCTGGCCGGGCGCGGCGTGCCCGCCCGCGTGGCGTTCGCCGTCGCGGCCACCTACCTCCTCGGGTTCCGCATGGCGCACGGCCTCACCGCTCTTCCCTCGGAGATCGGGCCGGGCTGGGCTCCGTCCGCCGGGTGGGAGGAACTCGTGTCGTACGCCGCGGCGCACGACGATGCGCACCTCGTGAAGTACACGCTGGCCGCAGTGCACGCCGCCACCGACGACCCAGAGTTCGCGCCCCTGTACGCGGCGGGGGGGGCCCCACAGGGGGGTGGGGTGGGGGGCCCCCCCGCCGGGGCGCAGCCCCGGGTGGTTTAGGGGTGGGGGC
>JBPOIX010000272.1:0-25981 GCA_052034175.1 Actinomycetota bacterium
ACAAGCACCACCGATGCCGCGACCACCAGCAGACCGAGCACCGCGAACGCAATCGAGAGCCGAGGAGTGCGACGCGTGCGGAAGGCGGAAGCGATGGCGTGCACCGTTGCGGGGATCGCCAGCGTCACTCCGGCGGCGGCGCACCAGAGACCGGTGCTGAGCACGGTGTCGTAGAAGGCAGGGCTCCTGGATGACCCGAGGGATTGGGGCTCACCTCGTAACCATGTGGCGAAGAACGGGACCCCCTGGGTCGCGTACATCTGGCGCTCCGTGTCGGCTGTGAGCACCGTCCACAGCATGTACAGCCCAGGCAGTGCACACAGGGCACCGGCGATCAGCTGCTTCCTGCGGGTCGGCGCCGATGGAGCAGATGCTGTCGGTGCGGCGCCCACGTGTGTCGGCCGGTCCGGAGCGGACGGTTCGGCGCTCACCGGCGGGGGTGCCCACGCAGTGCCGGATGGTGCAGGCGTAGGAGGTTGGGATGGAGGAGGAAGCACTGCGTTCCTTTCGTCGGTCGCAGCGGCGGAGGGTATCGCGCGGCCGGTCAGACGAGCGTCACGTCGAACGGAGCGATCGCCTGCATCTGGGCGGCCACCTCGTCGATCCGGCGGCGCGGGGTTTCTCGCAGCGGCGGGTCGTGCGGCCGGGCGCCATGCAGGCGGAAGGCGATGACCTTGAGGCGCAGGCGCGGGTCGACGGTGGCCAGCCACTCGCCGGTGCGTTGCAGCAGGATCGGGTCGTCGTTCACCCCGGCCATGATCAGCAGGCGCACCTCGTACAACCGGTCGATCGCCCGCAGGTGGCGGATGCTGGCCAGGACCTGGTCGTTCGGCTGGCCGGTCATCCGTTCGTGGATGAACGGGTTGAGGCACTTGAGGTCGATCATCGCCCCGTCCATCACCGGCGCCAAGTCGTCCCAGACAGACGTGTCGCAGGCCCCGTTGGAGTCCACGAAACAGGTCAGCTGGGCCGTGGCGGGGTCCGCCTTCACCGCGGTGAACAGGTGGTGCACGAACTCGTGTTGTTGGGTGGCCTCCCCGCCGGACACGGTGATGCCGCTGAGGAACGGCGCGGCGCGACGAATGCGCGGCAGCAGGGCGTCGACGCTGACCGGGTGGTGCGCGCTGGTGGCGATGGTCTGCGGGTTGTGGCAGGCGATGCAGTCGAAGTTGCAGCCCTGGAGGAACACCACGAAGCGGTTGCCGGGGCCATCCACGCTGCTGAACGTGATGACGTCGGCCAGGTTGGCTGTGACGAACTGCGCGTCGGCGCGTGGTGCGTCTGCAGGGTGCGGGTCAGCGAGGGGTGCGTTCATGGCAGCCCACTCGCTGCACGGTCCGCTCGGTGAGGTGGTAGGCGTCCTCGCTGCCGGCGGCCAGCTGGTCGCTGGTGTGCCGCACCGCGCCATGGTCGGCGATCTTGGCGAGGTCGCTCTTGCGCACCAGGTAGCCCGTGATGCGCACGAACTCGTTGTCCGCAAGGTTGAACGTGAAGTCGCGCATCCCCTGGTCCAGCGCGCCCTTGATGATGTCCACCATCGCCTGCGGGTTGCGCACCGCGGTCTCGTCCACATGGAAGATGTCGCTGATGCCGGCGGCGAACAGGTGATGGTGCGGCGCGCAGGTGGTGATGTGCTGCAGCAGGTCGGGCTCGTCGCCGACAGGAATCCGGGTGCCGGCCGTGACATGGTCGTCGAGGTCGATGCCGCCCTGGCTGTGCAGGTAGCAGCGGCCCTGGCCACCCTCGCAGTAGGGCATCGGCCGCGCGGCGACCAGTTCGGCCACACGCTCCACCACACGGATGCTCAACACGTCCGCGTCGAGGTCGTGGCCGTACCGGCCGGCGCCACCGTTGGCCTTGCCGTCCAGTGCCATCAGGTGGTTCACGCATTCGGCCAACCCGAAGATGCCGAACATCGCCGAGAACTTGTCGATGTCGATCAGGCCTTCGGTGGCCAGCCAGTGGGTGGCGAAGAAGCGCTGGCCTTCCACCAGGCTGCGGATGCGAGCCTCGGCCAACTCCGCCGTCAGCTCCACCCAGTGGGGGAGTGCCGCGGCCAGGAACGTCTCGCTCGTGCCCTGGTGGCGCAGCGCGGCTTCCTTGAGGTTGAGGCGCACCAGGGTGTGCGCGCCGCCACCGATCTTCAGCGAGTTGTAGCAGCTGACGGCGGCATAGCCCTCGCCGTGGTCGGCCACCATCATCGGGTGGTTGACGAAGTGCGGCTTGCCCGTCTCGAACACGGTGCGCACCCCGTCCTCGATCAGGTCGTCGGGGGTGACGGCGGGGTCCACCTTGAGCGTGATGTTGGGCACGGCCTGGCGCAGGCTGCGCTCCACCCGGAAGATGCTGCGGGTGATGCGGCTGTCGTGCGGGCCGAGGTCCAGATGGGCGAAGGCGTCCGGAACCATGCGGTCGATGCTGATCCAGAAGCGGCGCAGGGTGCGGTCCAGCTCGGCGTCCGTCATGGTGGCGGGCACGAAGCGCTCGAGGATCTTGTCCAGGTCGCCGAGGTACACCGGGTAGGTGGTGACGCTGGGGACGTGGGCGTACATGATCTGCAGGAACGCCAACGCGTCGTCGAGATCCTGCGGGGGTTCCAGCTCCAGATGCTGCAGGCCCTGACGGAGCGCCTTGTCGTAGTCCGGCAGGATGTAGCGGGCCGTGTACGGCGCCGGGCCCTCGTACAGGTCGCAGATGAGGCGCGCATCGAGGGCCTCGCGGGCCTCGGCGGTGAGGGTGGGGTAGGGGATGGCCTCCGTGGCCAGTGCCGCCAGACGGCGGACCTTCTGGTCGTAGCCGAGCGCGCCGTCCTGTGCCAACGCCTGGGCGCGACGGATGAAGTCCTGCATGTCCACGTCGTCAGCGTGCCGCGCGACACATGGGCGCGGCTAGGGACCTTCGGCAGTGGTCGATGCGGTCGTCGTGCTCGTCGTGGTCGTGGTGGTCGTGGTGGTCGACGTCGTGCTGGTGCTGCTCGTGGAGGAGGTCGACGACTCGGGCACGGTCGTGGTGGTCGTCGTGGACGTCGAGCTGGTGGAACTCGTGGACGTGGTGGTGGTCGTCGGCACCGGGTCGGGTGGGGGCACCACCCAGCCGGAGGTGAAGACGGTGATCCGGTAGCGCTCCGGGTGGGGGAAGGCGTCCCGCGGCATGTTGCGCGCGTTCTGCGAGAGGGCGATCACCAGGTTGCCGTTGCCGCTGCGCCATGGCAGCAGGTGGGCGTGGTAGGTGTTCATCTTCGGGTCCCCGCCCCGCGGGCTGAGGCCGCGCTGCTCGGTGACGGTCCACGGGCCCCATGGCTGGTTCGCGACCTCCACGATCAGCTGCTCGCCCCAGTAGCCGTCCACCTTCGCCGCGGACACCCATTGACCGTCGATGAAGCGCGGCTGCATCGGGTACTCCACCCAGAACCGCTGGGCGAACGGCTGGGCGTCGGCTGCGCTGGCGGACCACCCGTCCGCCGTCCGGTACTCCGGCGCCGAACCGAAGCGGCCGCGCGGCACCCGCGCCAGGTACATCCGGGTGCCGGAGTGGCGCTGCCCGAAGAACCCGCCTTCGCGCACCAGGTTCTGCTCGAACGTGTTGCCGAACAGGTAGGTGAACTCGGCGTCGCTGGCCACTGCATAGCCGTAGATCGGGCTGGTGCCGCTGTTCGGGGCCTTGGCGAAGCTGAGGCGTTGCAGGGTGCGGGCGTCGTAGGTGGCCAGCCAGGTGCGAGCGGGGTGCCACCCGAGGCCATCGCCCGGCCCTGGCGTGTAGGGGTCCTTCACCATCTCCGCCCAGAACATCGTGAGCACACCGTTGAACGTCTCGCCGCCCATCGGCCAGAACCACTTCTTCAGCGGGTCGTCGCCGTTGCCCTGCTCGAACGCCGCCGGGTTGGCGGCCGTGCCGCGATGGAGCAACGAGAAGCACGCGCCGTCCTGCACGAGCACCGCGTTGTGCGCGAAGTGGGACTGGCGGAGGGTGGATGCGGAGCCGCCGGGGTCGATGAAGGTGTCCTGGAAGAACCATGCGTACCGGCCGTTCCCGAGGGACACGACGTGCTGGTAGTCCATGCCCATCACGGGGCCGATGCGTTGGGCGAAGAATGCGTCGAGCGACTGCGAGCCGGTGCCGCCGGCGCAGCCGACGTCGGTGCGAATGTGGCCGCCGGCCGTGGTGGTGACGCTGGCCGCCCACGGCGGTGGCGGTGCCGCGGGTGCCGTTTCGGTGGGCGCGGCAGGTGGCACGTCGCGGGCCACGTCGGCGGGCTCGCCCGGGGGTGGGCCGGCGATCGTGGTGACGACCTCCACCGGCGTCCCGCGCGTGACCGTGGGGATGACGAAGTCGTGGACGCTCGTGGTCGGCTGCGCGGTGCTCGGGCCGCCTGCCGTGCTGTCGCCGGGGGCGCCAGGAGCGGTCGTGGCCGGTGGCGCGGTGTCCTGGCCGGCCAGGTGGCCCGCAGCAGCGGGCAGCAGCAGGCACGCGGCGAGAGTGCCTCCGAGCCGGGCCAGCCAGCGGCCTTCTGGCGACCGCCAGCGCATTTCGTCAGGCTATGGCAGCAGCGCGACCGGTGCCAGGCGCCCCGAGGGCCCGGTATGGTCGGCGGCACGGCTTCCCCCGCTGAACGAGACCCACGAGTTCGTTGGAGGAACCATGCACGATCTTCGAACCTTGATCGCCGACGCCGGTGGGGCGGACCCGCGGCTGGCGCTGGCGTCGGTGCGAGTGCTGCAGGACGAAACCGAGTGGCTGCTGGTGCGCGCAGTGCGCCTGGCACGACAGGACGGGTACGACTGGGGGCGCATCGGTCGCCTCCTCGGCGTCACGCGGCAGGCCGCCCGGGAGCGCTTCCAGCGGTTGGCACCTCGAGTGGGGCCGTTCCCGCCCCACATGAGCGGCCGCACCGATTGGGAACGGCACGCGGCCCGAGTGGCCGAGGCGGTGGCCGACCTGCGCCGCCGGCAGGACTTCGACGGCGACGACCCCGTGTTCCGGTGACGGCGCCCGCGCCCGCCACCGTGCCTCGGCGACGGTTCGCGGGAGGGCGGGGTGTGCTCGCGATCCGCCAGCGACAGGTTCTCTTGCGCGCGGGCGCAGGGAAACCTGTCGCTGAGCAGGAGCAGGAGCAGGAGCAGGAGCAGGAGCATGGGGCTTGGCGGCCGGGCGGGGCCGGGCGTGGGCCGGGTTACTCCCGCGCACCCCTGGCGTAACCTGCCAGTCATGGCCGACCACGCGGTGCTCCACGGCTTCTCGCCAGCAGTGCGCGAGTGGTTCGGCGCGTCGTTTCCCGAACCCACACCGCCGCAGGTGCAGGGCTGGCCAGCCATTCGCGCCGGCCAGCACACACTGGTGTGCGCCCCCACCGGCAGCGGCAAGACGCTGACGGCCTTCCTCAGCAGCATCGACCGCCTGGTCACCACGGAGCCTCCCGAGCCGAAGGCGCGCACCCGCGTGCTGTACATCAGCCCGCTGCGCGCCCTGGCGTTCGACGTGGAGAAGAACCTGCGCTCGCCGCTGATGGGCATCCGTCTGGCCGCGGAGCGGCTGGAGGTGCCGTTCCTCGAGCCGACGGTGGCCATGCGCACGGGCGACACCAGCACGAAGGACAGGGCGGCGCTCGGCAGGCGCCCGGTGGACCTGCTGATCACCACCCCCGAGAGCCTGTACCTGATGCTCACCAGCGAGGTGCGCAACACCCTGGTGAACGTGGACACGGTGATCATCGACGAGATCCACGCCATGGCCACCACCAAGCGCGGCGCCCATCTGATGCTCAGCCTGGAGCGCCTGGAGCACATCACCAAGCGGCCGCCGCAGCGCATCGGCCTCAGTGCCACCCAGCGGCCACTGGAGGAGATCGCCCACTTCCTCGGCGGGCATGCGGCCGACGGCAGCCAGCGGCCGGTCACGATCATCGACTCCGGTGTGCGCAAGCCGATGGAGATCGACGTGGTGGTGCCGGTGGAGGACATGGGCGCCATCGGCCAGGTCATCCCGGACACCTTGCAGAGCGGCCCGGCGCACATGGCCCTCAACCCGCAGCGCACGAGCATCTGGCCGAGCATCTACCCGCGCATCCTGCAGCAGGTGCTGGCCCATCGCAGCACGATCATCTTCTGCAACGGCCGCCGCCTCACCGAGCGCCTGGCCGCCCGCCTCAACGAGGCGGCGGAGCAGGAGGGCATTGAGGGCGAGCTGGTGAAAGCCCACCACGGCAGCCTGGCGCGCGACCAGCGGGTGGTCATCGAGGACCAGTTGAAGCGCGGCGAGCTGCGGGCCATCGTGGCCACCAGCAGCCTGGAGCTCGGCATCGACATGGGTGCGGTCGATCTCGTCATCCAGGTGGAATCCCCCGGCGCGGTCAGCAGAGGCCTGCAGCGCATCGGCCGCGCCGGCCACAGCGTGGGCGAGCCGAGCAAGGGCACGCTCTACCCGAAGCACCGCGGCGACCTGCTGGAGGCCGCGGTGGTCGTGCAGCGGATGAAGGCCGGCCTCATCGAGACCAGCCGCTTCTTGCGCAACCCGCTGGACGTGCTGGCCCAGCAGATCGTGGCCCATGTGGCCATGCACCCCGACTGCACGGTGGAGGACGTGGGGCGCATGGTGCGCGGCGCGGCGAACTTCGCCGAGCTCAGCGACGAGCTGCTGCGCAACGTGCTCGACCTGCTGGCCGGCCGCTACCCGAGCGACGAGTTCAACGAGTTGCGCCCCCGCCTGGTGTGGGACCGCGTCAATGGCACCCTGCGTGCCCGCGACGGCTCCAAGCGGCTGGCCATCACCAGCGGCGGCACCATCCCCGACCGCGGCCTGTTCGGCGTGTTCCTGCCGGACGGCACCCGCGTGGGCGAGTTGGACGAGGAGATGGTCTACGAGAGCCGCGCCGGGGAGACCTTCCTGCTCGGCGCCAGCACCTGGCGCATCGAGGACATCACGTTCGAGCGGGTGGTGGTCAGCCCGGCGCCGGGCGAACCGGGGACGATGCCGTTCTGGCAAGGCGACCGGCCGGGCCGCCCGCTGGAGCTCGGCCGGGCGCTCGGTGCGTTCCAGCGCGAGGTGCGGGCCATGCCGCTGGAGACGGCCATGCACCAGCTCATCAACGACTACTCGCTCGACGCCTTCGCCGCCACCAACGTGATGCTCTACCTGGGCGAGCAGGCCGACGCCACCGGCGTGGTGCCGGACGACCGCACGATCGTCGTGGAGCGCTTCCGCGACGAGATCGGCGACTGGCGGGTGTGCATCCTCAGCCCGTTCGGCACGCCCGTGCACGCCCCGTGGGCCATGGCCATCCAGCGGCGCCTTGGCGAGCGCTTCGAGATGCAGGTCGAGGTGATGTGGACCGACGACGGCATCGTGCTGCGCCTTCCGGAAGCCGCCAGCGAACTGCCGCTGGACGACATCGTCATCAGCCCCGACGACATCGACGACCTGGTGATGGAGGCCCTGCCGCAGACCAGCCTGTTCTCCGCCCGCTTCCGTGAGTGCGCCGCGCGCAGCCTGCTGCTGCCGCGCCGCCGGCCCGACCAGCGCACCCCCCTGTGGCAGCAGCGCCAGAGGGCGCACGATTTGCTGGCGGTGGCCAGCAAGTACCCCACCTTCCCTGTGCTGCTGGAGACCAGCCGGGAGTGCCTCCAGGACGTGTTCGACCTGCCCGCGCTGCGCGAGGTGCTCACCCAGCTGCGCAACCGGCAGGTGCGCGTCGTGCAGGTGGACACTGCGAAGGCGTCGCCGTTCGCCCAGAGCCTCCTGTTCAACTGGATCGCCGCCTACATGTACGAGGGCGACGCCCCGCTGGCCGAGCGCCGTGCGGCCGCCCTGGCACTGGACAAGGACCTGCTGCGCGACCTGCTCGGCGCCGAGGAGTTGCGTGAGCTGCTTGACCCCGGCGCCCTGGCCGACCTGGAACTGGAGCTGCAGCTGCTGGCCGACGGCCGGCGGGCGCGCAGCGCCGACGAACTGCACGACGTGTTGCGCCGCGTGGGCGACCTCAGCGTGGAGGAAGCAGACCTGCGCTGCGACACCACCGGCGCTGCGGCAGCCTGGCTGGCCGACCTGGCGCACCAGCGGCGCGCCATCACGGTGGCGGTGGCCGGGCAGGAGCGCTGGATCGCCGGGGAGGACGCCGCCCGCTATCGCGACGCGCTCGGCTGCAACGTGCCCCTCGGCTTGCCGCGGGAGTTCACCGAGCCGGTGCCCCACCCGCTGGAGTCGTTGGTTGCCCGCTACGCCCGCACCCACGGCCCGTTCCTCACCGACGACGTGGCCCATCGCTTCGCCATCTCCACCGAGCGCGCTACGGGCGCACTGGTGGCCGCGGAGGCCGCCGGGCAGGTGGTGCGCGGGGAGTTCCGCCCCAGCGGCAGTGGGCGCGAGTGGTGCGACAACGACGTGTTGCGCCAGCTGCGCCGCCGCAGCCTGGCCGCGCTGCGCCGTGAGGTGGAGCCCGTGGAGCAGGTGGCCTACGCCCGCTTCCTCACCGGCTGGCACGGCATCGGCGCCGACCGTCGTGGGGTGGAGGCCCTGGTGGAAGCACTCGGCCAGCTGCAGGGCTACGCCGTTGCGGCCAGCGCACTGGAACGCGAAGTGCTGCCGGTGCGCGTGCGTGGCTACCAGCCGAACCAGCTCGACGAGTTGTGCACGGCCGGCGAGCTGGTGTGGGTGGGGGCTGGGGCCATCGGTTCGGGCGACGGGCGCATCCGCCTCTGCTTTGCCGACCAGCTGCCCCTGCTGGCCGTGGCCTGGGAACCCGCGGAGCCGCCGCAGGGGGAGCTGCACGACATGCTGCGCGCCCACCTCGCCCAGCGCGGCGCCAGCTTCTGGAACGGCCTGCGCGCCGCGGCTCCGCACCACACGGACACCGAGATCCTCGCCGCCCTGTGGGATCTCGTGTGGGCCGGGGAGGTCACCAACGACTCGCTGGCGCCGCTGCGGGCCTACCTCGGGGCCAAGGGCGTAGGTGCCACCAGCGCCACCGCCAAGACGCTTCCTCGCCAGCGGCCGCGGCCGGGCCGGCTGAACCGCATCGGCCCGCCGCTCGGTGCGGGCCGCTGGAGCCTGGTGGCGCCCCTGCTGGAACCTGCACCGTCCACCACCCAGGCGGCGCACACGACGGCCCTCCAACTGCTGGAGCGCTACGGGGTGGTGGCCCGCGAAGCCGTGCTGGCCGAGGGCGTGCGCGGCGGCTATGCCGGCGTGTACGGGGTGCTGAAGGTGCTCGAGGAGCGCGGCCACACCCGCCGCGGCTACTTCGTCACCGGGCTCGGGGCAGCCCAGTTCGGCCTGCCCGGCGCGGTCGACCGCTTGCGGTCAGCCCGCGACCTGCCGGACTTCGACCTCCACCCGGAGGCCTACCCCGCCCCGCTCACCCTGGCCGCCACCGACCCCGCCCAACCGTACGGCGCCGCCATCGACTGGCCGCCCACGCCCGGTCGCCCGGCACGGACGGCCGGTGCGCTGGTGGTGCAACGGGCCGGGGAGCCACTGGTGTGGTTCGACCGCCGCTCGCACCACCTGGTCACCTTCGCCGCCGCCGAGCAGGACTGCGGCTGGGCCGACGCGTTGATGGCGCTGGTGAAGGACGGCCGGGCGCGCACCGTGGAGGTGCGCAAGGTGAACGGCGAGCCGCTCGACCCGCGCAGCGTGCTGGCCGACGCGCTGCGTACCGCCGGCTTCCAGGAGGGCTACAAGGGGTTGGTGGCGCGTGGTTGAGTACGCCCAACTGTCGGCGCGGGCGCAGGTGCTGCGGCTGCGGGCCACGGCGTTCGCCGCGCTGCAGGCCTTCCCGTTGGAGGTGCGCCGCCTCCGGGTCCTGTACCACGGCTACAACACCACGTTCCGGGTGGAGGCCGTCGACGGCCGCCGCTTCGCGTTGCGCCTGGCCGTCACCACGCGCAAGACCCCTGCCGACCTGACGGCGGAGATGGCCTGGCTGGATGCCTTGCACGCCAGCACCGACCTGCGCCTGCCTGTGCCGCAACACACCCGCACGGGCGGGCTGTTCACCGAGGTCTGGTGCGAGCTGGTGGGGCGCACCATCCCCGCCGCCCTGTTCGCCTGGCTGCAGGGCCGCGATCTGGATGACGGTGCCACCCCGGAGGCGCTGCACGAGATCGGCCGGATCACCGCCACCCTGCACCGTCACGCCGCCGGTTGGCAGCTCCCGCCAGGGGCTTCGCTGATGTCGTTCCTCCCGGTGCTGTCGAACCTGCCCGACCGCCTGGACGAGCCGTTCCCCGAGTTCACCCCGGCGCGGAGGGCGTTGTGGGCGGAGGCTCGCGTGCACGCCCAGGCCACCCACGACGCCTGGTGGTCGCGGTGGCGGCCACAGGTGCAGCACGGCGACATCCATCTCGGCAACGTCATGACCTTTCGCGGCCGCCTGGCCCTGCTGGACTTCGACGACAGCGGCATCGGTGTACCGCCGCACGACCTGGCCGTCACCACGTACTACCTGGGCGACGACGAACGGCTGCAGGAGGCCCTCCTCGCCGGCTACGAGTCGTTGGCGCCGCTCCCGGCGTACACCGCGAGCGAGTTCCAGGCCGTGCTCGCCGGCCGCCAGTTGCTGCTGCTCGACGACGTGATCGCCACGGAGAACGCTGCGATTCGGGCAATCGTGCCCCGGTACGTGGCCAACGCCGAGGTCAAGCTGCGCCACTTCCTCGCAACGGGCGAGTTCCGCCACCGGCTGGAGGGTGTCGAAACCCTCTGGTGACGCCGCCGCACCGGCACGCGTGTTCAGCCGTTGCGGTGGACGGCGCGCAGGCCGGCCCAGGCGAGGTCGGCGATCTGCTGGCCGAGCAGTTCGGGGTCGAAGTTCTCGCCGCGCTCCACCAGGTGCCGGCTGACGCCCTCCGCCAGGCCGACCAACCCGTGGGCGAGCGCCCGCTGATGGTCCGGCTCGATGTCGGCGGCGATGAGGGGGGCGATGGCCGCCGCCGTCTCGGCCGTGATCCGGCGGATGGTGGCGGTGGACTCCTCGTCGCGGTTGGCGCGGCTGCCGAACAGGAGCAGGAAGGCGTCGTGGTCCTCGGCCACCCAGTGGAAGTAGGCGGTGAAGCCGAGCTCGGTCTGTTCCTTGCCGTTCCTGGCGCCGGCCACGGCCTTGGCCACGGCCGTGCGCAGACGGTTGCCGGCCTCCAGCAACAGCGCCTGGTACAGCTCCCGCTTGGAATCGAAGTGCTGGTAGAGGACGGGCTTGGTGACTCCGGCGGCCTCGGCGACGTCGTTCATCGAGGTGGAGTGGAAGCCACTGCGGGCGAACACCTGCACCGAGACATCGAGGATCTGCTCACGGCGGGCAGAGGCGGGGAGGCGAACGCTCATACGGTTACCAGAGGGTAACAAGGAAAACGTCAGAGGCCGCGTTCGCGGTCGTCGCGTTCGGCGGCTTTCACCGCGTAGCCGAGCACGATCGAGGGCGCCAGGAGCACACAGCCGGCCACCAGCGAGCCGATGACGATGCCGGCCACGGTGCCGTTGAAGCTGATGACGAAGCCGATGACGAACGTGGCCATCGCCAGCGCCAAGAAGAGGTAGCCGACGCGGTTGGCGAGCAGGGTGTACTTGGCGACCTTGGCTCGGCGGGCGCGGACGGGATCAACTGGCGAGGGCATGGGTGGCTCACAGACCCGGCGGAAGGAGCCGGTTGACGTTTTCGTAGAAGAAGTACAGGACGATCAGGAACGGCACCACGCCGGCCGCGAAGCAGACCCACAGGCGGCGCAGCCGCCGGCCGACGAAGTAGGCGCCCACGGCCACCAGCCCGAGCACCAGGGCCCAGCCGAGCACGTGGGGCCAGGCGGCGGAGTCGTCGAACCAGCCCTGGGAGAAGGAGTCCTCGATCGGTTCCTCCTCGACCACCGCCGGCACCGTGGTGGCCGGGGCGCTGTCGATCGGCGCGGTGTCGATCGGCGCAGTGTCGATCGGCGCAGTCCCGTCGAGGGGGGTGGTGCCGTCCGGAGAGGGGAGTGTTCCCTCGCTCGGCAGTGTGCCCTCACCGGGGAGGGTGCCCTCGGTCGGTGGCACGGTGGCCGCCGGCGGTTGGTACAGCTGGCCGCTTTCCTCCGGCACGAGCTGGGAGTACACGACCAGGCGCTCGCGGGCCGTGTACTCGGGGTGGCAGGTGGCCAACGTGAGGGTGGCGATGGTGGGGTCGAGCGTGGGGACGACCTTGACGTAGTCGTCCGGGCTGACGATCTCCATCCCCGTGACCTCGTAGGTGTAGACGCCGAGCACCGTTTCGAAGGTGATGCGGTCGCCGACCTTCACCCCGTCCAGGTCGCCGAACGGGGCGCCGTAGGTGGTGCGATGGCCGGCTACCGCGGCGTTGCCCAGCTGGCCCGGCATCACGCTCTCACGGAAGTGGCCGGGGCCCTTTTTCAGGTCGCCGTGGCCCGTGCCCTCGACGACGAACCAGTCCACGCCGATGCTGGGGATCTTGATCCGCCCGACCACCTCGCCACTGGGCACTGCGGGGCCCGACGGGGCGACCGGCAGGGTGGTGGTCGGCGCCAGGGTGGTCGGCGCAGCCGGGTCGAGCGAGCCGGGTACCCCGGTGGTGGTCGTGCTCTGCGCCGGCAGCGAGGACGAGGTGGAGGTGGAGGCGAGCTTCTGCTCCCACGCACTTTCCAGGTCGTTCTGGGCCTGCGCGGTCTGCAGCCCGGTGCCCCACAGCTGGTAGCCGACGAAGCCGAACATCAACAACCCGAGGACGATCAGCACCCGACCCAAGCCGCCCACCCAGAAGCGCCAGTCGTGAGGGTGCTTCGGGCGGTCGAAGTAGGGCACACGCTGCCGCCGGGCCGAGGTCACGGGCGGTGACGCTATCGGCTGGGGTGAAGTGGGAGGGCGCGCTCGGCGTGAGTAGCGTTCACCACTCGTGGAACCGGTCGTGCACCTCACCGACGTGGTGGCCGTCGTCGGCGGGTTCCCCGTGCTCGCCGGCGCCTCGCTCGTCGTGGCCCAGGGCGAGATCGTCCTGCTCCAGGGCCCGAACGGTGCGGGCAAGACCTCCCTCCTCCGCCTGTGTGCCGGCCTGCTGCCGGTGGAGCGCGGAACCGCGCTGGTGTTGGGGCAGGACCTCGCCGTCGACCGCACCGCCGTGCGCCGCCATGTCGGCCTGCTCGGCCACGCCAACGGCCTGTACGCCGACCTCACCGTTCGGGACAACATCCGCTTCTGGGGTGCCACGGTGGGTGCCACCGCGGCCGAGACCACAGGGGCGATGGAGCGTCTCGGCCTGGCCGCCCGCCTGGCCGACGTGAAGGTGGCCCGCCTCTCTGCCGGCCAGCGGCGGCGCACCGCGCTCGCCTGCCTGGTGGCCCGCCGCGCCAGCCTGTGGCTGCTGGACGAACCCCACGCCGGGCTGGACGCCGCCGGCCGCGACGAACTGGACGCCACCCTGCGCGAGGCCGCGGCCGCCGGCGCGACGGTGATGGTGGCCAGCCATGAGCTGGAGCGCGCCGGCAACCGTGCCACGCGAGTGGTCGAAGTGGTCGGCGGGCAGATTCGGCGGGTCGCGTGAACACGCTCGGCGTGGCGCGCCTGGTCGCGGCCAAGGACCTGCGCATCGAGTGGCGCAGCCGCGTGGTCACCAACCAGGTGCTGCCGTTCGCCGCGCTGGTGATGGTGATGTTCGCCTTCGCCCTGGACAGCACGTCGGCGCTCACCCGCGTGGCTCCCGGCCTGGTGTGGTTGGCCACGATGTTCTCCCTCCTGGTGCTGGTGCAGCGGGCGTTCTCGGTGGAAACTGCCGACGGCGCGCTGGATGCCCTGCAGATCGCCGGTGTGCATCCCGGCGGCATCTTCCTCGGTAAGGCGCTGGCGCTGGCGGCGCAGCTGGCCATCCTGGAAACGGTGCTGCTCGGCGCGGCGGTTGTGCTCTACCAGACCAAGGTGCAGGCGGGTGGAGTTGTGCTCCTGGTCGTGACGTTCGTCGCCGCGACCTGCGGGCTGGCGTTCGTCGGTACGCTCTACGGCGGTCTCGCTGCCGGGGCCAAAGGGCGGGAGACGCTTCTTCCGCTGCTGATGCTCCCGGTGGTGGCACCCGTCCTCATCGGTGCAACCCGGGCAACCGAAGCAGCGCTCGGCACCAACGACGCGACGCCCGGCGAGGGCTGGCCGTGGATCGGCCTGCTCGCGCTGTTCGCCGTGGTCTTCGGTGCCGGGGGCACGCTCGCTTTCGGTTCGCTCATCGACGAATAGGCCCGCCACATGAACCCTGACCGACGCCCCACGGCCACCCGCTTCACCCGCGGGCTGGGCATCGTCGTGCTCGCCGGCATCGTCTGGCTCGTGCTCTTCGGCCTGATCTTCTCGCCCGACGACCGGGTGCAGCGCGAAGGCGTACGCATCATGTACATCCACGTGCCGGGCGCGTGGCTGGCGTACCTGGCCTTCATCGTCACCGGCGTGTGCAGCATCGCCTACCTCTGGAAGCGCACGAGCAATGTGCAGTGGGATCGGGTCGCCGGCGCCAGCGCCGAGGTCGGCGTGCTGTTCATGGGCATCGCGCTGGTCACCGGCAGCATGTGGGGCCGCATCTCGTGGGGTACGTACTGGACGTGGGACGCCCGCCTCACCACCACGGCGTTCCTGTTCGTCACCTACATCGGCTACCTGGCCGTGCGGGGCTTGGGCGGCACCCAGCGGCAACGGGCCCGGCGCAGCGCCGTGCTCGGCATCTTCGCCCTGGTCGAGGTGCCACTGGTGCACTACAGCGTGAAGTGGTGGCGGCCGCTCCATCAGGGGCAGAGCGTGGCCAACAAGGAGCTGGAGAACATGATGGCGTTCACCCTGTTCCTCGGCATCGTGGTGTTCACGCTGCTGTACGTGTGGCTGGTGCTGCACCGGCAGCGGACGATGGCGATGGAAGATGCCCAGGCCGACCGCGGGCTGGACGAAGCGCTGGCCGAACGGCGCAAGGAGGCACTCGCCTGATGGTTGCCATGCAGAACGCCGGCCTTGTGGTGGGCAGCTATGTCGTCACCCTCGGGGGTCTGGCCCTCTACGTGTGGCAGATGCTCAGCCGGGCTCGTCGCGCCGCCCGCCAGGTGCCGCAGGAGGACCGCCCGTGGACCTGAGCCCCCGTGAAGCCGTGCCCACCGCCGTGGGGCGCCCGCGCAAGCGGCCATGGCTGGCCATCGGTGTTCTGGCCGCCGTGCTGGTGGGCGCCGGCGGGCTGGTGTTCAAGTTCCTCACCGACGCCATCGACTACTACTGCAACGTCGACGAGATCGGTGTGAAGGACGGCTGCGACGTCGGCCGCGGCATCCGCATCCAGGGTGTGGTGGAGCAGGGCACGTTGGAAGGCGACAACGGCGGGCCGACCGAGTTCGTCATCACCTACAACGGCGCCTCGATGCCGGTGGTCGTCGGCAGCCGGCCCACCGGCCTGTTCCAGGAGTGCATCCCGGTGGTGGTGGCCGGCCGCGTGATCGAGGGTGACGACGGCTTGCTCTTCGAGGGCGACGAAGTGCTGGTGAAGCACGACGAGCAGTACGACGCGGCGAACGAAGAGCGCGTGGCGCAGAGCGAAGCGGAGGCCGCAGCGTGCTCGCAGAGGGGCTGAACGGGCTGCTCGGCCACTCCGCCCTGATGGTGGGGTTGGCCGCCTCGGTGTTCGGGGCGATGGCCCTGGCAATGGCCACGGCCACGCGCAACCTGCGCCTGGTGAAGCTCGTGCAGTCCTACGGCTGGCTGGCGCTCGGGGCGGCAGTGGTGGCCGTGGTGGTGATGGAGCGCGCGCTCATCACCCGCGACTGGTCGGTGGCCTACGTGCAACAGGTCGGCTCGCCGAACACGCCGGCGCTGTTCAACTTCACTGCGCTCTGGAGCGCCCTCGAGGGCAGCATCCTGCTGTGGCTGCTGCTGCTGGCCATCTACACGGCCATCATCATGCGCCGCTACCGCACGCGCATGCACGACCCCCTGGTGGCGTGGGCGATGGTCACGATGCTGGCGGTCACCGCGTTCTTCTTCTTCCTCGCGCTCGGCCCCACGGATGCCTTCGCCGCCGGTGTCACCCCGGCGAACCTGGAGAAGTGCTGCCGCGGGCCGAACCCGTTGCTGCAGAACCATGTGCTGGTCCTGTTCCACCCGCCGATCCTGTACCTCGGCTATGTCGGGTTCACCGTGCCGTTCGCCTTCGCCATCGGCGCGCTGGTCACCGGCCGCGTGGGCGAGGGGTGGCTGATGGAGACCCGCCGCTGGGCGCTCGTGGCCTGGGGTTTCCTCACGTTGGGGATCGTGCTCGGTTCGTGGTGGAGCTACGAGGTGCTCGGCTGGGGCGGGGTGTGGGCCTGGGACCCTGTGGAGAACGCCAGCTTCCTGCCGTGGCTCACCGGCACCGCCTACATCCACTCGGTGATGGTGCAGGAGCGCCGCGGCATGTTGCGCGTGTGGAACCTCAGCCTGCTGGTGGCCACGTTCTCGCTCACCCTGCTGGGCACGTTCCTCACGCGCAGCGGCGTGGTCAACAGTGTGCACGCCTTCAACGACGGCACCATCGGCCCGTTCCTGCTCGGTGCGTTCGGTGTGGTGGTGGCCGTATCGCTCGGCCTCATCGCCTGGCGGGGCGACCGCCTGCGTTCCCCCGGCGCGATCGATTCGCCGATCTCCCGCGAGGGTGCGTTCCTGGCGAACAACGTCGTGTTCTCGCTGTTCGCCTTCGTGGTGCTGCTGGGCACCGTGTTCCCCCTGATCGTGGAAGCCAAGGAAGACCGGCAGATCGCTGTCGGCTCGCCGTTCTTCGATTCGATGAGCCAGCCGATCGGCATCGTGCTGCTGTTCCTGATGGCCGTGGCCCCGGTGCTGCCGTGGCGCAAGGCGGGCACGGAGCTGTTGCGCGACCGCCTGTTCTGGCCGGCATGGTGCGGGGTGGGCACGCTGGCGCTGGCGGTGCTGCTCGGCGCCTCCGGCTGGGCCTCCGCGCTCGCCTTCGCGATGGCCGGCTTCGCCGCCGGCGCTGCCATCCGCCAGCTGGTGCTGGCCACCCGCCGCCAGGGGTATCGCGGCCTGCTGGGGCGCACCAACGGGGGCATGGTGGTGCACCTTGGGGTGATCCTCGTGGCAGTCGGCCTGGCGGCCTCGAACGGGTACACCCGCGCCGGCGAGTTCGACATGACGGTGGGCGAGACCATCCAGTTCGGCGGGCACACCTTCACCCTGGAGGACGTGCGCGACTTCGAGGACGCCCGCTCGGTGGGCATCACCGCCGACATCGCCATCGACGGCGGCCAGGCGTACTCGCCGGCGATCTCCAAGTTCACCGCGTTCGGGATGGACATCGCCACGCCCAGCGTGCGCACCGGCCTCACGGAGGACATCTACCTGGTCATCGAGACCGGTTCGAAGCCGTCCACGGGTGAGGCCACGGTGAAGGTGTTCATCAAGCCGATGATCCTGTGGCTGTGGGTGGGCGGGCTGCTCTGCGGCCTCGGCACGGTGCTGGCGTTGTTCCCGGGCCGCAACCGCCGCCGCCCCACCGACCCGACTTCGGCCCCGATCGATCTCTCGGACGAACCGTTGCAGGAGGTGCCGGCATGAGCGAGGCGAAGCGTGTCCGTGTGGCTCCGGTGGTGGCGCTCGTGGTGGCCGCCCTGCTGGCCGGGCTGCTGTGGGTGTTGGCCGCGGGCGACGGGGAGGAAGCGGATCCGGGTGGGGTCATCGACAGCCACCTGCTGGACGAACCCGCCCCCGCCGTGGTGGCGCCCACACTGGACGGAGCGGAGGTCGACCTGTCGCGCCGCAAGGGCAGCTGGGTGGTGCTCAACTTCTTCAACTCGACGTGCGCGCCGTGCCGCGCCGAGCATGCCGAGCTGGTGCAGTTCGTGGCCGACCAGCAGCAGTTTCTCGGCAGCCAGGCGGCGGAGTTCTACACCGTCGTGCAGATCGACGACGACCTCGACGACGTGCGCGCCTTCTTCGCCGAGCGCGGCGGGGAGTGGCCGATCCTCACCGACACCGAAGGCGGGATCTTCGTCGACTTCGGGGTGGCCCAGGTGCCGGAGACGTTCATCATCGACCCCAACGGGGTGGTGCGCGTGCGCTGGGCAGGCACCATCGACGCCGTCACCTTGGGCCAGCTGGTGCAGCAGCAACGACTGGCCACCGGGCTATGAGCCGTGCGGCGGCGTTGAAGCGTTGGCCCGGGTGGGCGCTGTTGGCCGTCGTTGCACTCGCCCTGTTGGCAGTGACTGTCACCCGCGAGGCCGAGCCGCTCACCCCGGAGGAACGGATCGAGGAGATCTCCCAGCAGGTGTCGTGCCCGGTGTGTGACGGCGAGTCCGTCTACGAGTCGCGCAACTCGGCGTCGGCGGCGATCCGTGCCGAGATCAAGGCGCTGGTGGCGGGCGGGCAGGCGACCGACGACGACATCGTCGCGTCCATCGTCGAGCGCTTCCCCGAGACCCAGATCGTGCCCAAGTCCAGCGGTTTCGAATCGCTCGTGTGGGTGTTGCCGATGGCGGCGCTGGCGTGCGCCGTGCTCGGGTTGTTCGTCGCCTTTCGCCGTTGGCGGATGAACACCGACACCATTCCGGACGACGACGATCGTGCGCTCGTGGAGGCCGCGCTGGCCGCCGGGGTCGAGGTGGAGGAGCCGGCGCCAGAGGCGGCCGATCCGGCCGAGCCCACCGAGCTCCGCGAGCCCCGCGGGGAGGTGGAGGCGTGAACCCGGACCGTTTGGCCGCGCTGGAGGAGGAACGCCGCTTCCTCCTCGGCCGCATCCGCGACCTCGCCCGTGAGTTCGCTGCAGGTGACGTGGCCGAGACGGATCACCGGGTGCTGCGCGACGGCTATGTGGCCCGGGCCGCGGCGGTGCTGCGGGAGATCGAGGACGGCCGCAGCCGCCTGCCGGAGCGGCGGCGCTGGTCGTGGCCGCGGCGGGGTGCGGTGGTGCTCGGCACCCTGACGTTCGGGGTGCTCTCGGGGGTGGCGTTGGCCCAGTTCTCCGGTACCCGCCAGCCTGGCCAGTCGATGTCCGGCGGTACGCCCGTGGACGAGGTCACCGCCCAGCTGGCGTCGGCACGCGAGGCGTTGACTACCGGCCCGGTCGGCTGGCAGCAGGCAGCCGAGTTGTACGACAAGGTGCTGGACGCGGAGCCGGACAACGTCGAGGCGCAGACCTACCTGTCGTGGCTGAAGGTGCTGCTCGGCTCGCAGGCTTCGGATGCCGAGTTGGTGCAGGCCGGTGTGGACGGGCTGCACACCGCGATCGAGATGGACGACGCCTACCCCGATGCCCAGTGCATGCTCGGCGGGGCGCTGGCGAACTTCGCCGACCCGCCCGACATGGATG
Source organism: Actinomycetota bacterium (assembly GCA_052034175.1). Lineage (GTDB taxonomy): Bacteria > Actinomycetota > Acidimicrobiia > Acidimicrobiales > Ilumatobacteraceae > UBA668. The sequence continues at coordinate 19,286 of JBPOIX010000272.1, forward strand.
GCGCCATGGCTGCCGCGGAGGCCTGCCTGGCCCTCGACCCGCCGGCCGAGATGGCCGACATCGCCGAGTCGCTGCTGGCGCGACTGGCCGTCGGCAGCTGACAGCGCCGAGGGCTCCGGGGTGGGGGCCGCGGGCCTGGCGGTGCGCGAGGACAACGGTGGCGCGGATTAGGGTCTGCGCCCATGAGTATGCCGCCGCCTCCCACGTCCGGTCCGCAGGGTTCCCAGGGCTATCAGCCCCCGGGCTACCAGCCGTATGGTGCGATGCAGCCGGCCCAACAGGGGAACTCGGGCATGGCCGTCGCCTCGTTGGTGCTGTCGCTCGTAGGGCTCATCCCGTGCTTCTGGGGCCTGCAGATTCCCGGCCTGTTGGGCACCATCTTCGGCTTCATCGGCATGAAGCAGACAGCCGACAACGCCCGCCGCGGTCGCGGCATGGCGATCGCCGGCCTGGTCGTCGGCATCGTCCTGGTCGTGGTGTGCGTGGCGGTGTGGGTGTACATCGCCACCAGCGACGACTGCTCCTGGGACAACGGCACCCTGAGGTGCGTGGTCGACTGATACTGCGTCGGCCCGAGTGATCAGACGTTCGGTGGCGGCCACGCGGTGGCCGCCACCGGCGCGTCCGGGGTGAGGTCCACCACCCACACGGAGGCCTTGCGCCAGTCCGCTGCGCCGTCGATGCGGCAGCCGCGGCGTTCGAGCGCGGCGATCGTGGCCGGGATGACATCACCGTGGCTGCACAGCACCGAGCCGCCGGGCAGTTCCGCCAGCAGGGCGAGCGCCCCGTCGTAGCCGCGGTCCTCCGCCAGGCGGTCGTCGGCCACGACATCGCGGCCGAGGGCGGTGGCCAGCGGCTCGAGCGTCTGCAGGCAGCGCAGGTAGGGGCTGGAGACCAGCGTGCCACTGGTGGCCAGCGGCGCCAGGGTGGCGGCCAGCATCTCCGCCTGGGCCCGCCCCTTGGTGGTCAGTGGGCGGGAACGGTCGTCGCCCGCCCAGCGGTCGCGGTCGCCGGCCTTGGCATGGCGGACCAGGTAGTAGCGGTTCACGCCTCGTGGATGGCCTTCTTGTGGCGGGCGGTGAGCTGGCGCACCAGCAGCACATACACCACGCCGGCGGCCACGCCGACGAACGCCATGGCGATGTTGATGGCCGCGAACTTGTCGAACGCCTCGGCGATCTTCTCGCCGTCGGTGTTCATGATGCTGACGATCGTGGCCGCGCTGGTGACGATGCTCACGAGCGGTGCCAGGCCGTACAGCACCCACCACACGTTCACCAAGGGGCTTACCGTGCCCTGCTTCCAGTTCGGGTCGCCGGGGGCGGTCTCGGGGTCGCTTCCCTTCCACAGTTCGCGGAACATCAACCACGGCACGGCATAGATCACGAACGGGGGGACGAACCAGCCGGCGATCGCCCAGCCGGGCGACCAGGTGGCGCCGTGGCGGCCCAGCAGGCGCAGGTTGGCGGCCATGCGGTACATCCAGATGATCGTCAGCACCGCGATCGGGATGACGAGCAGGCCCGAGAGGCTGGACAGGTTGCCGTTGACCTCGTTCTCGAACTCGGTGTAGGTGATGCGCCCGTTGAGGGCGTCGCGTGCTTTGCCGATGACGCCGATGGTGGCGATCGCGCCGATGATCTGCAGCGGAATCATGATGTACATCAGGATCGACAACGCCTTGCTGATGCCGCCGATGGGCTGCATGCTCGGCAACAGCGCTGCGCCCTGGCCGCCGTAGGCCACATAGCCGGGCGGCGGCGCCATGTTCGGCGGGGGAGGCGGGGGAAGGTCGGTCATGGCCTCACGTTAGAGCGCGCGTCCGGCGCATGGAGACCTTCCGGCAGACTGGCGGGCATGGGCTTCTTCGACCGCAATCGGCAGGAGGTGGTGGCACGGGGGTTCGACCCCGCTCGCCTGCCGCCCGGGCAGTACCTCACCGACCGCTTCCCGGTGCTGCACGTCGGTGATGTGCCCGAGTACGGCCCGGGGGAGTGGGACCTCACGGTCCACGGCCTCGTCGACCGGCCGTTCACGATCGGGCTGGACGAGCTGCGTGCCCTGCCGTCGGTGACACCCACGTTCGACATCCACTGCGTCACGAAGTGGAGCAAGTTCGACACCACATGGAAGGGAGTGCGCGTGCGCGACCTGCTGGCGCATGCCGGAGTGCAGCCGGGTGCCACCCATGTGCTCGAGCACGCCGAGTACGGCTACACCACGAACCTGCCGCTGGCGGACATCACGACGGACGAGGCCATCGTGGCCTACGAGTTCGAGGGCGAGGCGATCGAGCCGATCCACGGTGGCCCGGTGCGGGTGGTGGTGCCCCACCTGTACTTCTGGAAGAGCGCCAAGTGGTTGCGCTCGTTGGAGGTGCTCGCCGCAGACAAGGCTGGCTTCTGGGAACGCAACGGCTACCACATGTACGGCGACCCCTTCCGCGAACAACGCCATTGGGGTGACTAACCGCCGCTGGACACCGAGCGCCATATCGGGCATTAGGGTCGGCCCGTGTCGGAGACCGGCCACGACCTGAGTCGAGTGGACGAGTGGCTGTTCGTGGGCGAACGCATGAGGGCGCTTCAGGCCTTGCAGGAAGTCACGGGTTTCGGACTGCAACAGGCCATCGAGGCCATCGGTCCGCGCTTTGAGCTGCTCGTCGCTACTCACCCCGAGCGGTTCACCGTCTCGTTGAAGGACTACTGGGCCGACTTCTACACCTGACCGGGCGCAGAACTGCCGATACGCGTGGGTGGACAGCCGGCTCCACTTCGGGCAGAGTGCGCCCCCATGGCCTTCTGGAAGAAGCGGCACTCCGCACGCGTGGCTGGATCTCTCTCTTTCGACCCCGAACGCACGGTGGAGCTTGAGTCGTGCGCCACCTGTGGACGTGGTTTCTCACTCATCAAGACCTTCATCCTCGACGGTGGCGATGCCCACGCGATCCTCTTCGCGGCACTTCACGACCATGGCGAACGCGAGGCTTGGATCGATGTCATTTTCGGCTCGTTCGGCTCTGACGACTACTCCGACTACGTCACCTTCGGCTGTCGAGTCGGGCCGGTCCAAGGGCAAACCACTCCCGCGGCCACGGCGGTTGCTGCCGCGGAGCCGTACGAGGACAGCTCACTGTTCGGTCGCAAGCTCACACGTGATGAGGCTCTCGCCCATCCGCTGTTGTCCAACTTCTGGCGAGTCGTGGACTTCGCACTGGTCGAGGACCCCGACATCCATTTCCACGTATACGGCTAGCTCCTATCTGACGCTATGGGCGACGCTGCCTGAGCGATTTCGGCAATGATCTGTGAGATGTCCAAGGCAGTAGAAATCGTGCGACGCCTGTCAGGCGCGCAGCAAGTGAGCATCGCACTAGCGATGGTCAAGCTGGTCGCTCCTTACGGCCTAGTCGAGCCCACGGTCGTGGAGCCCGAGCGGTTCCGGGAGCTGCTCGCACAACTTCAGGTGTGCGCTGAGCGAGGCGTTGGCATCAACGAGCTGTATGCGGAATGCGAATCGATCATCGCCAAGTTTGCTGACGACGAACCTGAGTGCGCCGGCTTCTATGCGTTCGGTGCAGTCGTCGCAGTGTTCTACGCATGTTGCACAATTGGCGGAGATCCCGATGGTGGGGTCAACTCGGCCAAGCGATTCCTCGATCTGACCGGTGCCGCCGATGATGACGGCGTCGACGGCCTGTTCCAGCTGGCCGACCGCTTCCTGACGACACAGTCCGACGCCAGCCGGGCGGCGATTGCAGCGCAGATCGTTGAGCACGCCACCTCACTCGGATAGCGCATAGCTGCCGTTCTGTGTCATCTGACGAGGGATTGTCCGTCTCCCCACAATGGATCGAGCGGCGAGGCCGGGAGGCCACGCTACGACCCGCTGAATCAGCGGCGCGGCGGTCGGCCGGTGGCGACGAAGTCGATGGATTCGGAGACGGATGTAGCGACGAATCGTTCCATTCGAGGTGCTGCGATGAACCGTGCCGCACCGGCGAGGGGCAACATCGAACTGGTCGTGCGAGCTTCGTCGGCCGCGGCATGGGCGGTCTTGACGAGGTGGGCGACCACGATGAACGCCCCTGAGCGGTCGTCGAACGCAGCCCGTATCAGGGAGTCGCGGATCTCATCGACGGTGCCGGCGAGCGCTGCGGCAACCGCGGCATCGGGCTCGTAGCGTCGGACGGCCTTGCGGATGTCGCCGGGCGTCGGCGCCCATGTCGGCGTCGTGTAGCCGCCGTGGCGGCGTTCGGATCGGCCGCTGTCGTGGGCGAGCCACGCGGCGTAGAGCGCAAGGCGCGCTGTGTGCGGTCCCGGGTCGACTCGCCATGCCCACCTCGCAGCGTTCGAGTAGGTGAGCGCGTGTGTGATGTCGAGCCATCCGAAGGGTTCCTCGTGATCGAACTCGACCTCGAGGGAGTGGCGGAGCAGTCGATGCGACGCTGCGAGCGAGACGGCGTCCAGCAGCCCCTCGACACCCGCCCCGGCGCTCACGGCAGCGATGCAGGCATCGATCGGTGCGTCCTGCTCGTCGAGCAACGTGGCGATCAGGTTGTCGGGCAGCCATCCGGTCGCACGGCGGTCAGCTGCGGTGACCATTGCGTCCAGGTCGGCGTCGGCGATCGTTCGCTGCGCTTTGCGCATGTAGGGCAGCGTGTCTTCACGGGTCCCGTACGCGAGCGCGGCTGCCAGGTGCGGAAGGACATCGAGCGCATGCTGCCAGCCGATGCGGTCCAGCAACTCGAATGCCTTCTGGGTGTAGATCGCGCCGTGTCCGTAGTCGTAGTGATGGCTCGCAGCGGCGTGGATGAAGCGTCTGCGGATCGCGTCCTTCTCTTGGCCGGATTTCACGGCACCGGCGACTGCCGCCATCGCACCGTCGATGTCCTCGGCGGCGATGGCGTCGGCGACGTCGAGATCGGGCCGTGGGGCGGGAACGAGTCGCAGTGGGCGGTCGCGGGTGGTTTCGGCGATGCCGGTGAGTGCCTGCACGATCGGCAGAACCCGATCGTCGCCGGCGCTGGCTTCGGCGATGGCGAGACAGTCTGCCGCCATTGCGGTCTCGTGTCCGATGCCGTAGTCGGCCTTCGGCGCGCCGAGGCACACGCCGGCAGCGATCAGCTCGGCCGGTGTAGCACCGTTGAGGAGGAGGCGTGTGGTGTCACGGGCGATCTGGCCCTGGTAGTCGCGCTCGACTGCGGAGCGCAGGCTCGGCCACAGCGTGGTGCGGACGTCGTCAGCACTGGGGACGCGTACGTCGACGACGATGTCGCCGTCGACGATGCGCACGGAGTGAGCCGCGACGCTCTCCTCGCCGAGCACACAGGAGCCGTCGGACGTGCGGAACTTCCAGTTGTGCCACAGGCACGTCACCAAGGCATCGGCATCGAGGCAGCCATCGGTGTCGGGGGTCAAGGTCAACGTGCCGGTGGCCAGGCCGTAGCCCTGATGCGGGCAGGCGTTGTCCAGCGCATGGACGCCGGTGCTGGTGCGGACGAGCACGATCTGGCGGCCGTGCACCCTGGCCAACTTCATCGATCCGATCGCAAGCTCGTCGAGACGACCGCATCGTTCGCTGAGCACCGAAGTTTCGGAAGTCATGACTTGCATAATTCATCTCGTCGGATGCACTGTCAAGCGCGCTTCGCCACGCATAGCTGTAGATATTCCGGTGATCGAGTGATGCTGGCGGGGGCTTCTCGTTGAGGGTCTGCTTGTGGCTGATCGGAGATCGGGATGTCGTCGTTGGAGGTCGTGTTGGAGGGTCCGCGTGGCAGGGCGGAGCTGCTGGACCGCTATGTCGAGTTCGTCGCTGCGAGGTGCCGGCGGAACACGGTGATCGCGACGGTGTCGGACTTGCGGGTGTTCTTCGCGGTGATCGACAAGGACCCGTCGGCGGTGACGCCAGCGGACGTGTTCGAGTTCATCAGTGCTCAACGTCGAGGCGGTGGTGATGGACGTGTGGTGCGTCTTGTCGACGGCGAGGCCGGGATGGCGGCGCGCACGATCCGTCGCCGACTGGCAGTGATGTCGGGGTTGTTCAACTGGCTGGTGTTGTGCGGTGAGATGGCTGCGAACCCGGTGCCGCGTGGGATGGCGACACGGCGCACCGGTGCCGGCGGTCAGCCGGCGGGGTCGCCGTTGATCCGCACGCCGCGGACGTTGCCGAAGGTGTTGGACCCGGCCGACGTGATCGCCTTGTTGGGCGCCGCGCGGCATTGGCGGGATCGGGCGATGTTGGAAGCGATGGTGCTCGGCGGGCTGCGTTGCTGCGAGGTCATCGGGTTGCGGTTGGAGGACCTGCAACCGACACAGCGGCGGGTGTTCATCGCGGACGGCAAGGGCGGTCATCAGCGTCTGATCCCGATGTCGGGCCAGTTCTTCCAGAGCCTGTCGAACTACCTGTCAACGGAGCGGCCGGCGGACGCGACGACTGACGCGGTGTTCGTCGCGTTGAAAGGCGCCCGCCGGGGCGGGCCGTTGTCGATTGATGGGCTCGAGCAGATCGTGCGCGCGGCGAAGGGTCGGGCGGGTTTGGAACGCGCGACGTGTCACCAGTTGCGCCACACCTGTTTGACCAGGCTGCGCGAAGCAGGGATGGCACTGGAAGCGATCCAAGCCCAGGCCGGTCACCGCTCGATCGAGTCAACACGCGTCTATCTGCATCTCGCTGACGGCTGGCTCGCCAGCG
>JBPOIX010000002.1:0-23195 GCA_052034175.1 Actinomycetota bacterium
CGATCGATCGAAGTGGCCGGTGGCACCACCAAGACGGTGTACCTCGTGGCACCCACCACCCTGGACTCCCTGGACCTGGACGTTCGCCTGTACGACGGCGACGACCTTCTCGTCCGTCGCTCGGTCACGCTCAAGGCGGCCGAGGAGGCCGAACTCGTCGGCGTGCTGCCCGGCCTGCGCACCCGGGCCGGCGAACTTCCGGAGAGCGTCCGCCTCGGCGGCGAGATGGGCACTGCGTTCTTCCAGGAGCTCACGAGCGAGCGGCTCTCCCTGGGCGGCGCGGCGTTGGACGTGTACGACACCGTCGTGGCCGTCAGCGCCGACATTCGTGCCCTCACGCCGGCCCAGCGCGCTGCCCTGCTCGGCTGGGTCAACCGCGGTGGGCGCCTCCTGCTCGACGACGCCGGCGACCTCGGCTCCCTTCCCGCCGAGTGGCGGCCGGGGAGCGCAGGGTACGCACTGGCCGGGCGCGGGGAGATCCGCTTGATCGAGGGCAAGGCCACCGAGGGTGGATGGGCCGGCTTCATCGAACCGTCAGGCGGCTCGAACAGCGAGTCCGAGCAGATGTTCTTCGGCGAGCAGTTCTCCACCGTGCAGGAAGACCTCGCCCGGCGCGCCGGGGTGGAGCTGCCGTCACTGCTTCCGGTGCTGGTGCCTCTCCTGGTGTACTGGCTGCTGGTCTCGATCGTGCTGTTCATCGTGTTGCGTGCCATGCGCCGGCTGACGTTGGCGTGGGTGGCCGTGCCCCTGCTGGCAGCGCTCACTGGTGGCGGGGTGCTGCTCTACGGCAACCATTGGCGCGACGTCGGCCAACCGGCGGTCGCCACCTTCGTCGACGGATACCCCGGTGGCGGCGACTCCATCAGCAGCATCCTGCTGTTCAGCCGCGACGGTGGGCGCAGCGCCGTGGAGCTGCCCTCCGGGTGGCAGAGCGACAGCGAAGTCAGCTACCAGTTCGGCGCCATCCGCGGCACCATCACCCCTGAAGTCGAGGCCACCGGCGAGGGCAGCCGAATCCAGGTGCTGCTCGACGCCGGCCAGGTCACCACCGCCCATGTCACGGGCCCCGCCACGGACGCCGGCCTGGAGGTCACCGCCACGGTCGAAGGCGGCCAGGTGGTCGGCACGGTCACCAACGTCGGCCCCGTCGCGCTGAAGGAGGTGGCCGTCTTCGGCCCTGGCGGCGCGGACCTCGTCGGCGACCTCGCCCCCGGCAAGTCGGCCGAGTACACCTTCGATGCCGATGCTCTCCCGCCCGGGTTCTCGCTCGCAGATCGCGTCTGGCGTGCCACCTCCGACCCGCGGGCCACCGACGCCACGGTGGTCGAGCTCGGCATCTGGAGCAACGCCGGCTCCGGCCGGGTGCTGTTCCCCAGCGGGATGGTCCGCGCTGCCGGCTGGACCACCGAGCGTGCCCCCGCTGCGCTGCTCGATGCCACCTCCACCACCGTCGTCTCCACCACCGCCAGGGTGCTGCCGGGCGACGGCTCGCTCCACGAAGGGGCCGTCCGCTGGGCAACCGTGCGTTCACCCTTCACCCGTTTCGGCAACGGCCTCGGCGACCAGATCTACCGCTACGTGCTCCCGCCGGAGGCGGTCGGCGAACCCTTGCGCCTCAGCGTCATCGCCGATCTGGACGAGGTCGAGCTGTGGTCGGGCTCCGGCTGGGTGAAGGCCGAGGTCGATGGCCGAACCGTCATCGTTCCCCCCGCCGCGGTTCGCGACGGTGTGGTGATGGTGCGCTTCCCCAACGACGGGATGTTCTTCGGGCCGGACTCCGCGCCCACACTGCACGGGGTGGCCGAATGAACGACGAGGCCCCCATCGAGATGCTCCCCCCGCACGACGACTCTGCCGCGGAGTTCGGCACCGAGCCCACCGCCGAGATCACCACCGAGCCCGAGGGCCACCAGCCGGACGACGCGGCGGACCGGAGTGTGGCCGTCCGCGCGCAGAAGCTCACGAAGCGATACGGCGCACTCGTGGCCGTCAACTCCCTCGATCTGGAAGTTCCCCGCGGTTCGATCTTCGGCCTCATCGGCCCGAACGGTGCGGGCAAGAGCACCACGTTCGCAATGATGGCCAGCCTCCTACGGCCGACTTCGGGGAAGATCACGGTGATGGGCGCGGACCCCGCCCACAAGCCGCGCACGGTTCGCCGCCGCATGGGCTACATGCCGGACAACCTCGGCGTGTACGACAACTTGCGGGTGGACGAATACCTGGAGTTCTTCGCCGCCAGCTACGGCATCCACCGCGCCGAGTGGTCCACCTTGGTCGACGGGCTGCTGGAGCTCGTGGACCTCTCGGTGAAGCGCACGGCGATGGTGAACTCGCTGTCCCGCGGCATGAAGCAGCGCCTCAGCCTGGCCCGGGCGCTCGTGCACGACCCCGAACTGCTCGTGCTCGACGAACCGGCCAGCGGGCTCGACCCGCGCGCCCGGGTGGAGTTGCGCGAGCTGCTGAAGTCGCTGAACGGCATGGGGAAGACGATCATCATCTCCTCCCACATCCTCGCCGAGCTGGAAGAGATGTGCACCGACGTGGCAATCATGGAGGCCGGTCGCCTCTTGGCCGCCGGCCCGCCGCGGGAGATCCTGCAGCAGCTCGGCGGGGCGCGAACGGTGCGGGTGCGCTTCGCCGACGGCGCAGCGGAGAGCTTCACCGTCGCCGACGACACCGAGCAGGCCTCCCTGCTGCGGCGCCTCGTGGTGGAGGACGGCCGGGCCGTCGTCGAGTTCATCGAGGAGTCCGGCGGGCTGGAACAGCTGTTCATGACCCTGACCCAGGGGGTGGTGCAATGATCAACCCCGTCCTCGGCAGGGAGCTGCGCGAACGGATGCGCACCGGCAGGGCGTTCGTGGTGCTCGGGGTGTTCCTCGCGCTCCTCATCCTCACCGTGTACCTCGTGTACCAAGGCCGTGAATCCACGGGCCTCATCGAACTGGACCTTGCCCGCCAGACCCAGCTCGGCCGCGATCTGTACGAATGGGTGCTGTTCGTCATGTTGGCCTTGGTGCTCTTCTTCGTACCCGGCCTCACCGCCGGCGCCATCGCCGGCGAGCGCGAACGCCAGACCCTGCTGCCGTTGCAGGTCACCCTGTTGCGGCCGCGCAGCATCCTGTTCGGCAAGGTCCTTGCCGGCATGAGCTTCCTGGTGCTGCTGCTGGTCGCGGCGCTGCCGGTCACGATGGTGGCCTACCTGCTCGGCGGCATCCGGCTGTGGGACGGGCTGAAGGGGCTGGGCGCGATCTGCATCGTCGCCTTCCTGCTGACGGCGATGATCGCCTCACTGAGCACGTTCACGCGCCGCGTGCAAACGGCCACCCTGATGGCCTACGGCTTCACGGCACTGCTCGTGCTCGTCGGCCCCCTCCTGTACTTCACCCTCGGCGTGGCGGACCGCAGCAGCGGCACCGACCTGCGCAACCCACCGGCCGCGATCCTCGCGGTCAACCCGATCTCGGTGGTGGCGGACATCACGTCCGGCAACACGCTCACCGGCGACGGCAACCCCCTCCGCTGGGCACGACAGAGCCTGCGCGAAGCGAAGGTCAACAACGCCGACTCGTGGTTCGCGTGGTTCCCCGACGACAGCTTCGGCAACCGCTTCCGAATCCTCGAACCGGACGACGGTGGCTTTCCCGCCTGGGCGGTCGGCACGATCGGCCTGGCACTCCTCGCCGCACTGATGGCCACACTGGCCGTCCGGCGGCTCCGAACCCCTGCGGAGGTGGAACGATGAACCGCTCCCTTGCCCCACTCCTGCGTGCAGTCCGCCGCCGCCTGCGGATGGCCTGGGCGGTAGCAACCGCCCAGCTCGTGGCCCCGCTGGTGGCCCTGGTGGCGCTGGCCCTGGTGCTGGCGGCCCGCTGGTTCGACCTGCCGTGGGCCGAGCCCGCCGCCCTCGTGGTGGCAGGCGCGGCGCTGGTGGCCATCGCCGGCTACGCCCTCCTGCGCCGTGTCCCGGACACCGTGGTGGCCCGCGCCGCCGACCGCGGCATGGGCACCCGCGACGCGTTCGCCACCGCGCTCGACCTGGACGGCGAGCGCGGCGAGCGCACCGACCCGGACTTCACCCAGCGGGTGCAGGCACGGGCCGCGGAGCTGGCGGCCTTCGCCGAGCCCGCGGCGGCAGTGCGCTACCGCTGGTACCGCAAGCCCACCGCCCTCACGGCGGTGATCGCCCCGGCAGCATTGGTGCTGGCGTTGATCGCCAATCCACAGGACGCCGCCCGCGCCCAACGAGAGCAGGACCGCGCCACCATCGAGGCCACGGCCGACGTGTTGCGCGCCGAAGCAGAGCGCATCGCCGAACAGCCCGGCGGCCAGGATGCTGCGGAGCGCCTCGAGCAGCTGGCCGAGGACCTGGAGAAGGCCACCGATCTCGACGCCGCAGAGGAACTGATCGACCAGGCGGCGGCCGAACTGCGTGAGCAGATCGACGACAACCTCCTCGGGCAGAAGGCTGCCACGGAAGGGCTGGCGCGCAGCCTGGAGCAGAACCCGCTTCCCGGGGCCAACGCGGACCAGAGCGCGGCCGAGCAGCTGGAGGCGATGGCGGGTGCCGTGCCCGGCATGAGCGCCGACGAACGGGCCGAAGCCGCAGAGCGCCTGGAGGCGCTGGCCGACACCCAGGAAGCGGGCGACCCGGCCACGGCCGATGCCCTGCGCGAGGCGGCCGAGGCGCTGCGCAACGGTGATGTCGCCGGCGCCCAGGCCCGGCTCGGAGAAGCCGCGCAGGGCGCCGCCAACACCGCGTCCGATGTGGACGCCCAGGTCGCCGCTGCAGACGCCGCCCAGACTGCGGCCGAGGCCGGCGACCGCCTGGCCCGCCCCGGAAGTGGCGACCCCAGCGCCGGCCAGGGGCAGGGCCAAGGCCAGGGTCAGGGCCAAGGTGAGGGCGAGGGTCAGGGCGAAGGTGACGGAGACGGCCAGGGGCAGGGCCAGGGCCAGGGCCAAGGGCAGGGTTCCGGCAGCGGTTCCGGTTCAGGCTCAGGGTCCGGCGGCAACCCGTCCGGCACGGTCACCGGCGGTGGCAGCGGCACGAACGGCCAAGGTGGCCAGGGCACGCCGGGCGGTCACACGGACGGCACCGGCGGCCCGGACACGGACACGGTGTACGACCCCGTGCACGGCAGTGGTGGCGACACCGGCAGCGTCGGTGGCGGCAACGGCAGCGGCGAAGGCGGCACCATCGGCAACGCCAACGGGCAGACGAACAACGGCGACGATCGTGTCCCCGTGTCCGACGTCCTCGCCGACTACATCAGCCAGGCCACGGCCGCAATGAACAACCCCTCCGTCCCCCCGTCGCTGCGAGCGCTGGTGCTCGCCTACTTCGACCAGCTCCAAGGAGACTGAATGTCCACCGAAGCGCTTCCCCACGTCTCACCCGAGCGGTACGCCGAGATCGCCACCCAGATCGAAGCCGAGGTGGGCAAGGTCATCGTCGGCCAGCGGCAGTTGGTGCGCACGGTCGTGACCTGTCTGCTGGCCGAGGGCCATGCCCTCCTCGAAGGTGTCCCGGGCCTCGGCAAGACGATGCTCCTCAAGGCGCTCTACGAGGCGGTGGAGTTGCCGTTCAGCCGTGTGCAGTTCACCCCGGACCTGATGCCCGCGGACATCGTCGGCACCCAGGTGCTCGAGGAGGACGAGCACGGCCACAAGACGTTCCGCTTCCGCCCCGGCCCTGTTTTCGCCAGCTTCCTCCTGGCCGACGAGATCAACCGGGCCACCCCGAAGACCCAGTCCGCGCTGCTGGAGGCCATGCAGGAACGAGCCGTCACCGCCGGCGGTGCGACTCGCCCTCTCCCCCGCCCGTTCCTGGTGATGGCCACCCAGAACCCGTTGGAGATGGAAGGCACCTACCCTCTTCCCGAAGCACAGCTGGACCGCTTCCTGCTCAAGGCGTGGGTGCCGTTCCCCAGCGCCGACGACCTGGTCACCGTGTTGGAGCGCACCACCGGCACCCAGGTTGCGGACGTGCACAGCGTGGCCGACGCGCCGACGCTGATGGCGATGATCGACCTCACCCGGCGCGTCCCGGTGGCCGGGCATGTGCTGCGCCACGCCGTGGATCTGGTGGTGGCCACCCACCCCGACCAGGCCGCCGCACCGGAGCTGATCCGCCGCTATGTGCGCTTCGGCGCCTCCCCCCGAGGCGCCCAGGCGATCATCCTCGCGGCCAAGGTCGGCGCGTTGCTCGACGGGCGCCCGAACGTGTCCATCGCCGACGTGCGTGAGGTAGCCGTGCCTGCGCTGCGGCACCGCATGGTGGTCGGCTACGAGGCCACCGCCGACAATGTGGACGCCGAGCAACTCGTGCGTGCCCTGCTGGAGGGTGTGCCGGAGCCCACGGCAGGGATGCGCGGCGCCTCGTGAGCGACCTGCTCCCACCCCGCCTGCTGAGCCAGCTCGAGCGGGTGCAGATGCGCACCCGGCGGCGGCTCGCGGGCCGGTTCTCCGGCGAGCACCGCTCCACCCGCTTCGGCAACTCGCTCGACTTCGCCGACCAGCGCGAATACCACCCCGGCGACGACTACCGCCGCATCGACTACTCGCTCTACGCCCGCACCGGCCAGCTGTTCGTGCGCCTCTTCGAAGCGGAGGACGACGTCCAGGTGCGCATCCTGCTCGACATCTCGGCGTCCATGGGGCACCACGGCAAACTGCTCCAGGCACAGCGCCTGGCCGCTGCCGTCGGCTTCCTCGCGCTCACCCGACGCGACCCCGTCACCCTGCACCTGGAACCGGCAGCCGCGCCGCCTCAACGGTTCTCCGGCCGTCATGCGGTCACCGCCCTGTTCCGCCGGTTGGAGGCACTGGAACCTGCCGGCCCCACCGACCTTCGTTCCGCCGCGGGCGACCTGCTCGCGCGTCCCGGCCCGGCCGGCGTCACCGTCGTGATCAGCGACCTCCTCACGCCCAGCTGGGAGCCCGCCATCGACCGTCTGCCTGCCCGGGGCGGCGACGTGACCGTGCTGCACGTGCTCGCCCGTGAAGAACTCGAGCCGGAGTTCATCGGCGACCTCGACGTGGTGGATGCCGAGACCGGGGACCGGGTTCCCGTCAGCCTCAGCCTGGACCGTGTGCGCACCTACCGCGAAGTCGTAGACCGCTGGCTGCTGGAAGCCGCGGCGCGCTGCCGTTCTCGCGGCGCCGCCTACCAGCAGGTGATGGCCGACGCTCCGATCGAGGACGTCGTGCTCTCCGGGTGGCGCGAGGAAGGGGTGGTGCGGTGAACGCCTTCTCGTTCTCCCTCGCCAACCCCGCCGGCCTGGCCCTGCTCGGCCTGGCCGTGCCGGTCATCCTGCTGCACATCCTGCGCCCCCGCCGCCAGTCGGTCACGGTCAGCTCGACGTTCCTCTGGCGGGCGATCGAACGCCCGGTGAGCAGCGCGTCTCCGTGGCAGAAGCTGCGCTGGAGCCTGCTGCTCCTTGCCCAGCTGCTGGCCGTGGCACTGCTGGCGCTGGCGGTTGCCCGGCCGGTGCGCCTGGAGGCCGCGTCGCTCAGCGAGCACACGGTGTTCATCATCGACACCTCCGGCTCGATGGCCGCACTGGACGGCCAACCCGACCGCCTTCAGCTCGCCCGCGATCGGGCAGTCGCCCTGCGCGACGACCTGCCGGACGGTGGCATCGCGTCCATCGTGCTGGCCTCGGATCGCCCCCGCGTCGTGCTGACGGCCAGTGACGACGAGGCCGCGTTCACCTCTGCGCTGCGCACCCTGGAAGCCTCGCCGGGCCACAGCGACTTCGCCGGCGCGTTCAGCCTGGCGCAGAGCCTGGACACGAGCAGTGCCGACATCGGGTTCGTGTTCATCAGCGACGGCGGTGTCACCTCGGACGAGGAGAAGCTGCTACCGCCGGACACGCGCTACGAACGGGTCGGGTCGCGCGACGACAACCGCGGCATCATCGCCATCGACGTGGAGCCACGCGGCAGCGGGTTGCACGCCCGGGTCACGGTGCGCAACGTCGGGTCGTCCACGGTCACCCAGACCGTGCGCATCGACGTCGACGGCGCCACCATCGCGACGGAGGCCGTGCAGATCGGGCCACGCAGCAATGCGGAAGTGGAGGCCGACCTGCCACCCGGGGATCGCGTCGAGGCGTATCTCGACGGCGGCGACCTCCTGGCGGCGGACGATGTGGCGGTGGCCGTTGGGTCGCAGCGCCCGGATCTCAAGGTCTTGATCGTCGGCGACACCCGGTTCTGGCAGGAGCTCTACACCTCGATGCCAGGCGTGGAGGTCAGCGTTGCCGAACTGGAGGACGGCGAAGCCGCACCCGACGGCGACGGCTTCGACGTGGTGGTGTACTCCGGCGTCGCTGTACCCGCCGAACCGAAGGCCGCCTTCCTGGCGGTCGCCCCGCCCGGCGGAGTGGACGGCGTGGACGTGGCCGGGGTGGTGGAGACACCCGTTGTCACCCTGCTGCGCAGCGACGACGCGCTGCTGGCGGACGTGGACCTCACTGATGTGGCGATCGCCCAGGCGCAGCGCGTCACGGCCGGCACCGACGTGGATGTGCTGGTGGCCGGCGAGGACGCACCCCTGCTGCTGCGGGGGCAGCACGGCGGCAGGCGCTTCGCCTACCTCACGTTCGTGTTGTCGGACTCCAACCTGCCGCTGCAGGTGGCGTTCCCGGTGCTCGGCGACCGGCTGCTCACCGAGCTCAGCGGTGCGGCGGCCACGACCAGCCCGCTCACGGTCGGTGCCCCGCTGCCGATCGATGCTGCGACCGCCGGCGCGGTGATCGACCCCGACGGGCAGTCGCGATCGTTCGCGGTCGGCGACCCGGCGATCATCGCCGATCGGTCCGGCTTCTGGGTCGTCTCCGTCGAGGGTTCCCCCGACCGCATGGTCGCCGTCAACCCACCTCCGGACGAGACCGAGATCTCCCCGCGGGACAGCGTGGTGCCCCCCGCCGACGAGATCGAGCGCGCGGTCACGCCCGCCCGCACGGAACACTCGCTGCTGCCCTGGGTGGTGCTGCCGCTGCTGGCCCTGCTGGCCCTTGAAGGGTGGCTGGCCTGGCGCAAGCTGGGCGTCGGACGGCGCCAGTGGCGCTTCGCCGTGGCCGCCCGGCTGGCCGTCGCCGCCCTCCTCATCGGCGCCCTGTTCGCCCCCGCCCTGCGGCGCTCCAGCGATCGCATCGCCACCGTGTACCTCCTCGACGGCTCGGCATCGCTCGGGCCCACCGGCGACGCCGCCGCGCTGGAGTGGTTGCAGCAGTCGCTGGCCGCCCGCCCGGAGAGCGCGCTCAGCGCCGTGGTGGTCTTCGGTGGCGACGCCCGCCTCGACCGGGTCCTCGAGCAGTCGTCCGAATTCGACGGCGCGGCGGTGGTCGTCAACGAGGCGTCCACGGACATCGCCACCGCGCTCCGCCTCGGGTCGGCCGTACTCCCCACCGACGCCAAGCGTCGGGTCGTGATCATCAGCGACGGCCGGGCCACGGCCGGCGACCTGGTGCAGGAAGCACAGGAGGCCGCGGGGGCCGGCGTGCAGGTGGAGGTCCACACCGTGGAGGCCGCCGCCGGCGAGGACGCGGCCGTGCTCGGCATCGACGTGCCCCGCCTGGCCCGTGTCGGCGACGCCCTGGCCATCGACGTGCTCGTCGAGTCCACCACGGCCGGCCCGGCCACCGTGGAACTGCGGCGCGACGGCGAGACGGTGGACACCCAACGGGTCGAGTTGGAGGTGGGCACGAACACCATCAGCTTCACCGACAACGCCGGCACCACGCCAGCCGCGGTCTTGCGCTATCAGGCGGTGGTCACCCGCCCCGGCGACACCACACCGGAGAACGACGCGGCTTTCGCCGCTGTCCCTGTGGACGGGCCGGCCAGGGTGCTGGTCGTTGAGGGGTCCGGTGGCGAGGCCACCGCCCTCGCCGAGGCGCTGGAGGCCGGCGGCGTGCAGGCCGATGTCGTCGGCCCGGCCGAGTTGCCCTCGGTGCAGAGCCTGGCCACCTACGCCGGCGTGGTGTTGGTGGACGTGCCGGCCTCGGCGCTCACCGGGCAGCAGATCGAGAACCTCACCACCGCCGTCCGCGACCTCGGGAGAGGGCTGGTGACGATCGGTGGCCCGCGCAGCTATGGCGTCGGCGGCTACCGCGAATCCCCACTCTCGGACCTGCTCCCGGTGGACAGCGAGATCCTCGACCCCAAGCGCCGCAAGACAGTGGCCGAGGTGCTCAGCGTCGATGCCTCCGGGTCGATGGCGAACTGTCACTGCGACAGCGGCAACTCGACGATCGACGGCAACGCCGGTGGCATCACGAAGACGGACATCGCGCGTGCCGCCGCGGAACGCACGATCGAAGCTCTCACGGAGAACGACCAGATCGGCGTGATGGCCTGGACGGCCGGCACCGACTGGGTGATCGACCTGCAGCGGCTGCCCAGCCAGGAGGTCATCGACGAAGGGCTCGGCCGCATCCGCCCGAACGGCAACACCGACATCTTGGCTGCGCTGGAGGAACCGGCGGAGAAGCTGTTGGCCAGCGATGCCGAGATCAAGCACATCATCGTCTTCAGCGACGGCTTCACCGACCCGGCGCGCATCGAGCGCGTGGCCGAGCGGGCCGGCGAGCTGTACGAGGAGTTCGGGATCACCGTCTCCGTGCTGGCCACCGGAGAGGGCGCAGCACCGTCGCTGGAAGCGATCGCCGTGGCTGGGCACGGTCGCTTCTATCCCGGCACCAGCCTCGCGGACGTACCGCAGATCATGGCCGAGGAAGCGGTCATCGCCAGCCGCGACTTCATCAACGAGGGCTCCTTCCTTCCGGAGATCACCTCCGACGACGAGGTCATCGCCACGCTCACCGAGTCCCCCGAGCTGCTCGGCTACGTGGCCACCACGGCCAAGGCAGGCGCCCGCACCCATCTGCGCATCGGCCCGGACCGCGACCCGCTGCTGGCCACCTGGCAGGCCGGGCTGGGCAAGGTCACCAGCTGGACCAGCGACGCCAGCCTGCAGTGGGCCCAGCCGTGGGCTGCGTGGGATGGGTACGTCACCTTCTGGAGCCGAGTGGTGAAGGACACCTTCCAGGACGGGGACACCGCAGGTGCGGCGCAGGCCACCGTGCGCAACGGGCGGATGGAGATCACCGTCGAGGGCTCGGCGAACTTCCCCGACGGCGCGGACGGCGTGGCCACGGTCGCCGGGCCGGACGGGCAGCGGTACGAAGTGCCCCTCACCCGCGTCGGCGGCAACCGCTTCGAGGCGGACCTGCCGGCCGGGCGCGACGGCACCTACGCCGTCGGCGTGAACATCACCGAGGACGGCGAGACCGTGCTCGCGGCCAACACGCTTGCCAGCGCCAGCTACCCGGCCGAATACGAGCCGGGCACAAGCGACAACACCCTGATGCTGCGGGCGTCGGAAGCCACGGGTGGGCGGGGCGAAATCCTCCCGGTCCAGGCGTGGGAGGGCACGGGCCTCACCGCCGGGTCGCGTCTGCTGAGCCTGACGTTGCCGTTCCTCCTGGCGGCCGCACTGCTGTGGCCGATTGCGGTGGCCCTGTCACGCCTGTCGCTTCGTGGGGCCACCGCGGCCGGCGCCCGCGCCGGGCTGGCGACCGCCGGCCGAAGGGTGCGCGACCTGCTCCCGCGCCTCGGCACCGAAGACCCCCACCACGCCGCCCCACCTCCGACATCGGGCTCCGCTCCCCCGGCTCACGCTCGCCGCGACCCACCCGCCGCACCGCGGCCGGGTGGCCGGCCGGCCGGGCAGCAGACCGCTGCCGTCAACGAGCTGCTGGCTCGGAAGCGGGCTCGACAGCAGGGGCCCGACGACGACGCCCCCACCTCGGAGGGCTGAGCGCGCCGACCGTGGCGAGGAGTGCGCCGGCCCACACCAGCCACATCAGCGGCCGGCGACGGACCACCACCCGCACGACGCCGAGGTCGTCGGCGTCCACGAGCGTCACCTGCACGTCTTCCCACAGGCCGGGCCGCACGGCCGTCTCGGCCAGCACACCGCCCCGCTCCGGGTAGGCGACGAGCGCGGGGCGCATCAGGGTGCCGTCCACTTCCACGGTGGCGATCACCTGCTCGATGTCGAAACGGGGCCCCTGTTCCACCGAGACCCCTCCGCCGGTGACCGCCAGGCCGGCGGCGCGCACGGTGACCCCGTCGCCGACGATCACCATCTCCTCGCGGTCGAAGGTGGTAGCGGCCACACCGACGAACAGCACCACCATCCCGGCGTGTGCCAGGCGGGCGCTCGGCCGACGCAGCCGGAGCACGAGGAACGGCAACACCACCAGCGCCACAGGGCCGAGCAGCCGTGCGTAGAACTCCCCGCGAACCGCGCCGCGCCGCGCGCCGAACAGGTCGGCCAGCACCGGGTAGGCCGTGCCCGCGGCGACCACCACCAGCGCGGCGGCACCAGCCACCACCGGCGCGACGCGGCCGGCCCACGGCACGGGCAGCGGCCCCGGCGGCACGGTGTTCGGCTCGTGCTCGTGGCCGTGCTCGTCGCGACGCCGGCCCTGCAGCAACCACCAGAGTCCGGCCGCGGACAACAGGGTGGCTGCCAGGAGAAGCCAACCGACGGCCACCTGGGACGCGAATCCATGCACCGACGGGGTGGAGCCCGAACGCACGAGCGCGGCGCCGGCCAGCGTCAGCAGCCACGGCACCGTCGTCAACCACCGGCGCGACGGGGCATGTAGTGCCACCAGCGCGGCCAGCCACACGAGCAGCGACGTGTTCTCCACCGGGTCCCACGCCCAGTAGCCGCCCCAGCCCTGCTCCACATAGCTCCACGCCCCACCGAGGGCCATCGCCGCGGTGGCGAGGCCCAGGGTGGCGCGCAACCACGCGGTTGGGCTGCGGCCGTCCACCACGGCCATCGCCGCCGCCAGGCTGCAGGCCAGACCCGCGTAGAGCAGAGGCGGGTGGATGGCCATCGCCGGGTGTTCGAGAATCGGGGTGAGGCCGAAACCGCGCACCGCGGGCACGTCCAGCCGGTGGAAGGGGCTGGCGAACACCACCCCGGCGAGGCCGATGCCGCCCGCCGAGGCTGCACCCAACAGGACCGTCGAAGCACGCTCGGCGCGCATGGCGACAAACCAGGCCGCCACGGCAAGGACGGCGGCGAAGAGCAACAGCGAGCCTTCGCTACCGCCCCACACACCCGCCAGCCGGTAGTACCACGGGGCGTCGACGCGGCTGTGGCCGGCGACGTACTCCCACTGGAGTTCGCTCTGCAGGAACGCCCAGCCCAGCCGCAGCACGGCCAGCCACAACGCCACCGTCACCAACGCCATCGCGCGACGGGCGGCGGAGAGCGAGATCACGCACCCAGTCTCGCCGACGATGCGCGGTCGACGCCCGCGGCCAGGGGCTACGCCTCGACGAAGTCGGCGTCGGAGCCGGTCATGATCGTCCACGTGTCGCGGTCGAGCACACCGTCACCGGAGCCGAAGAAGCGCACCTCGAGGTCCCGCACCGCAGCCTCCGTCGCCGGCCCGAACTGCCCGTCCACCGCGATCGCGAAGTCGTAGACGTCGCGCAACCAGGTCTGCAGCGTCTCGACTGCCGGGCCGCAGTCGCCGCGCCGCAGGGAGAAGTTGAGCTCGTAGAAGTTCGCCGGGAACTCGCCGACGGCGTGGCAGGCCACCGTTGCCGGCGGCGGCGCGGGTGTCGACGCAGGGGCGGGGGCGGTAGTGGTCGGCCCGCCGACCGTGGTGGTGGCTCCGTCAGTTGCCACGGGCACCGAGCCGCCGGCGACGGTGGTGGTCGCACCGGCCACCGTGCTGCCGGTGCCGGCCGCGGTGGACGTCGTGGAGGCGCCCGTGGTTGCCGGGGTGGACTCGCTGCAGGCGCCGAGCGCTGCCATGCCGAGCGCCACTGAGAGGATTCGCAAAGATCGCATGGTGCAAGTAGAGCGCATGCGGGCACTCATGCGGGGGCATCGGCGCACTCAACCTCCGCGCCGGGTGTACTCATTCGCCGAACCAGCGGGTGACGCGGTCGAGCGCGACCGCGTCGCCGAGGTCGATGCTCAGGCCCGTCATCAACGGGCGGCGTGCTCCACGCCACTGCAGGTCGTCGATCGAATGACGGAGGGGCAGGTCGGTGCGGAGGCGGGCAAGATCGCGACACAGCAGGGTCTCCAGCAGGCGCTCCTCCAACGCCGCGGCCAGGCGTTCGGCGCCGCGCACCGCGACCTCCCACCGGCCATCCAGAGGGATCGCCTCGATCGAGCCGTAGGCCGCGAGCACCCCGCCGGCGCTGCGGATACCCCAACCGGGCACGCCTGGCAATCCGTCGCTGCGATCACCGACCAGCGCGTGCAGGTCGGGCAGGAGGCCGGGCGCCACACCGAATCGTTCGTGCACCGCTGCTTCGGTGGTGACCACACCACGAATCCGGTCCAGCACGACCACGCGGTCGCCGCGCACACACTGGTTGAAGTCGTTGTCGGTGGAGCAGATGACGACCCGCTCCACGTCGGGTTCCGCGGAGTAGCGCGCCGCCCCGGTGGCCAGCAGTTCGTCGGCTTGATACCGCCCGCTCGGCCACACGGCCAGCCCCAGCGCCCTCGCCGCCTGCGCGGCGAGTGGAGCCTGGGCCGCCAACAGGTCGGCCGCGGCGGGGCGTTTCACCGGTGGCGGGGCGACGACGGAGTCGAACGCCACTGCGACATGGGTGGCACCTTCCACCTGCAGCAGTTTCACCATCGTGGACAGGAACGCCCGGGCTGCGCCCACTTCGCGACCTGAGTGCTCGGCCCGTGGGGCTCCGTGAAAGCAGCGGAACAGCTCGAACGTGCCGTCCACCAGGTGAACGGTGACGCCCACCGTGTTCCTCAGTGCCTGCAGCTCAGAAGAGGCGGGCGGTGAGCTTCTTGCGATACGCGGCGGTCTGCGGGTCGTGCGGGCCCATCAGTTCGAGGATGTCCACGAACTGCTGGCGGGCCTCCTCGTCGGTCTTCACCGAGTCCAGGAGGGCCGTGAGCGTGGCGTCGTGATCGTCGTCCGGCGTGAGGTGAGTCCGCGCGAGGGCTGCCACGTGGCGGGTGCGGTCGGTCTCGGGGATGCGCGCCAGGAACTGCAGCGCCTGCTCGTTCTCGCCGCGCGCCACCAGCAGTTCTGCGAGGCCGACGATGGCGTCCTCGTTGCCCGGCTCGATCTCCAAGGCAGCCCGGAAGGAACCCTCGGTGCCTTCCGCCAGCAGCTGGCTGAGCACGGATTCCGTCTCGGTGGGCAGCAACGAGTCCACGAACTGCTGCACCATGTGCTCCGGTTGAGCGCCGACGAAGCCATCGACCGGCTGGCCGTTGTGCAGGGCGTACACCGCGGGAATCGACTGCACCTGGAAGGCCCGGGCGATGCCGGGGTTGGCGTCGGTATCCACTTTTGCCAGCACGACCTTGCCGTTGGTGGCGCCGACCACCTTCTCCAGGATCGGGCCGAGCGTGCGGCACGGGCCGCACCACTCCGCCCACAGGTCGACGATGACCGGCACTTCGTACGAACGGTCGATGACCTCTTGCTGGAACGTGGCATCGGTGACGTCGATGGACATGGCGGCACGATACCGCCGGGCCGGGTGCCGTCGGCGACCAGGTCGTCGCGGACCGCGGCGGGTACGGTACGGGGCACCATGAACGACGGTTCGCACTCCCCCGATCTCGCCTCGGCCGCGACGCCAGATGGAGCGGCAGCTCACGGTCAGGCGGTCCCCGGTATTGCGGTCGCCGAGGTGACCGCGTGGTTGGAGGGCAACGTCGCCGGGGCTCGTGGCCCCTTCGCCTTCGATGTCATCGCCGGCGGCCATTCCAACCTCACCTTCCGGGTCACCGGCGCCGACGGCACTCGCTTCGTTCTTCGTCGGCCGCCGCTCGGCCATGTGTTGGCCAGCGCGCACGACATGGGGCGCGAGCACCGGATCATCAGCGGCCTGCAGCGTTCGGCCGTGCCCGTGGCACCCGCGCTCGGTTTCTGCGACGACCCGGCGGTGAACGGCGCGCCGTTCTACGTGATGGGGTTCGTCGACGGCTATGTGCTGCGCGACCGCGACGCGGCGGAGGCGGTGCTCTCCGTCGCCGCGCGGCGCACCGCCAGCGAGTCGCTCGTGGACACGATGGCAGCCATCCACGCGGTCGATCTCACCGCGGCCGGGCTGCACGACCTCGGCCGGCACGAGGGCTACATCGCCCGCCAACTGAAGCGTTGGTACGGCCAGTGGAACCAGCAGCAGACGCGCCCCCTGCCTGCCGTGGACAGGGTGCACGACGAACTGAGCCGGCGCATCCCCGAGCAGGGGCCGGCCTCGATCGTGCACGGCGACTACCGGCTGGACAACACGATGGTCGGCGCCGACGGCCGGGTGGTGGCAGTGCTGGATTGGGAGATCTGCACGCTCGGCGACCCGCTGGCGGACCTCGGCCTACTGCAGGTGTACTGGACCGGCCCGAACGACGCCCCGTCGGCGTGGAACGGCTCGGCGTGTTCCGCTGCAGGGTTTTTCGACCGGCCCCAGCTGGCGGAGCGCTACGCGGCTGTCAGCGGGCGGGACATCTCGCAGTTGCCGTTCTACGTGTCGTTTGCCTACTGGAAGCTGGCGTGCATTCTCGAGGGTGTCTACGCGCGCTACCTCGGCGGGGCGTTGGGCGTGCGCGACGCTGCCGAACTGGAGCCGTTCAAGCTGCAGGTCGAGGGCGCGGCGGCGATGGCCGAGGCGATGCTGGAGACGCTGCCATGAACGCCCCCTACGTGCTGCACGGCGAGCTGCCGCCCCTGGACCGCCCGGTGCTGGTGGTGGCCCTGCAGGGTTGGATCGACGCCAGCGGTGCCGCCGCCGCGGCGATGGGCGCCCTCGCTGCGGCCTGCAGCACCACGCCGCTGGCCACCTTCGACGGCGACACGTTCATCAACTACCGGGCTCGCCGACCGGTGATGGAGCTGCGCGACGGGGTGAACACGCGCCTGGTCTGGAACGACACCCAGCTGTCGCTCGGCACCGACCCCAACGGCCACCCCGTGCTCACCCTTACAGGCCCGGAACCGGACTCCCAGTGGCGCAGGTTCGCGGCCGCCGTCAGTGAGCTGGCGCTCCGGCTCGGGGTGTACCAGATGGTGGCCCTCGGCGCCTACCCGTTCGGCAGCCCCCACACCCGCCCGCCGCGGCTGTCCAGCAGTTCGCCGTCTGCGGATGTGGTGGCCAACGTGCCGTACCTGAAGAACTCCGTCGACGTGCCCGCCGGGATGAGCGCCGTGCTCGAACATGCGCTCACGGAGGCAGGCATCCCCTCGCTCGGGATCTGGGTGCAGGTGCCGCACTACCTGGGCACGATGGCCTACCCGGCGGCCTCGCTGGCGCTGTTGGCCGGTCTGAAGGAAGTCACCGGGATCACTGTCGAGGCCCCCGACCTGGAGGCCGACGCGGACTCGGTGCGATCCCGCGTCGACCGCCTGGTGGCAGCGAACGACGACCACGCGACGATGGTGCGCGGGCTGGAAGTGGCGTACGACGCGCTGGCCGACCAGACCCTGTCGCTCGGCACTGCCGAACTCCCTACAGGCGACGACCTGGCCGCCGAGTTCGAACGCTTCCTGCGCGACCAGCCTGAGTAGGCGCGGCCGGTCGCCTCTTCAGAGCACGGGGGCCGACCGGAATGGGTGAGTCGCCCTCCGCTCATCGACCCGATGGTAATGGGCCGCCGCGGGTACGCTCCGCGTCGGGCGCCCGGCACGCTGCCGGGCCTGGACCATGGGGGTCAACGATGAAGGTCGACGGTGGCATCGGCACGAACCTGCACGCCGCGGGCGCGCAGGCCAAGGAACTGGAGGCCGCCGGCTACAGCGGCGCGTGGACGGCCGAGACCAGCCACGACCCGTTCTTCCCGCTGCTGCTCGGCGCCGAGCACACCGAGACCCTGGAACTCGGCACGTCGATCGCCGTCGCCTTCGCCCGCAACCCGATGACCCTGGCCAACATCGGCTGGGACCTGCAGGCGTACTCGAAGGGCCGCTTCATGCTCGGCCTCGGCAGCCAGATCAAGCCGCACATCACCAAGCGCTTCAGCATGGAGTGGAGCCACCCGGCACCCCGCATGCGGGAGATGATCATGGCCATCCGCGCCATCTGGGACACGTGGGAGAACGGCACCCCGCTGGCGTTCCGTGGGGACTACTACACCCACACGCTGATGACCCCGTTCTTCACGCCCGAGAGGGCGGAGCTCGCCGGGTTCGGTGTGCCCAAGGTCTTCCTTGCCGGTGTCGGCGGGCTGATGACCGAGGTCGCCGGCGAGGTCTGCGACGGGTTCCTCTGCCACGGTTTCACCACGGAGAAGTACCTGCGTGAAGTCACCATCCCGGCGCTGGCCAAGGGGCGCGCCAAGGCCGGCAAGACGATGGAGGGGTTCGAGATCGTCGGCCCGAGCTTTGTGGTCACCGGCAACACCGAGGAGGAGTTGGCCGCCGCCGCGGCGGGCACCCGCCAGCAGATCGCGTTCTACGGCTCCACCCCGGCGTACCGCCCGGTGCTGGAAGCGCACGGCTGGGGCGGGCTGCAGGACGAGCTGAACACGCTCTCCAAGCAGGGCAAGTGGGTGGAGATGGGCAGCCTGATCACCGACGAGATCCTCAACACGTTCGCCGTGGTCGGCGAGCCGGAGACCATCGCCCCTGAACTGCACCGCCGCTACGGCGACGTGATCCACCGCATCAGCTTCTACGCGCCGTACAAGAGCAACCCCGAGCGCTGGCGCGGCGTGCTGGAGGCGTTGAAGGCGGCCTGACCACCCGTCGCTAGGTCGATGGCGCCGGGCGCGGCGCCCGGATGCGCCTCAGCGGCGGCAAGGTCGGCGGCGGCTGCTTGCGCGGTGGCAGGCCAGCCAAGAGGTCGGTGGTGATCGCGGTGATCGCCTGCACGGCACGCTCGAACGGCTCGGAGGTGGCGGCCGAGACCGTGGCCACGCCACTGACCTTGCGCACGAACTGGCGCGCCGCGGCTTCGATCTCCTCGGGGGTGGCCGCGGGCTCCAGCCCGCGCAGCATGGTGATGTTGCGACACATGGCGACGACCGTACCGCGGCCGGGCAGGTGCCTCGGCCGCCGTCGCCGTGCCGTGTGGACGATCGAAGACGGCAGATCCGAGTGACAGCGCCACGGTCCGAACCCGAGTGAGGGCCCTTTGATCCGAGTGAGCGATCCCAAGCCCGAGTGACCGACGCAGCGGAGTGGGGTCTGGGCGCCGGGCTGCGGGTTCCCCACCGGGTGGAGGTCCTGACGCGGGTGGGAGGTCGCTCACTCGGATCGGCGGGCCCTCACTCGGACCGGCGGGCCCTCACTCGGACCAGGGAGTCCTCACTCGGACCGACGGAGTCCTCACTCGGGCCGAGGGGATCGCTGGGACCGGGCCCACTCGGGGCGAGCGGGCACGTCCGCCGTCACCCCGGCCGCGACGGTGTTGCCGGGAACGTCTGTTCGATAGGGTGTCCGCCGTGACCTCCCGCCGCGCCGCCATCGCCTGCGTGTACTGCGGCGGCGCGCACGACACCGGGGCCGAGGTTCGCCAGTGCTGGGAACGCTCCGGCGGGAAGGAAGTCGTCGCCCCTGCGGAGCCCGAACTGTTCCCTCCCGAACCAGCCGACGACGACCATCCGGAACCCGACTTCCTCCCCCGCCGGTCCAACGATCCGCCCGCGCACGCGCCCGCGCATCGCCCGGCTGACGCGCCCGCGGCGCCGGTCGCTCGGCGTGCCTCGCCGCTCGTGGCCCCCGACGGGCCGATCCGGCGCGGCCCACGCCAGCTCGGTCGGCACGTCATCGTCGAGCCCGGCGCCGCGGTGCCGCCCGAATGGGCCGACGCGCCGCACATCCCCCTCGGCGACGGCTCGCCTGCCGCGCATGCCGCGCTCCTCAGCCACACCCTGGCGCGCACGGGGTGTGTCATCGAGACTGCACTCGACCTCGATGCCCTGGCGGCGGAGCACACGTTCCTGGCGCCGCACGAGTTGGGGGCGCGCTTCACGTTCACGGCCGAGGCCGTCGCCCACCTCGCCCTCTCGAACGCGGTCGACGTCCGTGCCGGGACGCACCGCTGGGCCACTCTGGAGATGGCTCTCGGCCTCGGCGCCCGGCCGGTGCACGACGGCCGGGGCGACGTGGAACTCCCGGACGGCGCGCGGGTGTGGCTCGACGGCGGCCCGCCCCGCTGGTCGGCTCCGCTCGACGGCCTGCAGGTGCTGCACCGTGTGGTGGTGGAGCACGGTGGGCTGAGGCCCCCGGAGGCCAACGTCACCCCGGCCGACCTGGCGGCGGATCAGTTGGCTGCCGTCACCCACGAGGGCGGCGCGGCGCGCATCATCGCCCCTGCAGGCTCGGGCAAGACCCGCGTCCTCACCGAGCGCGCCCGCCACCTGGTCACCCGTTGGCACGTGCCGCCCTCCGCCATCGCCCTGGTTGCGTTCAACAAGCGAGCGCAGGAGGAGATGCAGGCTCGCACGGCCGACGTGCGCGGCCTCCAAGTGCGCACCCTCAACGCCATCGCACTCGCCGTGGTGAACGGCAGCGCGCCGTTTGCGCCCCAGCCCCAGCGGCTGGCCACCATCGACGAGCCGGCCGTGCGGCGGATGGTGCAGCAGCTGGTGAAGTTCCCGCGCAAACGGAACTCCGACCCCGCCTCCACCTGGATCGAGGCACTGTCGTTGGCTCGGCTCGGGCTGCTCTCACCGGAGCAGGTCGAGGCCCGTTACGACGGGGAGGTCGAGGGCTTCGCGGCAGTCTTCCCGCAGTATCGCCGGGCGCTCGCTCGCGCCGGCGAGGTGGACTACGACGAGCAGGTGCAGCGGGCCATCGAGGTCCTGCTCACCCAGCCGGATGCCCGCCATCGGGCCCACCGTGCCTGCCGTTGGATGCTGGTGGACGAGTTTCAGGACCTCACCCCGGCGCACCTGCTGCTGGTGCGCCTGCTGGCGGGCCCGGACGGCGCGGTGTTCGCTGTCGGCGACGACGACCAGACGATCTACGGCTACAACGGCGCCGACCCCGCCTGGCTGATCGACTTCGCCGACCTGTTCCCCGGGTCGGGCGACCACCCGCTGGAGGTCAACTACCGCTGCCCTGCCGGGGTGGTGCGGGCTGCGGACACGCTGTTGCGCCACAACCGCCGCCGCGTCCGCAAGACCATCCGCGCCGCAGACACCGAGCACGATGGCTTCCTGGTCGCCCCGGCGGACGGCGACTCCGTGGCCACCACGGTCCGGGCGGTCACCACCGCCCTCGCTGCGGGGGCCTCGCCATCGGACGTGGCGGTGCTGACGCGCGTGAACTCCCTGCTGGCCCCGGTGCAGGTGGCGCTGGCAGGCGCGGGCGTGGCCACCACCGGCGGCGTCGGCCGGGAGTTCGCCGAGCGCACGGCGGTCCGCGCGGGCCTGGCGTGGCTGCGGCTGGCCACACGCGGAGAGCGGCTCGAACCCGCCGACGTGGCGGAAGCCTTCCGCCGCCCGTCTCGCTCCGTCCACCCTCGCATTGCGGACTGGGTGGGCGAGCAAGCTTCGGTGGCCGCCGTGCGCCGCCTGGCCGAGCGCATCACCGCAGAGCGCGATGCCGCCCAGGTGGAGGCCTTCGCCGCCGACCTCGAGCGGATGCAGCGGCTCGCCGCCACCAAGGGCACCACTGCTGCCCTGCTGGAGTCCTTGCGCAACCAGATGGGTCTGGCTCGCAGCATCGCCACCCTGGACACCCACCGCAAGGGGATGAACCGAGCTGCGCAGAACGACGACCTCACCGCGCTTGCCCAGCTGGCCGTGCTGCAGCCCGACCCGCGCCGCTTCGAGGCCTGGCTGCGCGACGCGCTCGGCACGCCGTGGCACGCGGGCGGCGTCACGCTCGCCACCGTGCACCGCGTGAAGGGCCAGGAGTGGCCGTTCGTGGTCGTGCACCATGCCGACGCAGACCAGTTCCCACATCGCCTCGCGGAGGACGTGGAGGAGGAACGCCGCCTGTTCCATGTGGCCATCACCCGCGGCGCGCGGGACGTGGTGGTCGTCCCGGCGGACGACCCCTCACCCTTCATCCTCGACTGCAGCACCGAGCCGAGCGCGCGCCCCACCAGCACCCGCCCAGGCCCGTCGTTGTCGCCGCCGCGCGCAGCAGCCGCCATCAAGCCAGGAGATGGGCTCGCGCCGGCGGACGCCTCCCTGTTCGAGCGGCTGCGCGAACTTCGCCGCCACCTCGCCGCCGGCAAGCCCGCGTACACCGTGCTCCCGGACACCGCGCTGCACGCGATCGCGCTGGCGCGGCCCGCCTCGCTGGACGAGTTGGCAGCCATCAAAGGCGTTGGCCCGGCCAAGCTCCGCCTCTACGGCCAGCCCCTCCTGGACGCCGTGCGGGCGTCCGCCGATGGGGCCTGATCCGGGAACACGGGGCGAGGAAAGTGCAGGAACGGGCGGCCACCCCGCTCTGGACCGGTAGCGACACCGCTCCCATCGTCCCGAGGAGGACACCACCATGAACCGCACCCGTCTCACCGTCGCCCTGTTCGCCGCCACCGGCCTGGCGTTGACTGCATGCGGCAGCGACACCGACTCTGCCCTTCCGGGCCTTCCCGCTAGCCCGAGTGCCAGCGCCGACCCGGCCGCCGGCAACCCGGTCGTGGCGCCGAGCGACGAGACCGGCTCGTGCCATGTCTCCGTCACGGGCGACGTCAACGCGGAGTGGACGAGCCCGGGCGGCTACAGCTCCGTCGGGTACGGCCCGTGGACGCCCACCCAGCCCGGCGTGACCATGCCGATGGCCATGGACGAGACGTTCTTCATCCTCAACTGCCAGGGCGACGGGGAGAACTATGTCGGCTTCGGCCCGCGGGTGGATCAGAGCATCCCGATGCAGCCCGCCACTTATGTCATCGAAGCGGGCGACAACGTGTTCGGCGCGAGTGAGGCCGGCATCATGACCGTGCTCATCGGCCTCGACGGCACCGACACCAACTGGGGCCCGTCCGAGGCCGGCGAGATCGTCATCACCGAGTTCGACGCCACCCACATCGCCGGCACGTTCCGCCTCACCGTCACCGACGTGCTGGCCAGCATCGGCGGCACGCCGAGCAAGGGCACGGCGGTGATCACCGGCGAGTTCAACTACGCCAACCCCAACCTCTGAGCGACGCGGCGTCGTGTGCGCGCTGGGGTGCAAGGCGCTCCAGAGCGCACGCGGCCCGTCGGGCTA
>JBPOIX010000035.1:0-4870 GCA_052034175.1 Actinomycetota bacterium
CGCTGAGCGGCCCGCCCGGCGCGAAGGCCGCAGCCTCGAAACGCCGGCCGAGCAGCGCGTAACCCTCGGGTGTCGGGTGCAGGCGGTCGTACAGGAGGCCCTGGTCGTCCGCACCGAACAGCGACAAGCCGTCGACATAGTGCAGGTTGGTGTCTCCTGCCGCACGCCGCACGCCGACCACGAACTCCAACGCGCCGCGAATCCACTGCAAGGTCAGCGGGAAGGGCCGCACCGAGGCAGGCGCCGGCACCACGTCGAAGCCGCCCTCGGCGTCGGGCACGGTGGGCCCGGGATGGTCCTCCGCCATGGGGCAGAAGATCGGCGAGGCGATGAGCACCGGAGTGTCCGGCTGGTGGTCGCGGATGCTGTCCAGCAGGCCGTGCACCGCCGGGGTGAACGTGCGCTGGTTCATCGAGTTGGCGTTCACCAGGTTGATGCCCAACTTGAGGCTGATCACGTCCGCCGGGTGGGCTCCGATCACCCGGCCCATGAACGGATCGAGCTGGCACTGCCCGGCGAGGCCGAAGGACGTCAGTTCCACGCCCACCCGCTGGGCCACCTGTGCCGGCCACGCGTCGAACGGCCGGTCGACATCCATGCAGTGGCTGATGCTCGAGCCGTAGTGCGTCCAGCGGCGAGCCGCGCGCGGCGCCTCGCCAACCGATGCGCCTGCAGCCACACGCAGCGCCTGCACCTCCACCGAGGCGTTGGTCGGTAGCCAGATCTCGATGGCTTTGTCGTGCTCGCCCAGGTCGTCCCACCGCAGCGTGGCAGCGCCGCCGTTCTCGAAGATGATCCCCTCGGGCCCCTTCGTGCGATCGACATGGACGAACGAACCGCCCTCGGCCACCATGTCGGGCTGCAGCACGCCATCCACCAGCATCTGGAACACGGGATGGCGGAGTGCGTTGCCAACGGTGTGCATCGTGCGCGGGTGCACCGTCAGCTCGACCACCGGCGAGTTCGTACTGAACGCGATCCGCACCCCGGACGGCAGCGCCACCATCGTGTTCATGAACAGGTCGGGGATCTGCGGGCGGGTCCATGCAGGCAGGCGGCGGGGCAGCAGCCCGCCGGGCGTACGATCAAGTTCGAATGCGCCGCGCACCTCGACGGGCGCGGCATCCACGGCTACTTCACGAAGCGACGACGACATGCGCCCGAACGTACTCTTCATCACGCTCGACCAGTTCAGGGGAGACTCGCTCTCGTGCGCCGGCCACCCCGTGGTGCGCACGCCACACCTGGACGATTTGGCAGCGAGCGGGGTGCGCTTCGCCCGCCACTACTCACAGGCGGCGCCGTGCGCGCCCGGCCGGGCGGCGCTGTACACGGGCACGTACCAGATGAACAACCGTGTGGTGGCCAACGGCACCCCGCTCGACCACCGTTTCGACAACGTTGCCCGGGTGGCCCTGCGCGCCGGCTACCACCCGGTGATCTTCGGGTACACCGACGTCGGGGCGGACCCGCGGACGATCACCGACCCGGCCGATTGGCGCCTGTCCACCTACGAAGGGGTGCTGCCCGGCTTCGACGAGGTGTTGCGCCTCGACGAGCACCACTTGGCCTGGCTGGAGTGGCTGGCCGAACTGGGCTACGACGTGTCCGCCGGAGCGGACCACATGCTGGCCACGGAGCACGAACGGCCGGAGGCGCACAGCGTCACCACGTTCCTCACCGACCGCTTCTTCGGCTGGCTGGAGGCACCCGAGGGCGGCTCGCCCGCGGACGGCGCACCATGGTTCGCCCACCTCAGCTACATCCGCCCTCACCCGCCGTACGACGCCGCGGGCAGCTACGCCACGATGTACGACCCCGCCACCCTGCCCGACCCGCTGCCCATCCCCACCGAACGCCACCAACTGCACAACGTGCTGCTCGGCGCGACCGGGGCCGCCGCCCCCACCGACCCGTCGGAGATCCGCCATCTCCGCAGCCAGTACTGGGGCATGATCTCCGAGGTCGACCACCACCTGGGCCGCGTGTGGCAACGGCTGCGCGAGCGCGGCGAGTGGGAGAACACGCTCGTGGTGGTCACCGCCGATCATGCGGAACAGCTGTGCGACCAGGGGTTGGTGCAGAAGGTCGGCTTCTTCGAGAGCAGCTATCACATCCTCGGCATCGTGCGCGACCCTCGCCTCCCCGCGGCGCACGGCACGGTGGTCGGCGAGTTCACGGAGAACGTGGACATCCTTCCCACCATCTGCGAGGCCATCGACCAGCCGGTGCCGCTGCAGTGCGACGGCCTGCCGCTGACCCCCTTCCTCCGCGGCGAACAGCCGGCCGGCTGGCGCGACGCGGCGCACTGGGAGTGGGACTGGCGCGACGCCTACATCCCGTTCGATGCCAACCCCTGGCCGTGGGATCGCCGCCTGGAGCGGATGAACCTGGCCACCGTGCGCACCGACCGCTACGCCTACGTGCAGTTCGGCAACGGCGACTGGCTGTGCTTCGACCTCACCGACCCGACGTGGAACACGCGGGTCACCGACCCGGCCGTGGTGCTGCCGCTGGCGCAGCAGATGCTCGTGTGGCGCCAGGCCCATCTCGACCGGCAGATGACCGGGATGCTGCTGCGCAACGGCGGCATCGGCCGCCGTCCCGCCCCCCTCTGGACCTGACCCGCCTCGCGCGCCGAGCCCCTTTCACCGCTTTACGTAAACGTTGTCGGGGTTTGCGATGCCCCTGACCAGGGCTTCCGCGTCGACAGCCTTTACGTAAAGCGCTCGGGGGGCGGTGGGGCGGGCAGCTCGAACCACAGGTCGGTGGCCGTGCGGCCGACGGCCAGCCCGCGGGCTTCGAAGCGGGTGAGCGGGCGCCACTCCGGCCGGGGGATGCGGCCGCCCTGCAGCCGCCCATCGGCCGCCAGCACCCGCTCCGCCTGGGCGGCGTACTCGGCGATGTCCGTCGCCACGTGGAGAAACCCGCCTGGCCGGAGGCGGTCGACCAGCAGCGAGACCACATCCGGCCGCACCAGCCGCCGATGCCGCTGGCGTTGCTTCAGCCATGGGTCGGGGAACCAGATGCGCACCCCCGTCAGCGACACGGGGCCCAGGCGCGGCAGCAGGTCGAGCACGTCGGCGGTGCACAGGCGCACGTGCTGCCAACCGTTGGCCATGATCGCCTCCACCACCTTCGCCACTCCCGGCGTGTGGATCTCCACCCCGAGGATGGCCGTGCCAGTGTCCGCCGCCGCCATCTCGATCAGCCCTTCGCCACCACCGAAGCCGATGTCGAGCACCACGCCGTCGCAACCGGGGAAGACAGCGGCCAGGTCGAGCGGCGGGCCGTCGCAGGCGATCAGCCAGTGCGGTGCGTCGCGCTCGTACGCCTCGGCCCGCGCCGGGGCCAGCCCGCGGCGCCGCGGGCGGAAGCTGCGGGCGCCGACGTGGGACGGCGGATGTGGAGTCACCCGCCCAGTACTACCGCCCTCGGGCCCGGGTGGAGCGGTGAAACGACCGCGCCGCTACTGTCGGCCGGCGTGGATCACCGCCGCCTGCATCTCGGAGCATCGCTGATGGCGATCGGCTCCGGGGTCGTGTGGAGCGTCGGCGCGGTGATGAGCCGCCGGGCTGAGCACTCGGATGCCTTCCAGTACCTGATCTGGCGGTCGCTGGCCATCATCGCCGTGATCGAGGTGATGAGTGCCGTGCAGCGCAAGCCGTTCCCCACGGTCCGCGCCTGGCGCAGCGGGCGCACGATGATGCTCGCCAACGTCGGCCTGTTCCTGGCCTCGATCGCCTTCGTCTACGCGGTGAAGACCACGACCGCGGCCAATGCCGCCTTCCTCTCCTCACTCACCCCGCTGGTGGCGGTCATCTTCGCTCGGGCGCTCGGGGAGCGCCTTTCCCGCTCCACGATCGTCGCCCTGGCCGTGGGCGTGGTGGGGTTGGTGGTGACGGTGGTGAGCGACCTGGAGGCCGGCAACGCAGCAGGCAACGCCGCGGCCTTCGCCGCCTCGATCGGGTTCGCGCTCTACACCACGGCGTTGCGCACCGACCCGGAACGGGACTGGTCGGCGGTGATGCCCGGGTACGGACTGCTGATGATCGTCGTCTGCGGAGCCGTCACGTTGGCCAACGGCAAGTCGTTGCTGCCACCCCTCGGTGACACCCTGTACGCACTGACGCACGGCGCGGTGGTCATCGTGGTCGGCACGATGATGTTCAACGCCGCCACCCACCACGTCCCGGCAGTGCCGATGACCGTGTTCGCCCAGACCGAGATGGTGTTCGTGCCGGTGTGGGCGTTCGTCGTGCTCGGCGAGGCACCACGGCCGCTCACCGTGGTGGGCGGGGCCATCATCTTCGCCGCCGTCGTCGGCAAGGCCTGGTGGGACACCCGGGCCGGCCATCAGGAGTTCACCACCGCGCCTGACGTGCCGTTGCTCTGAGGCCTCGTATCCTGTGCCACATGGCGACCGATGAGTGCTGGCTGGTCAGCGGCGGCCATGTGCTGGCGAGTGCGGAGAAGGCCACCAGCCACCGGGCCAAGGCACGAGGGCTGCTGGGCCGAGACGGCGTGGACGGGGCGCTGGTCATCGCGCCCTGTCGCTGGGTGCACACCGTGGGAATGCGTTTCGCGCTGGACGTGGCGTACCTCGGCGCGGACGGCACGGTGTTGAAGGTGGCCCGCATGAAGCCGTGGCGGGTCGGCGCGCCGGTGCGCCAGGCAGCCACAGTGGTCGAAGCCGAGGCCGGGGCGTTCGAGCGGTGGGGGCTGCAGCCCGGCGCCGTGGTGGAGCTGCGCGGGTGACCGGTCGGCTGGTGCTCGTGAGCACCCCGATCGGCAACCTCGGCGACCTCTCCCCCCGGGCCGTCAGCGCGCTCCAGGCGTGCGCGCTGATCTGCTGCGAGGACACCCGCCA
>JBPOIX010000016.1:0-3378 GCA_052034175.1 Actinomycetota bacterium
GGGGGATGGCCGCCGCGGGCGCTACTGCGCTCAGCGCCGGCGGCGGGCTGCTGATCGCCCGCCCCTGGAGCAGCGACGAGACGGGCAGCCCCAGCAGCACATCGGTTGCAGGGCAGAGTGCCGTCGACGACAGCGAGGATCCGGTGGTGGCCTTCAGCGAGCTTCCCTACGTGTTGCTCGACGACCTCCCGGATGGATGGGTGGTGCAGTGGGCCTCCGACGCACCCTTCGAGGAGGGCGGCATGGGCGAGGGCACGGAGCAGACGGTGACGCTGCTCCGAGGTGAGGACGCGTCGTTCTCCGACGGGCCGTGGGTCGGCGTGTCGGTCCAGCTGCTCGACCGCTTCGACCGACAGACGTTCAACCCGCAGGACTACTTCGGCGGCGCTGACGGAGGCTCCACCCCTGTGCGGGTCGGGGCGTACGACGGGGTGTTGGTGGAGGGCTGGTGGGGGCCGGGCACCACGCTGGTCTTCGGCCCGGTCAACGACGGGTTCGTGGTCAGCGTGGAGGCCGTGGGCGTCGAAGAGGCGGACCTGCTCCGCTTGGCGGCGGAAATCACGCTCGTGGAGGACGGTGTGCTGGCCACGCCGGTGTTCGGTACGGTGCCGGGCGAGCTCGCGCTGGCCCCCTTCCTCGAGTACCGCGCCGAGGTCTTCGGCATCGGCGGCGGGGGTGTCTCCAACCTCGGCTTCGGCAACCGTTCGATCAACGCCGGCTGGGGTGAGGCCGGCGGTGAAGACTCGATGAACCTGACGATCACCACGGCGCCGGCAGGAGTGGACTTCAACGAGTTCGCCCACTTCTACATCGGAGATGCCGAGGACGTGGAGGTCGGTGAGTGGAGCGGCGTGGCCGGCACTCAGGACAACGCCTTCTCCAGCGGCTCGATGGTTGCCTGGGAGGTCGACGGCGCAGCGGTGTTGCTCACGTCCAGCCTCGACCTGGACGAGTTGGTCGAGGTCGCCGCGTCGGCCCGCCGTGCGGACGACGACGAGTGGGCGGCGCTGGTGGCGGAAGCCAACGACTGGCAGGGTGATGCGGACGGCACACCGGGCGAATCCTGGGTGATCGGCGCGGGCGACGCCTCCAACAGCACCACATGGTTGTTGGAGGGCTCGGTGGACGAGGAGGGCCGGCTGACGACCTGCGTCTCGGCGATGGGCGACATGTGGAGCAACACCGGCTTCTGCGGCAATGCAGCGGAGATCCAGCTGCCCAGCGTGGAGATCGTTCAGGAGTT
The DNA here is from genome assembly GCA_052034175.1 of Actinomycetota bacterium. Classification (GTDB taxonomy): domain Bacteria; phylum Actinomycetota; class Acidimicrobiia; order Acidimicrobiales; family Ilumatobacteraceae; genus UBA668. The sequence goes on from JBPOIX010000016.1 coordinate 1,244, forward strand.
CGCTGGCGAGGTCGGCGGAGCGCTCGTGCTCGCCCTCGGCGGCCCCGAGCTGGTCGGCGCCACCCTGCAGTTCACGGATGCCGACGGCGTGCAGCGGACGACCGCGCTTGCAGTGGTCCGCGAGGACTGGCCGTTCGTGGCCGCGGCGATGCACACCGAAACGGCGGGAACGTTCCGCCTGCTCGCCGCCGACGGATCCGTGCTGGTGACCCTCGAAGTCACCGAGGACGACCTGTCATCGGGCGGTGTCGGGGTGGGGGTCGGTGGAGCGGCCACCGAGACCACCGCGGTGGCCAGCAGCGGGTGACGTCGTGCCGATCGCTCCCGGCTCGCGGCGCTAGCCTGACCGGTCGCTGACACCGCCTCGTCAGGAAAGAGAAACCCGTGCCCGCAGAAACTCACGTCGAACAGGGTCCCATCGACCGCAACGAAGTCCTCGAGATCGTCAAGGCCAACCTGGCCGACATCCTTGAGATCGATCCGTCCACCATCAGCGAGGGTCAGTCCTTCGTCGACGACCTCGATGCCGACTCGCTGGCGCTGATCGAGCTGGTGGAAGCGCTCGAGGAAGAGCTGGGGGAGCGCAGCATCGGCTTCCGCATCGAGGACGAAGACCTCGTGGACCTGAAGACGGTCCGCGACGCGGTCGACTACGTCTACGACCGCGTCAAGGGCAGCTGACCATTCCGCCGCATCCCGAGCCCGATCTCACCGAGCTGCGGCGGAACCTCGGTCACGAGTTCGCCGACCCGGCGTTGCTGCGTCGCGCTCTCGCGCACCGCAGCTGGTGTGCCGAGGTCGGCGGCGAGCAGAGCAACGAGCGCCTCGAGTTCCTCGGCGACGCGGTGCTCGGCTGGGTCGTGGCCGAGCTGGCCTACCGGCGCCACACCGACCTCGCCGAGGGCAAGCTCACCGACCTGCGCAAGAGCGTGGTGAACGCCTCGGCGTTGGCCGAGGTCGCCATGGAAGTCGGCATCGGGCCGTGCCTGCTGCTCGGCAAGGGTGAAGCTGCCGCCGGGGGTAGGGCCAAGCCGAGCATCCTCAGCGACGCCTTCGAAGCCGTCCTCGGGGCGGTCTACCTCGATGGCGGGGCGCCCGCCGCGGCGGCGTTGGTGGAACGCCTGTTCACCGAGCGGATGGCCTCCGCCGCACTGCGCCTCGACCGGCTGGACCACAAGACCGTGCTGCAGGAGCTCACCGCCCGGCTGCACGACACGGCGCCGGTGTACGTCATCAGCGACACCGGGCCGGACCACGACAAGCGCTTCTTCGCCACGGTGATCGTGGCCGGGCAGGCCGTCGGCAAGGGCGAGGGGCGCTCGAAGAAACTGGCCGAGCAAGCCGCCGCGGAGCAGGCCTGGACGGCGCTGTCGCAACCTGCGGCCGGCCAGTGAGGCCAGGCGCGTTCCATGCCTGAGCTCCCGGAGGTCGAGACCGTTCGTCGGGGCATCGCCGCCCAGGTCGTCGGCAGGCGCGTCACCCGAGTCGAGGTCGGGCGCGAACGCACCGTGCGCCGGACCTCCCGCCAGGCCCTGATCGACGGGCTCACCGGGGCCACGATCACGGCAGCGCATCGGCGCGGCAAGTACCTCCTGTGCCCGCTGGACACCGGCGACGAGCTGATGGTGCACCTGCGCATGAGTGGCAGGCTGCTGGTGGCAGCCGCGGGAACCGACCGCCCGCCCCATACGCATGTGGTGCTGCACCTCGCCGGCCGGCCGGCGCAGGAGTTGTGGTTCGTGGACCCGAGGACGTTCGGCGAGATGGTCGTGTTCGACCCGGCCAACCTGGCAGTGGAGATGCCCGAACTCGCCCGCCTCGGCGTCGACCCGATCGCCGACGGCCTCAGCCGCACCCAGCTGGCGGCGCTGCTTCGCGGGCGCCGCCGCCCCTTGAAGCCGCTTCTGCTGGACCAGCATGTGATTGCCGGGGTCGGCAACATCTACGCCGACGAAAGCCTCCACCGTGCCCGCCTGCGGCCGGATCGCCCCGCCGAATCGCTCACCCCGAGGGAGATCACCCGCCTGCGCGATGCCGTGGTGTCGGTGTTGGAGGAAGCCGTGGAGGCAGGTGGCAGCACCCTGGCGGACACCCAGTACGTGGACGTGGATGGCGAAGGCGGCTGGTTCCAGGTG
>JBPOIX010000084.1:0-10122 GCA_052034175.1 Actinomycetota bacterium
GCCGCCGTCGTTGGGTGGACGGCTGGGGCGTTCGTGTACTTCCTGGCAGCGCGCCTGATCGATGGCCCGCCCCAATCGGGCGACGTCCACATCGGAGTCCTCCCGTGCGGGCTGCTCGGGGCCTTCCTGCTCGTGGCGGCAGCCCGGCGGTGGCTGGCACGCTGACGCGATGAAGCACTGACCCGGCCGACGCGTCCGCGGACGCGTCGACCGAGCCAACCTCGGTTCCTCAGCTCATCCATGCGACCCACTGGTCCAGCGCCGCGCCCCAGCCGTGGTGGAAGCCCATCTCGTCGTGCCGCTTGCACGAGGCCTCGTCGGGGTGGATGCCGATGGCCCGGTACCGGGTGCCGCCGTCGGCGGTCGGCTCGATCTCGATGCGGCCGGTGAAGGCCATGTCGCCGGCGCCGTTGCTCGGCGGCACCGGTCGGTAGTCGTCGCTCAGCACGCTCGTGAACACCAGCAGCCGGTTCGGCTCCACCTGCAGGTAGCAGCCGGTGCTCGGGTACTGCTCGCCCTCGGGCGACTCCATCGTGGTGGCGAAGCGGCCGCCGGGGCGCACGTCGAGGTCGGCGGCGACGGTCTTCCACGGGGCCGGGGTGAACCACTGCATCAGCAGCTCGGGTTGGGTCCATGCGGCCCACACCCGCTCGGGGCTGACGGCGATGGTGCGCTCAAGCACGAGGTCGAGGGCGGGGTTCGGGGTGAAGGTCATCGGGGCTCCTTGACGGGTGACGGGTTGGTGGTGATGAGGAGTTGGTCGAGCTGGTCGAGCCGGCGGCGATTGGGCTGTCGGCGACCATGACAGGCGGGTGCGGTGTTCGCCCGGCCGAGCGACATCGCAGCCGCCCGCGCTGCTCACGTGGCCAGAACACCAGGGAGTCCTCAGTCCAACCGTCGTGAGATCACGTGGAGTTGCGAACCGAGGATGCGGTACGGGTCGGTCCTGCCCGCCTGTTGCTCGGCGTCGAGCAGCGCCGCCAGGTCCTCGCCGTCGGGCAGCTCGAAGTCGGCGGCGATGGCGTCGTTGAAGACACGCACCCCGTACCACTCCACCAGCTCTAGCGCGTTCCGCTGGACTTCGGCAACGACCTCGTCCAGCCGATGCGCCCGCGCGTCCACGCCGAGGCCGTTGAGGTAGCGCACGGCGCCGAAGCTCTCCAACGCCCCGGCCCACTCGCGTCGCATCCCCGGCCTCATCGCGAGCGCATGGCCACTGCGTACCGTCACCGACAACAGGCCGGCACGAGCAATGCGCCCCGTGAGCAGCCGGATCGCCTCCGGCAGGTCGTCGAGATACATCAGCACGCCGTGGGCGCACACCAGGTCGAACCTCCGCGCTCCGAGGAGGCTGTCCAGCTGCTCGATGGAGCCGGCGAGCAACTCGACCTCGACGGCCTGATCGGCGGCCGCCAGGCGGCAGATGGCGCGCAGCTCCGCCGAGGGCTCCACACCGGTGACACTGCATCCGATACGGGCCAGCTCGATGGCTTGGGTGCCCTGCCCGCACCCCACGTCGAGCACGGTCATCCCGGCGCGAGCGTGCTCCGCCAGCTGCCGCCGGATCATCTCCTGACGTATGACGTTGCGCAGGTTGCCGAGGCGATCGATCCAGTGTTGCTGACCCGCAGAGAACTCGCCCACCACTCCAGCCTCTCACGCGCTGATCCAGCCGGCCCGGCGTCGGCTGCCCGCCGCTCCAACCCCACGCGTCCGCGGACGCGTAGATCGCTCAAAGGCTCCGGTCAGGCGCGGCGGGCGGGCTCGAGGGCGGTGACATAGTCCGCCAGGCGGGCTGCCACTTCGATGGCGTCGTCCACCTCGGGGGTCTCGATCGCCGGCCACACCTCGGAGATGCGCTGCCACCCGGCCCGCCCGATGAAGTCGCCGGCCTCGGCCTCGTCGCCCAACGCTCGGCGCCAGACCTTCTCGGTGGCGAGCATGCGCTGCAGCACGGCGTCGTTCAACGCTGCCTTGGGGTGCTCGGCGTGGAACCCGACCTCCAGCCGCAGCGTGCCCTCCACCCGGATCAACTGCGCTTCGTAGTGCTCGCGGGTGTCCTCGCCGAACCACGCCTTCAGCCCACGGTTGTGCACAGAGGTGTTCCGCTGCCCACCGACACCCGCCACGAACCCCTCGAAGGCGTCACGCACCGTTTCGAAGAAGGCCAGATCCACGCAGGCACGTTACGACGAGCGGTTCACACCACGCAGCACTCGTTGCCTTCCGGGTCGTACATGGTGACGGAGTAGTAGTCGGTGCCGGAGTTGACGTTGCGGATCGACCCGCCGAGCGCCATCAGCTCGGCCACCCGCCGGTCCACCACCGCCCGCCGCTCCTCGATCGGCACGCCGCGGCCCCCACCCACCAGCAGGTCGAGGTGGATGCGGTTCTTGATCGTCTTCGGCTCCGGCACGGGCTGGAACCAGATCGCCGGCCCGGCGCCGAGCGGGTCGCGCAAGCGGTCGCACCCGTCGCTGCCGAGGTCGAGCTCCTCGTCGGGCACGCCGACGGAGCGGTACCAGTCGTTCCAGGTGGCGAAACCGTCCGGTGCCGGCTGCCGTTCGTAGCCGAGGGCCGCGGCCCAGAACGTCACCAAGGGCGCGGCATTCGCGCAGTCGATCGTCAGTTGCCAGTTCGCCATACCGAGGAGACTACGGCGAGCCCCTACGGCCCCGTGGCCGTCCGCCCGGGCCGTCCTCGGCTCGCGGTGCAGCGTCAGAACTCGATGACGCTGCGTCGGTAGTCGGCCGGGGCCTCGAAGCCCAACAGGTTGAACAGGGTGGCGGCCACGTTCGTGAGGCCGGCGTCCGCGAGGGGGGCCATGTGGTACTCGCCGTCGTAATTGGGGTCGAAGATGGCGAACGGCACCGGGCTCAGGGTGTGCGACGTCTTCGGGCTGCGCACCCCACCGGCCTCGGTGAACATGATGTCGGCGTTGCCGTGGTCGGCGGTGAACACCAGCACCCCGTCCAGCTCACGGATCACCTCGACCAGGCGGGCGGTGCATTCGTCCACCACCTCCATCGCCGCGATCGTGGCCGCCAGGTTCCCCGTGTGGCCCACCATGTCGCCGCTCGGGAAGTTCAGCCGGCCGAAGCGGTAGTCGCCCGTGCGCAGCAGCGCCTCCACCTCGTCGGTGATCTCGCGCACCTTCATCGCCGGCGTCGTGTCGAAGGCGACGTTGTCCGACGGCACTTCGACGTACGTCTCCAGCGCCGGGTCGATGTAGCCCGACCGGTTGCCGTTCCAGAAGTAGGTGACATGGCCGTACTTCTGCGTCTCGCTGACGGCGAAGCTGCGCACCCCTGCGGCGCACAGGTACTCGCCCATCGTGCGGTCGATGGCCGGCGGCTCGACGAGGTACTGCTTGGGCACGAAGGCGTCGCCGTCGTACTGCAGCATCCCGGCGAAGAACACCGTCGGCGCCATCCGGCCCTCGGGCCCGGTGCGGGCGAAGTGGGTGAACCCGGGCCCGCCCTCGAACGCCTGCGAGATCTCGATCGCCCGGTCGCCGCGGAAGTTGAACAGCAGCACCGCGTCGCCCTCGGCCACCCGGCCCACCGGCGCACCATCGGGCCCGACCACCACGAACGACTGGAGGTACTGGTCGCCCGTGTCGCTCTCGGCGTACATCGTGTGGACGGCCTCGGCCGCCGACGAGAACGCCCGGCCGACCCCGTGCACATGGCACTGGTAGCCGCGCTCCACCATCGCCCAGTCGGCGTTGTAGCGGTCCATGGTGATGGTCATCCGCCCGCCGCCGCTGGCGATGCGGAAGTGCCGCCCCGGTGCCCCGGCGTTGATCTCCGCCAGCACGGCCTCCGTGGCAGCGATGTAGCCCAGCGCGCTGCGGGCCGGCACGTCGCGCCCGTCGTGGAGGATGTGCACCGCGGCCTGCGTCACGCCCTCCGCCGCGGCCCGGCGCAGCATTGCGTAGAGGTGTTCGTTGTTGGAGTGCACGTTGCCGTCGCTGTGCAGGCCCAGCAGGTGCAGGGTGCCGCGGCGGCCGGCGTCCATCGCGCCTTTCCACACCGGCGACTCGAACATCGCACCCGTGGCGATGGCCGCATTCACCAGCTTGGCGCCCTGGGCGAAGATCCGCCCCGCGCCCAGCGCGTTGTGCCCGACCTCGCTGTTGCCCATGTCGTCGTCGCTCGGCAGGCCCACCGCCGGCCCGTGCGCCGCCAGCTCGGTGTACAGCTCGCCGGCGATCAGCGCGTCGAGCGTGGGCGTGCGCGCCTCGGTGACGGCGTTGCTCGGCCCGGGCGGGGCGATGCCCACCCCATCGGCGATCACCAGCAGCACCGGCCCCGGCCTGCCATGGAACGACGAGAGCTTCCGCAGCGACAACCCAGCAGTCATACCGCCGAGTGTACGGAGGGGTTCAGCGGGCCAGCCCTTCGATCAGGTCGGCGGCGCGCACCGTGCCGCTGCGGCCGCGGATCACCTGTGCGTTGGCGGCCATACGCGCAGCGAGCCCTGTGTCCGCGAGCAGCGCCTCCAGCGCGCCCGTCAGCTCGTCGTCGGCGAACCCGTACGTGTCCAGCCGGCGCCCGTAGCCCAGCTCGTGCACCCGCTGCGCGTTGTCGTACTGATCCCAGAACAGGGGCAGCAGGATCATCGGCTTGCCGAAGTGGAAGGCCTCCGTGGTCGTGTTGTTGCCGCCATGGGTGATGACGAGATCCACCAGCGGCAGCACGTTCGTCTGCGGCACCTGGGCCGCGCCCCACATGTTCGACGGCAGGTCGTACTCGTCGGCCAGCGGGCCCTTCGACACGATGAACCGGTGGTGGGTGCGCCCGAGCACGCCGACCAGCCGCTGCATCAACCCCACGTCCGCCGACCCGAGCGACCCGAGCGACAGGTACACGAGCTTGCTCGTCGGGTCGGTGGACCGCAGGTGCTCGGGCAGCTCGAACGGGGCGTCGGTGGCGCGCACCGAGCTGTCCAGCCGGTGCCAGTTCGCGCCCAGCGGGCGGCGGTCCGTGTAGTCCGCCACCTCGGGGTAGAGGTACAGGTTCAGCGCACCCTCGTGGATGAACTCCAGGTCCGCCAGCGGCGGCGCGCCGCACGACTGCACCCACTCGTTGTAGGCGCTCCACATCTCGCGATGGGTGCGGTCGTACTCGGCACGGAAGTCGCCCCACTGGCTGCGGTCGTCGCTCGGGTACCCACTGAACAGGGGCGGGATGTCCGGCCCCTTCATCTCCAGCGGCTGGCAGCTCACCGATCGCACGAACGGCACCCCGGCCGTGACGAGCGCGGGGAAGGCGTTGACGTTGTCCTCGATGATCACGTCCGGCTGCTGCCGGGCGATGATCTCCCTCAGGTGCGGCTCGCAGTACATCGCCCCGTCGATCAGCGCCTGCCAGGTCGGCTGGATGAACCCGGTCAACTGCTCGATGGTGGGCGTGCGGAACACGGGCGAGGTGTCGCGGATGAAGTCGATCCAGAACTGGCCCGCGGCTTCGGGAGCGGCGTCGGGCGCGTCGGGGTCGACAGGTGCGGGCTCGGCGAGGTGCACGAGGTCCTCCACGAACCCGAGCGCCTCCAGCTTGCCCTCCCAGCTGGCCTCGGCGGCGAAGACGACCGTGTGCCCCCGCTGGCGGAGGATGTTGCCGATGCCGATGCAGTTGTTCGTCGGCCCGTAGGCGGATTCGGGCATGAAGAGGAACCTGGCCATGCCTCGTTTCTAGCTCACTAGGGTGGCGCGCATGGACGAGGGAGCATCCGCCGCGCTGGCCTCCCGCCTGTGCGGCCGCCCGCTCTCGGGCGAGCAGCCCGTCACGGTGGACCAGACGAATCGCAGCGTCGTGGTCGGCGGCGAAGTGGTGGTCAAGTGGCTCGTCCCGCCCGTTCCCGCCCCCCACCCCGGCGTGGAGGTGCTCACCCACCTCACCCGCGCGGGCTTCGCCGACATGCCCCCCTTCCTCGGCGTGGAGGAACGGGACGGCGTGGTGTGCGCGGTGGCCACCGGGTACCTCCAGGGCGCGCACGACGGGTGGGACTGGATGGTCGACGACGTGGACGGGTGGCTGCGCGGCGACCCCGGGCTCGGCCTCGAGACCCTGCTCAGCTGGGCGGCACGCATGGGCGACATGACAGCCCGCCTGCACCGCGCCCTGGCCACGCTGCAGCCGTCCACCGTGGCCACCCGGGTGTACCACGCCCAGGCGATGGAGCAGCTGGACCATGCACTGCGCGAAGTGGCCGGGGAGGAGGGCGCCCGTCTCACGGCACTGGCCCCCGACGTGCGCACCGCGCTGGCCGCGCTGGAAGGGGGCGACGTGCTGCCCGCGCACCGAATCCACGGCGACCTGCACGCCGGTCAGTTCCTCCGCGCCGGCACCACCCTGTGGCTCACCGACTTCGACGGCAACCCCCTGGCCGACCCCGCCGAGCGGCGCATGCCGCACTCCCCGCTGCGCGACCTGGCGTCGCTGCTCCAGTCGCTCGACCATGTCGGCCGCATCGTGGTCCACCGTCGCCACCCCGACCGTGGCGCCGACGTCGACCGGTTCATCACCGCTGCCGTGGCCGCCGCGCTGGCGGCCTACCGCGCCGTCCACCCCGTCCGCGACGACCTGCTGCACGCGCTGCGGGTGGCCCAGGAGCTGCACGAACACCTCTACGCGGTCACCCATCTCCCGCGCTGGCAGTACGTCCCCCATGCGGCGCTTCCCGCCCTGCTGGCCCACCCGGGCTGACAGTGGGCGTGCGCCGGCCGGCTGCGCGAGGCTGAGGGCGTGACACCCGACGGGTTCCTGGCCGACCTCGAAGCCAAACCGACCGCGCTGGCCGCCCTGGCCGACGCGCTCGAGGACGTGGACTGGCCGGTGCCGCGCGCCAACCGGGTGATGCTCACCGGGATGGGCAGCTCGTGGTTCGCTGCGGAGACCGCTGCCCGACGGATGCGTGCAGCCGGGGTGCACGCCACGGCAGAGCTGGCCTCCGCCGAGACCCTCTGCCCACCCGCTCGCGACCTCACCATGGTCGGCATCACCGCCGGCGGCACCAGCCCGGAAACCCTCCGCCACCTGGATGCCCACCGCGGCCGCAGCCTGGCGGTGGCCCTCACGAACAACACCCAGGCCGACCTTCCGGCCGACGCCACCGTGTTCATGCACGCCGGCGAGGAGGCCGGCGGCGTGGCCTGCCGCAGCTTCACCCACACCCTCGTGCAGCTCCTCCATCTGGAGCACCAGCTGGCCGGTTCGGTCCCCGGCCTGCCCGGCAGGGGGGCCCGCGCCGCTGCCGCCGTGGACCATCTGCTGGCCACCCGCGACCAGTGGCTGGACACGGTGCAACACGAGCTGCGCGGCGCCCACGGCACCTGGCTGCTGGCCCCGGCCGAGCGCTACGCCAACTCGCTGCAGGGTGCCTTGATGGTGCGCGAGGGCCCGCGGCGGGTGGCCGACGGGTGCGAGACCGGCGACTGGTGCCATGTGGACGTGTACCTCACCAAGACGCTGGACTATCGGGCCCTGCTGTGCACCGGCAGCCGCTACGACGAGGTGGCGGTGCGCTGGCTACGCGACCGCCACAGCCGGTTCGTGGCTGTCGGTGGCCCCGTGCCCGGAGCGGCCCACACCGTGCGCTACCCGGGCGACGACGACCCGGTGGTGGCCCTGCTCACCGAGGTGCTCGTGGCCGAACTGGTGGCCGCCACCTGGTGGGCCGACGTGTCCTGAGGGCAGCGGTAGCGTGCCGCCCGTGACCTACGCCTTCGATCGCTTCCTCCGCTACGACGAGCTCACCGCCTGGCTGCACGCCACCGCCGCCGCCCATCCGGGCCTCGTCACCGTGGAGTCCTACGGCCGCTCGCACGAAGGGCGCGACCTGTGGCTGGCCACGATCACCGACGGCAGCACCGGCGCCCACGACACCAAGCCGGCCCACTGGGTGGACGCCAACATCCACGCCATCGAGGTCACCGGTGGCGTCGCCGCGCTGCACCTCATCCATCACCTCGTGACGGGGTTCGGCAGCGACGCGCGCATCACGGAGGCGCTGCGCACGCGCACGTTCTACGTCGTCCCGCGGGTGAACCCGGACGGTGTGGAGTGGACGCTGGCGGACAACCCTCGCTACCGGCGCAGCAGTGTGCGCAACTGGCCGTGGCACGACGGCCACCGCGAGCCAGGCCTGCACGAGGAGGACATCGACGGCAACGGCCGCGTGCTGACGATGCGCCTGCCCGACCCGAACGGCGCCTGGATGCCGTCGGCAGACGACCCGCGGTTCCTCATGCGCGTCCCCCGCGACGGCGCGCCCGCGGGCACCACCCGCTACCGCGTGCTTGTCGAGGGGCTGGTGCAGGACCACGACGGCTTCACCGTGCCGTCCGCACGGCAGCCCCAACGGCTGGACCTGAACCGCAACTTCCCGGCCGGCTGGGGCACCAACGTGCCCGGCAGCGGCGACCACCCGTTGAGCGAGCCGGAGATCGACGGGCTGGTGCGGGCCATCGTGGCCCGCCCCAACATCTGCGGCTACAACGCCTACCACACCTCCGGCGGGGTGCTCCTGCGCCCGAGCAGCACCCAGGCGGACAGCGCGCTCGACCCCGTGGACGTGTGGGTGTGGAAGCAGTTCTCCGAGATCGGCACGGAACTCACCGGCTACACCGCCCACAGTGTGTTCGAGGACTTCACCTTCGACCGCAGCGACACCTTGAGCGGCGCCGCGGACGACTGGGTGTACGAACACCTCGGCGTGTACGGCTGGACCACCGAGTTCTGGGATGTCATCCAGCAGGCCACCGGCACCAAGGGCCACAACCATGTCTGGTACACCGGCCCCACCGCGGCCGAGGAGAAGGCCGTCTACGACTGGGCCCGGGAGCACCACCCGGAGGCCTACGCCGACTGGACACCCTTCGCCCACCCCCAACTGGGCGATGTGGAGATCGGCGGTTGGGACGACGTGCTGTTCTGGGGCAACGCGCCCGCCAGCCGCCTGTTGGACGAGGTGCGCCCGCACGCCGAGTTCGCCGTGCACCAGGCGCTCAGCTCACCTCGCCTGGAGATCCTGCACACCCATGTCGAGGCGCTCGGTGGCGGCACGTTCCGGGTGGACGTCGGCATCGCCAACACCGGCTGGCTGCCCACCTACATCAGCCAGAAGGCGCGCAAGGCGAACCTGGTGCTGCCCCTCGTGGCGGAGCTGTCCGGTGCCGAGGTGCTCGGTGGCACCGCCCGCCAGGAGCTCGGCCAGCTCGGTGGCCGGCTGGACATCCACTTCGTCCCCGGGAAGAACGACGGCACCCCGGACCGCCTGCTCGCCCGCTGGGTGGTGCGCGCCGAAACCGGTGCCACGATCGTCGTCACCGCCCGCCACCCGCGTGCCGGGTCCGCAACGGTGGACATCCCGCTGGCGTGAGCCTGCGCCCGCGGGCGGGCGGGCGGGCGGTCCGCGGCCCCGCGGTCAGCGGTCTGCGGGGCGGCGGTCTGCGGGAAGGGTGACGCTGGCGTCCAGGCCGCCGCGGTCCGGCCGGTTGCGCAGGTCGGCGCGGCCACCGCTCAGCTGGGCCAGATGGCGCACCACCGCCAGGCCGATGCCCGAGCCGCCGTGCGGTGCGTCCGGCGCCCGCCAGAAGCGGTCGAAGGCGTGGGCCAGGTGGTCGGGCTTCATCCCCGGGCCCTCGTCGATCACGTGCACCGCCACCTCGCGGTGCTGGCTGACGGCGGTGATGGTGATCGTGTCACCGGCGTGGGCCACGCCCAGCGCGTTGTCGACATAGTTGTCCACGATCTGCTCCAGCGCGTTCGGTACGGCGCGGGCCACCAGCCCGTCCGCGGTGGCAGTGAGCAGGCGCACGCCGCGCTCCTCGGCGAACGGCTGCCACACGTCCGCCCTCTCCCGCACCAGGGCCGTCACGTCCACCGGCTCGGTGGCAGGGGTGGTGCCCTCGCTGCGGGCGATCATCAGCAGGCCTTCCACCAGGCGCTGCAACCGTTCGGTCTCCTCGCCCGCGGCTTCGATCCGTTCCCGCGCGCCGTCGGGGTCGTGGTCCACCATCGTCGCCGCCCGCGCCAGTTGCAGGCGGAGCGCCGGGAGCGGGGTCCGCCAGTGGTGCGTGGCGTCGCCGGTGAAGGTCGTCTGCTGCTCCTGCAGCAC
>JBPOIX010000005.1:0-19853 GCA_052034175.1 Actinomycetota bacterium
GCGGCGAAGTTGTGGTGGCAGTTGATCCGCTCACGCTCGCGGCCGGAACCGACGAAGCGGAAGAACGCCTCCGCGAAGGCCGCCAGCATCGCGTCACGGTTGGCCAGTGCGTACGCCTGGCACCAGAGCATGTCGGCGATGTACGCCTCGAACTCGGGGGTGCCCTGCACGAACCATGCCAGCGCAGGGTCGTCCACCGCGTGCGGCAGGAGGTGGCGCAACTTCTTGGCGGTGTCGATGTGACGCGTCGCCAGCTGGTTGCCGATACCACGTGAGCCGGAGTGCAGGAAGAGCCAGACGCGCTCCTGCTCGTCGAGGCAGACCTCGGCGAAGTGGTTGCCCGAGCCGAGCGACCCGAACTGGGTGCGCGCCTTCTTGGCGAGTGCACGTGCGTGATCCGACGGCATCGGGTGCGCGGCGAACCAGTCGTCGGCGCCCGGCCCGTCCTCGGCCCGACCACGCTCGCCATGACGCGGACCATGCCCGGCGCCGACGCCGGCGGGGATGACGCGTTCCATCTGCCGCAGCAGGGGAGCGAGGTCGTCGGGCAGCTGGCTCGACACCAGGTCGGTACGGATCGCGGCCATGCCGCAGCCGATGTCCACACCGACCGCGGCCGGGATGATCGCGGCCTTGGTGGGGATGACCGAGCCGACCGTGGCGCCGATGCCGATGTGTGCATCGGGCATCAGGGCGACGTGGTCGTGGATGATGGGGAGGCGCGCGGCACGCTGCGCCTGCTCGACGACCGCGCCGTCGAGGTCCGGGGCCCAGCTGAGCAGTGAGTTGGTGATCCTTTCCATGGGTCTGTCCTTCGTTCGGGAAGCTGGCCAGTGTGGCCACCCCACCCCCGCCCCGTCGACCCCTTTTTCCGCGACCATGTCACCCCGTTGCGCGCCGTTTCGGCGCGCCAGGGGGTGACGCGGTCGAGGGTGGGGCCGCTTCGGGAGGGCCTGGCGGGGAAGTGGTTCGGGGCGGGAAGGGGTGCGCCGGTACCATCGAGGGACCATGGCCGACCCCCTGCACACCATCGCCGCGACCCTGCGCGACGCGTTCGCCGCCGTCACGGGCCTGCCCGCCGACTCGATCGACCCGGTGGTGCGCCCGAGCGAGCGTGCGGACGCCCAGGTCAACGGGGCCCTCGCGCTGGCCAAGCAGGTGGGTAAGAACCCGCGGGAGGTGGCGGAGGCGGTCATCGCCACGGGCGCGCTGGCCGAGGTGTGCAGCGCGGCGGAAGTGGCCGGGCCGGGGTTCATCAACCTCACGTTCACGCCCGAGTTCATCGCCGACCAGCTCGCGGCTGCAGCAGCTGACCAGCGCCTCGGCGTGCGTACCACGCCCAACCCGGAGCGGGTGGTGGTGGACTACTCGGCGCCGAACGTGGCGAAGGAGATGCATGTCGGCCATCTGCGCAGCACGGTCATCGGCGACAGCATCGCCCGCCTGCTGGACTTCGCCGGGCACACGGTGATCCGCGAGAACCACATCGGTGACTGGGGCACCCCGTTCGGCATGCTCATCGAGCACTACCTCGACCTCGCGGCCGATGGCAGCGGCGAGTCGCCCGAGCTGGACATGGCGAACCCGAACCCCTTCTACCAAGCGGCTCGCGCCAAGTTCGATGCCGACGATCACTTCAAGGCTCGCGCCCGCGAACGCGTGGTGCTGCTGCAGTCGTTCGACGCCGAGACCATCGAGTTGTGGCGCACTCTGGTGAACGCCAGCAGCGCCTACTTCAGCGCGGTCTACCGGGACATGGGGGTGTTGCTCACCACGGACGACACGATGGGCGAGAGCGCGTACCACGAGTCGATGCCCTGGGTCCTGGACCGTCTGCAGACGGCCGGCCTGATGGTGGAGAGCGACGGCGCGGACGTGGTGTTCCCGCCCGGCTTTACCAACCGTGAGGGCCAGCCGCTGCCGTTGATCGTGCAGAAGGCCGGTGGTGGGTTCAACTACGCCACCAGCGACCTGGCCTGCGTGATCGATCGGGTGGAACGCCTTGGCGCCACCCAACTGGTCTACGTGGTCGGTGCTCCTCAGGCGCAGCATCTGGCCATGGTGTTCAAGGTGGCCGAGATGGCCGGGTGGTTGGTGCCCCCGGCGCGGGCGGTGCACGTGGCGTTCGGCAGTGTGCTCGGGCCGGATCGCAAGATGTTCAAGACCCGCAGCGGCGACAGCGTGCGCTTGCAGGACCTGCTGACGGAAGGCGTAGAGCGGGCGACGGCTGCCGTACGGGCGAAGAACCCGGACATGCCGGCGGCCGAGCAGGACGACGTAGGGCACGCGGTAGGAATCGGCGCCATCAAGTACGCCGACCTCAGCAGCGATCGGGTGAAGGACTACATCTTCGACTGGGATCGCATGTTGGCCTTCGACGGCAACACCGCGCCATACCTGCAGTACGCCCACGCCCGCATCTGCAGCATCTTCCGCAAGGCGGGTGTGGAACGCACCGCAGGACGCGCAACCCCGATCCAGATCGCCCAGCCGCAGGAGCGTGCGCTCGCGCTGCAGTTGCTGCAGTTCGACGCGGTGGTCCACGACACACTGGACAAGTTCAGCCCGCACCGGCTGTGCACCTACCTGTTCGACCTGGCGCAGGCGTTCACCTCGTTCTACGAGGCCTGCCCGGTGTTGAAGGACGGCCACGAAGCTACCCGCGAGAGCCGCCTCGCGCTGTGCGACCTCACCGCTCGCACCCTGGCCCAGGGCCTGGAGCTGTTGGGCATCGCAGCCCCGGAGCGCATGTGAACCCGCTGTCGTTGGGCCTCCTGCCGGACACGGCGCAGGTAGCCGACGATGGTTCGTTGACGATCGGCGGCTGCCGCGTGGACGAAGTGGCGGCCCAGTTCGGCACGCCCGTGTTCATCTACGACGAGGCCCACCTGCGCAGCCGCTGCCAGGAGGCCGTGGCCACGTTCGGTGCGGGCAACGCCTACTACGCGACCAAGGCCTTCCTCTGCACGGCGATGGCCCGTCTGGCGTACGAGGAAGGCATGGGGCTGGACGTCGCCAGTGGCGGCGAGCTGTTCACGGCGCTCCGTGCCGGGGTGCCCTCGAGTGCGCTGGCCTTCCACGGCAACAACAAGAGCCTGGCCGAGCTGCGGATGGCCCTGGCGGAGGAAGTCGGCCACATCGTGGTGGACAGCTTCGACGAGATCGACCGCCTCGAGGCGCTTCATGCCGAAGGCCGGACGCCCACGCCGCGGGTGTTGGCGCGCCTCACCCCCGGCGTGCACGCCCACACCCACGAGTTCATCGCTACCGGCCAGGACGACAGCAAGTTCGGGTTCAACCTCGGCAACGGCGACGCGGCGCGGGCGATCGACCGTCTGCGCCGCTCCTCCGCCGTGGAGCTGGTGGGTGTGCACTGCCACATCGGCAGCAATGTGTTCAGCGCGGCCAACTTCGCCAAGGCGGCCGAGGTGATGGCCAAGTTCGCTGTCCCGCTCGACCTGCCTGAGTTCGTGATGGGCGGCGGCCTCGGGGTGCCGTACGTCGAGGGCGAGGAAGCGCCGTCCATCACCCAGTGGGGCAATGTGCTCTTGGACGCCTGCCAGGCGATGGGTGTGCGCAGCCGGGTGTGCGTGGAGCCCGGCCGCAGCATCGTGGCCGACGCTGCGGTCACCGTCTACACGGTGGGCACCATCAAGCAGATCCCCGGTGTGCGGACCTACGTCAGCGTGGATGGCGGGATGAGCGACAACCCGCGCCCGGTGCTCTACGGCTCCGGCTACGAGGCCTTCCTGCCGAGGGCCGTCGCTGCCGCGCGGCCCGAGCGGGCGCGGCTGGTGGGCAAGCACTGCGAGAGTGGGGATGTGCTGATCTTCGACGCTGCCCTCCCCGAAGGGCTCGCGGTGGGCGACCTGCTGGCCACGCCCGTCACCGGTGCGTACGGCTACAGCATGGCAAGCAACTACAACCGCCTCACCCGCCCTCCGGTGGTGTTCGTGCGGGACGGCCAGGCGCGCCAAGTGGTGCGCCGCGAGACATTCGAGGACCTGGTGCGATGCGACGTGGGAAGCTGATCGACGAGATCATCCGGGTCGGCAAGAGCTTGCTCGAGGCCGCCTCGGGGCGCAAGGGCAACCGTCATCCGGACGGCTCCTCGCCCCAGCCCCGGCCGTCGCCGTCGAAGCCTGCGCGGCCGTCGAAGCTGTCGAAGCCGTCGAAGCCGTCGGCGGGCCCGTCGCAGGGCCAGAAGCCGGCGACCCCGAAACCGAAGCCGAATCCGTCGGCGCCGCGGCACGAGGCCCCGGCCACGGACATCGAGGCCGACGGCTTCCAGGTCGAGTACTCCCCGTGCCTGGATGGCGACCCCGACCCCGGTGAGGTGGTCTGGACGTGGGTGCCGTACGAGGACGACCCCAGCCAGGGCAAGGACCGGCCGGTGGTCATCATCGGGCGGCGCGGCGAGAACCTGCTGGGCGTGGCCCTCACTTCGAAGCAGAAGGACAACGAGGAGCAGGTGCCCGTCGGCACCGGCCCATGGGACCGCGACGGTCGGCCGAGCTACGCCAAGGTGGAGCGGCTGCTGGAAGTGGACCCTGGGCAGGTGCGCCGCGAGGGTGCGATTCTTGCCCGCGACGCGTTCGACGACGTGGTCGCCGGGGTCCGCCGAACCGGCGGCTGAAGCCGGGCGGAATCGGCCCTCCCAGCACCGTCCGCGGGGCCGCCCGCAACGCTGCTGACCAGGGCAAATGGCACTGGTGTAGTTCGTAGGTCGTTCGGCCCATTTCGCGGTCTACCCCTTTGCGTGGGCGTTCTTGACGAATACCGTACGGACCGTGAACGTGATGGTTGTCGCTCGTGCCCGCCGCGTGGTTGCCGCTGCCGTGCTGGCTGGTGCCGTCGGCACGCTTGCTGCCGGTACGGCGTCGGCCGCCCAGCCGGGTGCGGCGTACGTGCTTGCCGACGTGCAGTGCGACACCGGCGCCGGCTTCGGCGTGGTGGATGTCACGCTGGTGAACGACGACGCGCAGTCGTCCGCGGTGTTCGTGGTGGCCGGCGGTTCCCCCATCGAGGTCGGGGCGCTCTCCGCCACTGCGCTCACCTACACCGGTGTGGCGGACGGAGCGTTCCATGTGGCGGTCACCGTCGATGGCGCCGATGCGTCGGTGAACCTCAGCGTGAAGTGCGCCACCGCGGTGGAAGTGCGTCCGTCGCCCCGGGGCGGCGAAGCGGCCAGCTTGCCGGTCACCGGGCAGGAGACCACCTGGGGTCTGGCCATCGGTGGCGTGCTCGTGCTGGCCGGGATCGCGGCCTCGCTGCTGGCCCGCCGTCGCTACAGCTGAACTGCGGGCCCGCCGGCTGCGGCGGCGTGGGCACGGCTGAACCGCGCCAGCCTTCCCCGCGGAATCTTGTTTCCCGGACGTTGCCCTGAACTCGTAGCCTGCACGCCGTGACGACGACGATCAAGCTCGGTGTGCTCGGCTGCGGCAATGTGGGCGCCGCCTTCGTGAAGCTGGTAGAGGCGCAGGCGGCCACCATCGAAGCCCGCACCGGGGTGCGGCTGGTGGTGGGCAAGGTTGCGGTGCGCAACCTCAGCGCCCAGCGCGAGGTGGAACTGCCGGCCGATGTGCTCACCCGTGATGCACACGCGGTGGTGGCGGACCCGGACATCGATCTCGTGGTCGAGGTCATCGGCGGCATCGAGCCCGCCCGCGAACTGATCACCACGGCGCTGCGCAACGGCAAGCCGGTGGTCACGGCGAACAAGGAACTCCTGGCCAACGTCGGCACCGAGCTGTTCGCCACTGCGGACGACGTGGGTCGCGACCTGCTGTTCGAGGCCGCGGTGGCCGGCGGCATCCCTGTCATCCGCGCCCTGCGCGAGAGCCTGCGCGGCGAGCCGGTGAAGCGGGTGATGGGCATCATCAACGGCACCACCAACTTCATCCTCACGAAGATGACGGAGGAAGGCACCGACTACGCAGCCGCGCTGGCCGAGGCGCAGGCGTTGGGTTTCGCCGAGCGCGACCCAACGGCGGACGTCGAGGGTTTCGATGCGGGGGCGAAGGCCGCGATCATGGCCACCATCGCCTTCGGCGCCAAGGTCGTTGCGGGCGACGTGTACCACGAGGGCATCAGCCGGGTCACGGCGCACGACATCGCGATGGCCAAGCGGCTCGGCTACGTGGTGAAGCTGCTCGGCATCGCCGAGGCGGACGCCGACACCGGCGACATCGCCGTGCGCGTGCACCCGACGATGGTGCCGGCCAGCCATCCGCTCGCCAGCGTCCAGGGCAGCTACAACGCAGTCTTCGTCGAGGGCGGTGCGGTCGGTTCGTTGATGTTCTACGGCCGCGGTGCGGGCGGTGCGCCCACGGCCAGCGCCGTGCTCGGCGACGTCATCGACGCGGCGGTGAACCTCACCAAGGGCACCCACGGCAGCCTGGGCACGTTCGGCCGGGCCACCATCCGCCCGATCGACGAGACCTCGGCCGAGTACCTGCTGAGCATGGACGTGCTCGATCGGCCGGGCGTGCTGCACGCGGTCACCGGGGTCTTCGCCCGGCACGACGTCAGCATCCGTGCCGCGGAGCAGGAGGGCAACGGCCCGGACGCGCGGCTGGTGTTCATCACCCACGCGGCCCGCGAGGCCTTCGTGCAGGCCACGGTACGCGAGCTGCGCGAACTGGATGTGGTGAAGAACGTCGGCAGCCTGTTGCGAGTCATCGGAGCCTGACCCCCATGCGCTACGTCTCCACCCGCGGGCAGGCGCCCGAACTCGGTTTCGCCGACGTGCTGCTGGCCGGCCTGGCCAACGACGGCGGCCTCTACGTGCCGACCGAGTGGCCCTCGCTGCCGCCCGCCCAGCCGGGCATGAGCTACGCCGAGCGCGCCGCCCAGGTGATGGCCCCGTTCGTCGGCGACGACGTGCCCGGCCTGCTGCCCTTGTGCATCGAGGCCTACAACACGTTCGCCCATCGGGCCACGGTGCCGCTGGTGCAGATCGACGACGGCCACTTCGTGCAGGAGCTCTTCCACGGCCCCACGCTGGCGTTCAAGGATGTCGCCCTGCAGCTGGTGGGCCGGATGTTCGACACGGTGCTGCGCGAGCGCGGCCAGCGGGTCACCATCGTCGGGGCCACCGGCGGCGACACCGGCTCGGCGGCCATCGACGGCGTGAAGGCGTGCTCCAACGTGGACATCGTCATCCTCTACCCCCTCGGCCGCACGAGCGACGTGCAGCGCAAGCAGATGACCACGGTCGACTCACCGAACGTCCGGGTGGTGGCGGTGGAAGGCACCTTCGACGACTGCCAGGACATGGTGAAAGCCATGTTCACCGACGCCCCCTTCCGCGAGCACATGGGCCTCAGCGCGGTGAACAGCATCAACTGGGCGCGGGTGATGGCCCAGGTCGTGTACTACGTCACCGCCACCGACGTGCTGAAAGGCCCGGTGGATTTCTGTGTGCCCACCGGCAACTTCGGCAACGTGCTCTCGGGCTGGATCGCCAAGCGCATGGGCGCGCCGATCGACCGTCTTGTCGTGGCATCGAACGCCAACGACATCCTCACCCGCTTCTTCCAGCACAACGACATGAGCACGGCGCCGGTGGTGCCGTCGCTCAGCCCGAGCATGGACATCCAGGTGTCGAGCAACTTCGAGCGCCTCCTGTTCGAGATGAACGACCGCGACGGCGGCGCCACCGCCGAGCAGTTGCAGCGGTTCCGTGCGAGCGGCCGGCTGACCGTGGAGCCCGACCAGCGCGCCGAGTTCCTCGAGCACACGTTCCTCTCGGCTCGGGTGGACGACGCCGGCACGCTGGACGTGATGCGCCGCACCTACGAGGCCAGCGGCATGCTGCTGGACCCACACACCGCCGTCGGCGTGGGAGCCGTGGAGCAGCTGGAGCACCTCGGCGCGGGCCCGATCGTGACGCTCGGAACCGCACATCCGGCGAAGTTCCCCGACGCTGTGGAGCGGGCCACCGGTGTGCGCCCGCCCCTGCCGCCGCACCTGGCCGACCTGTTCGAGCGCGAGGAGCACTTCACGGTGCTGCCCAACGACCTCGCCGCCGTGCAGCAGTTCGTGGCCACCACCTTCCGCTGACGGCCCCCACGAAGGGGCTTGGGCGTGGGTCAACCGGCCCGGCCAGCCAACAGTGTGCTCACGCCACCGGCGTCGGGCTCCACCCGTACGAGGCCGGGGATGTCGTCGAAACCCTTGTCGGCCGAGATGATGCCGTCGAGCCGCTCGGAGCGACACGTCGCGGCGTGGACGCGGTCGGCCGTGCCGACCGACGACGGCATGTCGCGGTCGAGCGCCGCCAGCATCACCCAGTCGCCCACGGGGACCACGTACGGGAAGACTTCGATCGCCAGCCGTGCAGTGCCCGGCGGCACGGTGAGGCGAGTTTCGAGGTGCCACAGCTCCTCGATCACCAACGTGTTGGTGGTCGCCGGGAGATCGCCAGCGGCAACAGCGTGGAGGAGATCCAGGCAAGCCGGGCGCCGAGGACCATCCGCGACGGCATACGCCAGCACGTTGGTGTCGACGAACCAGGTCACTCGGGCACCGCCCGATAGCGGGACTCGAGCGCAGCGTCCATCGACGCGAGCGTGAGCGCTGGCCCAGGTGCGAGCGCTGCCAGGCCAGCGAGCGCAGCCCTGCGTTGCGCCACCGGCCTCACCCCGCGGGCCGCGTCGATGGCGTCGCGGATGATGGCGGTGCACGGCTGGCTGCGAACGGCGGACTCGCGCTCCAGCCATGCTCGCTGCTCCATGGTGATGAGGATCTGCATCCGCTCGAGCGTCATGTGTAGATCCTACACACTGCGATGAAACCCGCCCGGGTGGGCGGTGGTCGGCGCTCTACGGTTGCGGATATGGGGGACTTCGGGGATGACACGGCACTGACGGTCACGGCGGACGGGTGGACCCGCTCGGTTCATCCGGACTGGACGATCTGGGGGCCGAACGGCGGGTACATGGCCGCGCTCGCCCTGCGTGCGGCGGGGGAGTGCTGCGGCCGCGCCCGGCCGGCGAACGCCACCGTGCACTTCCTCGGTGTGGCCTCGCTCGACGAACCGGTCCACGTGACCGCGCAGGTGCAGCGCGCGGCACGGACGGCCACGAGCGTGCGGGTGGAGATCACCCAGGCCGGCAAGCCGATGCTGACAGCGCTGGTGTGGGCCATCGACAACGGCCTCGCGGGCCTGGAGCATTCGGTGGCGTCGCCTCCCGAGGTGCCGTCGTGGCGTGAGCTGCCGACGATGCGGGAGCGTTTCGCCGCGGCAGGCCTGGAGTTCACGTCGAGCTACGCCTTCTGGGACAACTTCGAGCAGCGCCCGGCCCGCTGGGTCGCCGACTGGGACGCACGCGACGGCGAGCATCCGGCGTACTTCAACTGGCTGCGCTTCGCCCCGGCGGCGAGCTTCGACGACCCGTGGCTGGAAGCGGCGCGGCTGCTGCTGCTGGTGGACCTCGGCGCGTGGCCGGCGGTCACGGCACGGCACAACCAGCAGGAGTTCATCGCCCCGTCGATCGACGTCAGCTGTGAGTTCCACTCGCTCGACGTGCCCGAGTGGCTGCTGCTGCACGGCGAGAGCGACCATGCGAGTGACGGCCTCATCGGCAGCCGCCAGGCGGTGTGGAGCGACGACGGCCGCCTGCTGGCCACGGGCATCAGCCACCTGTTGTGCCGCGCCGTCCGCTGACCGGCCGCGCCCGTGTCAGCGCCGCCCGAAACGCGACCTGTCGGTGCCCACGAATCCGAAGTACGCCGCTGCGGCGACGCAGATGATCGTGTACAGGTACTGGCTCGCTTCGGCCTCGTAGCCCAGCTTCACGATCTCCTTCATCTCGCTGAACGAGCCGATCAGTGGGGCGTCGGCGACGAACCCCTCTGCCTCCAGCGCTTCGATGAAGTAGTGGCGGGTGATGAAGTAGTACGACGCCACCACGCTGAACAGGGCCACGACGGCTGCGATCACGGCGATCGCCGGGCCGCGACCCTTCGCCCCCCAGCTGGCTCCGTAGCCGATGAGCAAGCCGAGGCCGATGGCCAGGTAGGCGAACTGGCGGTCCGTGAGCGTGACGATGAAGTACCACACCACCGCCCCGACCACGCCGGCGGCGATCGCGGTGGCGAGGCCGAGCATCGAGTTCGGTGGTGCGGCGACGGTGACCCCGGCGCTGGACGGCACTGCGGTGTAGGGCGCGTAGGCCCCGGCCGGAGGTGCCATCGGGCCCGCGTGTGGGGGAGGCGGGGGAATGGGGGGCTGCTGCGGGTCGCTCACGGGCCCTACCATATGTGCCCGCCGGCAGCTGACTCGGGAAGCGCTGGTCGTTCGCGTTGCCTCGGCGGTGTGGGCTCGCTACAGTTCACGTCGTCCGGGTTTCCCGGTCTCCCCGCTGCAACCGGCACATGGCTGATGTCGCGGCAGGGGTTGTAGTTCTCTCCAGGCGGTGGGGCCGTCAGTTGCACAGCATTCGGCTGGGCACGGCAGGCACCATCTCCCTCCCCAGAAAGCAGGTGGCCCGTGGCCGCGGAAGCGCTTGAACAGTCAATGCTGGACAGCAAGGACAAAGAGCAGCTGCTCGCCATCGCGTCGGCGTTGGGCATCAAGACCACTGCCCGCGCCTCGAAGGCGACGATCATCGACAAGATCCTCGAGACCACGGGGGCCGGGCCGTCGGCAGCGCCGAGTGCGCCGGCACCCGCTCCGGCGGCCGAGCCCGCCCCGGTCGCCGAGGCCGACGCCGCACCCGCCGAGGCGCCCAGCGCGCCGGCGGAGGCAGCCCCGGCCAAGGCCGGTCGCAACGGTCGTCGCAACACGCCCGCAGCACGTGAGGCGGCCGACGCCGACGCGGACGCGGCCCCCGCCGATGGCCCGGCGCCTGCGGCTGCGGCCGCGGTGCCCGAGGTGGTTCTCGGCCCCGACGGCGAGCCCCTCGCGGACTGGGAGATCGAACTGATGCGCTCCGGTGAGGCGCCCGCCGCCCCCGCTGCGGATGGCGAGGCCGGCGATGACGGCGACGGCGAAGAAGG
Source organism: Actinomycetota bacterium (assembly GCA_052034175.1). GTDB lineage: Bacteria > Actinomycetota > Acidimicrobiia > Acidimicrobiales > Ilumatobacteraceae > UBA668. Next base: position 11,005 of record JBPOIX010000005.1, read on the forward strand.
AGACGACGACGGCAACGCCGACGGCGAGAGCCGCAACGCTCGCCGCCGCCGCCGGCGCCGGAACAAGAACCGCAGCGACGGCCCTCAGGGCTCCGACCGCGACGGCCCGGGCCAGGGCCAGGGGCAGGGCCAGAGCCACGGTGGCGGCCAGCGTCAGGAGCGCGGCGACCGCGACCGTGGCGACCGCGACCGCGGCGACCGCGACCGCGGCGAGCGCGAGGGCGGCGAGCAGCCGAGCATGGAGCCCGTGCGCATCAGCGGCTATCTCGACCTGCGAGACGAGGGCTACGGCTTCCTGCGCGTCAACGGCTACCTCGCCAGCCGCGACGACGCCTACATCCCGGTCAAGCTCACCCGCCAGTACGGCCTGCGCAAGGGCGACCATGTCACCGGCCTCAGCCGGCCTGCAGGGCGCAACGAGAAGAACCCGGCGATGCTGGAGATCCACACGGTGAACGGTGGCGACCCGGAGAAGGCTCGCAACCGCCCCCGCTTCGAAGACCTCACGGCGCTGTTCCCGGACGAGAAGCTGAAGCTGGAGAACCCCGCCGACGCCAACAACATGACGGCGCGCATCATCGACCTCGTCAGCCCGATCGGCAAGGGCCAGCGCGGCATCATCGTGTCGCCCCCGAAGGCCGGCAAGACGACGATCATGAAGACGATCGCCACGTCGATCGAGGCCAACCACCCCGAGGTGAAGCTGATCGTGCTGCTCATCGACGAGCGGCCCGAAGAAGTGACGGACATGCGGCGCACCGTGAAGGGCGAGGTCATCGCCAGCACGTTCGACCGCCCCAGCGACGAGCACACGCATGTCGCCGAACTGGCCATCGAGAAGGCCAAGCGGCTCGTGGAGCAGGGCGACGACGTGGTCATCATCCTCGACGGCATCACCCGCCTCAGCCGTGCCTACAACCTGGCGGCACCCGCCAGCGGCCGCATCCTGTCCGGTGGTATCGACGCCGGCGCGCTGTACCCGCCGAAGAAGTTCTTCGGTGCGGCCCGCAACGTGGAGGAAGGCGGCTCGCTCACCATCCTCGCCACGGCGCTGGTGGAGACCAACAGCCGGATGGACGACGCGATCTTCGAGGAGTTCAAGGGCACCGGCAACATGGAGCTGCGGCTGGACCGCAAGCTCGCCGAGCGCCGCATCTACCCGGCGATCGACGTGGATGCCAGCAGCACCCGTCACGAGGAGCTGCTGTTCGACCGCAAGCAGCTGCAGATGGTGTGGAAGCTGCGTCGCGTGCTCAGCGGCCTCGCCGCCGACGGCAACGCCGCCCCCGGCCTGGAGCTGCTGGTCGACCGGCTGAAGACGTTCCGCACGAACGAAGAGTTCCTCAACGAGATCGCCAAGCAACCCAGCATGTGAGGGTGCCGCCGGAACGACGTGCGGTGGCCGGACCCACGCGTCCGCGGACGCATGGGTCGACCTGGAACCGGCCTGCCGCCGGTCGTCGAGAGGCCCCGACCTGGGTTCCTCAGAGACGGATGATCTGGAGGTTCCATTGGATGGGCATTGGCGTGAAGCCAGCGCGCTCGTAGGAGCGTCGAGCGGGGGCATGTCCGGGGTCGTCGGCCGTCGCGACAACCACGTATGCCATCGAGGCCTCTTGGCTCCGGTCGAATGCAAACCGGTTGAGCGTGGTCGCGATGCCTCGACCTTGTGCATCCGGATGAACCGCGAGCAGGTCGATGTCCGCGATGCCGTGCGCGTCCATCTTGAGCACCACGAAGCCTGCTGGACGCCCGTCGAGGTCGTACACCCATGTCTCATCGTCGCTGTCGGTGATCGCGGTGCGGATGTACGAAGCCTGCGATGCCTCCCAATCCGGTTCGATGCGATCGAAGAGGTCCGGACCGTAGAGGATCTCGAACGAGGCATACACAGAACGGAACGCCTCCACGCCGAACGTGACGCAGGCCTCGACGTCGGCAGGCGCGAGACGACGGATCTGCGGGGGCCGAGGTGCGGGATCGCCCGGCTGTTGGACTGTCCTGTACAGCAACACCGGCATGACAGCCCGGCGGGAGAACCCGTTCGATCGGAAGAGGCGACTCGCCGGCTCGTGGCCGGGGAAGTCGCGGACGTACGCCTCGACGAACGCCACTCCGACCTGGCGCAGTTGAGCCAGCGCGTGGGCGGCCAACCGCCCGCCGACACCCTGCCGCTGGTGGGCGCGATCCACCGCGACGATCTCGATCATCCCCATCCCGGTCTGCGGATCGCAACTGGTGACGATGAAGCCGACAGCGACTCCGTCCAGGTCAGCGACCCAAACGACCTTCTCCGCCCCGTTCACCCAGGCGTCGACCTGTGCCGCCAGATCTTCCGCCCAGTCAGGGCGTAGGCGATCGAAGAGACCGTCGCCGTAGATCTCCCTCATCGACGAATACACGGGCTCGTGAGCATCAAGCGCCACCCGCACACACGAGTTCACGTCCGCGGGCTCTGACCGTCGGATCACCAACACAGCGAACTCACGCAACACTCCAGCATCCCGGCACGGTAACGCCTCGGGTCGCCACGGTCATCGTGGATTTCCCGCTGGCCTACCAGCGCGACCGATCTGCGTGGCCCGGAGTGGTCTCGGCCGGCGCGCCCGAAATCTCGGGTGCCGCGGGGGCTGGAGGGCGGTAGGCTTTCCCGTCTCACTCTTTCGGAGAACGCGATGAAGACCGAAATTCACCCGAACTACAGCGACGTGCTCGTGAAGTGCTCTTGCGGCAACTCCTTCACCACGCGCTCCACCCGTGGCGGCGAACTGCACCTCGAACTGTGCAACGAGTGCCACCCCTTCTTCACCGGCAAGCAGAAGCTGGTGGACACCGGCGGCCGTGTCGAGCGCTTCAACAAGCGCTACGGCGAGCGCAAGGGCAAGTGACCCTGCTGGTGCACTGAGCGGCGCTGCCGCTCCAACAGATCCGTTCCCCGCCCGGCCCGTTGTGGCCGGGCGGTGGCCGTTTTGACGGGTTCATGAATCCTTCATGCGTAACTTGCTACGGTGCGAATGTCCCGTGGGCCTTCAGTCGGTGCACGGAGCGGGCGATAACTGAATTGGCATTCCCCTCCGCCCGCTCAAGGAGCCGCCGCCTGTGGACCCTCTGGAACTTGCGCACCTGCTGCGCCGCACCGAATACGTCGTCCGCCCCTCGCGGGTCACCGACCTCACTCCCCTCAGCCGGGAGCAAGCGGTGGACAACATCCTTGCCTTCTCCGGCAATGTCGCCCTCCCGGGCTATCTCGAGAACGACATCGAGGGCGAGGGCTACGACCAGTACGTCTACGCCATCCAGTGGTGGATCGACCGGATGTGCGATGTCGCCCGGCCGATGCGCGAGAAGATGACCTGGTTCTGGCACGGCCACTTCTGTTCGGGGTGGGACAAGGTCGGCAGCACCCGGGCGATGATGCAGCAGAACAAGCTGTTCCGCGACCAGGCGATGGGCAACTTCCGCACCCTCACCCACTCGATGTCGCTGCAGACCGCGATGCTCGTGTACCTGGACAACATCGACAACGTCGATTCCTCGCCGAACCAGAACTTCGCCCGCGAGCTGATGGAGCTGTTCACGATCGGCGTGGGCAACTACACCGAAGAGGACGTCACCGCCGCCGCTCGCGCCTGGACGGGGCACGGCATCGATTGGAACAACTACGAGTACCAGTTCCACTCCGGCGACCACGACTACGGCAACAAGACCTTCATGGGTGTCGCCCGCAACTGGAACGGCCCGGACATCATCAACTACCTGCTGCAGGAGAACACCGCCAAGAAGCTGGTGGCCTGCAAGTTCCTGTCGCGCAAGCTGTGGCAGTTCTTCGCCCACCAGCTGACCGCGGGTGTGCCGGCCGATGACGACATCGTCAACGACCTGGCTCAGGTGCTCTACGACAACGATTTCGCCATCGCCCCGTGGGTGAAGGCGATGCTGATGGACGACCGCTTCTACACCACCCGGGCCATGCAGGGCCTGGTGCGTTCGCCGGTGGATTTCGTGGTGGCCTGCATGCACTACACCGGCATGCGCAGCGAGCAGCTCAACCCGCAATGGTCGGTGGACGGCATGGGGCAGGTGCCGTATGTGCCGCCGAACGTGGCCGGCTGGAAGACCAACGGCTACTGGATCAACACCAGCCTCTTCGGCGCCAGGGCGGACTTCGCCCGTGGCATCACCTGGCGGATGCGCAACGACGACCCGGCGAACGAGTACTTCGCCTACTACTTCGACCCGAGCGAAGGTACCGAGGGGAACCCGGCCCAGGCCGTGAACAATGTGGTCGCCAAGTTCGCCCTCGACCTCTCGACGATCACGCGGCAGGCGATGGACGACTTCGTCACCCAGCATCGCTCCCAGCAGAGCTGGATCGACTGGTGGGAACCCACTGATCTTGTGACCATGGCCATGATGACCCCCGAATTCCACGTGGCGTGAGAGGCGACGACCGATGAGCATCGACCCTGACATCTCCACGGCGGACGCCAAGCGTCTCCTCACCGTCCGCGAACACCTCTCACCACTGGAACTGGACCGCCGTCGCTTCCTGCAGATGGTCGGTTGGGGAGTGGGCGCCGGTGCGCTCGGGGGAGGCCTGGGTGAGGTTTTCGCCCCCGGCCTGATGAGCAACCGGATGGGCGAGGCCTACGCGGCCACCCCCATCGGCGCCACCGACGGCATCGTCGTGCTCGTCGGCTTCGACGGAGGGGTCGACGGCCTGAACATGGTCGTGCCGTACACCAACGGCCAGTACTACGCCCAGCACGGCACCATCGCCATCCCGGCCAACCAGGTGCTCACATTGAACGGCAGCGTCGGCCTGCACCCGAGCTTGCCGTACCTCAAGACGCTCTACGACCGTGGTGAGGTGGCCGTCGTGCAGGGCGTCGGGTACGAGGACCCCGACCTCAGCCACTTCAGCTCGATGGCGCTGTGGATGTACGGCAAGAACGACGGCCTCATGCCCTCCACCGGTTGGGTGGGCCGCTGGCTGGACGGAATGGCCGGCGACGACCTGTTCCGCGCCGCCACCGTCGGCTACTCGCTGCCGCTCTCCATGGTCGGCGACGTCAAGCGCGGCACCGCCATCCCGCCGTGGGGCATCGGCTTCGGCGGCGGCTCCGAGGACCACGACCTCCAGCTGTACGACGCGATGCGGGAGTTCTCGGCCAGCCCCTCGGGCCGAGGCGAGTGGCACGACACCGTGGCCACCACGGTGCGGGGCGTCATCGACGTCGGCCAGGAGGTCTCGCCCGTCTTCGACCGCGACCTCCCGGACAACAACCTGGTGCGGCAGATGATGGTGGCCGCCCGCCTGATCAACGCCGACCTTGGCCTGCGGGTCATCGACACGGCGTACGGCGGCTTCGACACCCACTCCAGCCAGCCGCAGGCGTTCGCCGATCTGATGGGCGAATTCGACGCCGCGCTGAAGGCGTTCTTCACCACGCTCGATGATCGATTCCGCACGCGGGTGACGATCATGACCTACAGCGAGTTCGGGCGGACCAGCTGGTCGAACGACTCCGAAGGCACCGATCACGGCACGTCGAACAACCAGTTCATCATCGGTGCCGGCGTGCAGGGCGGCCTCTACGGCCAGCAGCCGAGCCTGAACGGCCTCGACCGCTGGGACCGGATGCCGTTCCACGTGGACTTCCGCTCGATGTACACGTCCGTCATCGACGGTTGGCTCGGTGGTGGCGCCTCCACGGTGCTCGGTAGTTCGTTCCCGAACCTCAACGTGTTCAAGCAGGCGCCGGGGCAGGGTGTGGCCACTGGCTCCGTGCCGGCGAGCGCGCTCGGCGACTTCGTCGGCGTCACCCCGTACCGCCTGTACGACTCCCGCTCGCTCAACCGTCTGCTGCCACTAGGTGCCGGCACCACCGGTGAGGTGCAGGTCACCGGTGCGGGCGGTGTGCCGGCCAGCGGGGTCACCGCGGTGGCCCTCAACGTCACCACCACCCTGGCGACGGGCACCAGCGCGTTCACCGTGTGGCCGACGGGCGACCCTCGGCCGGACCTCACGAACCTGGTGGTGCCCGCCACCCGCGCTGTGCCCAACCTGTCCGTGGTGAAGGTCGGCAAAGGCGGGCGGGTCAACGTCTTCAACGATCAGGCGGAGGCGCAGTGCGTCGTCGACGTGGTGGGCTACTTCCGCACCACCGCGGCCAGTCGGCTGCAACCGATCACCCCGTATCGCGCCTTGGACACTCGCAACGGCACCGGCGGGCGCAGCACCCCGCTCGGCCCGAACGGCAGCTACGACGTGACGGTACGCGGCCTCGGTGGCGTGCCGGCGGATGCCGAGTCCGTCGTGCTCAACGTCACCGCAGTGTTCCCCACGGCCACCAGCTGGCTCACGGTGTGGCCGGCCGGGCAGGCCAAACCACTGGCGTCCAGCTTGAACTATGTGGCCGGGCAGGTGGTGCCGAACTCGGTGATCGCCAAGGTCGGCACCAACGGCAAGGTCAGCATCAACAACGCCAACGGTTCGGTCAACGTGGTCGTGGACATCCTCGGCTACCTCTCACCGTCGTCGCCCGGTCGGCACTTCCCGGTCACCCCCGCCCGCCTGTTGGACACCCGGCCGGACAATGTGGCGCCCATCGGCCCGAACAGCACCCGCACGATCACCGTCACCGGTGTGGGCGGGGTGCCGGCCAGCGGAGTGTCGGCGGTGGCCCTGAACGTGGTGGCGCTGAGCCCCACGGCCAACACCTTCATCACGGTCTGGCCGAACGGCGAAACCCGGCCGAACACCTCGAACCTCAACCCGCGCGCCGGCGCCGGGGTGTCCAACCTGGCGATCGTCAAGGTCGGCTCGCAGGGGAAGGTGCAGCTGTACAACCAGCAGGGCACGCTCGATGCGCTGGTGGACGTGGTCGGCTACTTCACCACATAGTCGCCGCACCACCCGCCCCCTAGCGTGGGGCGGGTGACCGACCCTGCGCGCCTCGCCCGTCTCCACGCCGTCAAGTTGCAGGCACTCGTCCGCGACCATCTGGGGGGCGGGCCCGAAGTGGCCGCGTCGCTGGTGCCGGGCGAGTTCGCAGCCGGGGCAGCCCTGCTGCACGGCACCGATGCGTGGGTCCTGGTGGCGGATCACCCCGAGCGCGGGCTCGGTGGCGCGCTCGCCTGGGCGCTGCGCCACGGGGCAACAGGCCTGCATGTGGTGGCCGACACGGGCACGGGGCAGCTGGCACGCCGTGCCGCGCACTTCTCGCTCCCGATCCAGGTGTGGCACGCCGAAGGCCGCGCCTTGCTGCCGGCGGTCGCCGAACCGCTCCCGGAAGTGGGGGAGGTTCCCGCCCACCACCGTGAGTTCGAACCGGTGATGGTGGTGGCAGGCGCCGTTCCTCTGGTGGAGCACGGGGTCCTGGTCGGGGAGGTGCACGGCCTCGAGGTGTGCCGCGTGGTGGACGACCCGTTCACCGGCGACGTCCGCCTGGAGGTCGGTGTCGGCGCCCACGACCGGGAGGCCTTTCAGATGATGCACGGCAACCGGCCGACCACCGAAGCGCTGGCCGATGTGGTGCGCACGGTGGCCGAGTATCGCCGCCCGGGAGCACACGGCCACCCGCTCAACCGGCTGGCGCAGGAACGGGCAGTGCGTGCACGGCTGATTGCCGACCCGGGCCTGATCGGGGCGTCCTCGCTGGCCGCCGCACAGCCGCCGCTGCCCCGCCCGAACCTCAAGGACCCCGTGCCCTGCGTGGCTCGTGCGGTCGTCGACGGCGCCGAGGTCACGGTGGTCTGTTCGGTGGGGGTGGATCTCGACGCGGTTCCGTACGCGGTGGACGCCCGCGCCGCCGTGGGCACGCAGCACTGCCTGCTGGTGCTTCCCGCTCGCGACGCGCTTCCCCTGCAGCTCCAGCTGGCGGCCCTGGCATCGCCGCCGGTGGAGGTGGTGGCCGTCAGCGCGGCGGAGCCGACGGGCGCTCGTGACGCAGTTGCGGCCGCCCCGCTTGGATTCGTAGAGCGCTTGATCCGCGGCGGCGAGCAGACGTGGGAGGTCGCCCCCTTCGGCCACCCCGACGGAGACCGTGACCTGCAGCCCTGGCGTCAGGTGTTCCCACGGCCAGCTGCGAACACGCTCGCAGGCCGCCGCACCCAATACTGCGGCCGAACCAAGGGTGCCGTCGGCGAGCACGGCGACGAACTCGTCGCCCCCGAGGCGAACGACCGTGGCCTCGGGGCCGGCCACATCGGCCAGCAGCCGGGCGACGCGGCGCAGCACATCGTCGCCGAGCCCATGGCCGAAGGTGTCGTTGATCCGTTTGAAGTGGTCGATGTCCGCGGCAACCACGACGCTTGAGGTCAGGCGGCCGTCCCCGGCCGACTCTGCCAGGTCGGTCAGCGCGCGGCGGTTGGCCACGCCGGTCAGGGGGTCCATTCCGGCCTCGCGGGCCAGTTCGGCCGAGCGATCGCGCAGGTGCTGCTCGGACTGCTCCAGCTCGGCACGTGAGCCGAGAAGGGCGGCGAGGTGGACGAACGTCGAGGCGCGCAGTGCGCTGAGATGAGCGGCTGCCGTGCGAAAGTCGGCGAGGGCGGCCGCGGTCTCGCCTGCCAGTTCGGCAGCGGTGCCGCGCAAGCGCAGGATGTCGGGCAGCCAGTGCGGCTCGATGGCGGTCGCCAAGCGCTCTGCCTCTGCAGCCCAGCGCACCACGATCGGCAGATCCTGGGTCGCCACCGCTGCTCGCAACCCGAGCATGCGCCACGAGAGCAGCTCGGTGCCGATCATCGTGGGGGCCAGAGGGCGCATCGCGACGGCGAGCTCCAGTGCCTGGCGCGCTTCGCCGTGGCTCAGGTGGACCGCGGCTCTGGCATAATGGCTGATGTACGCC
>JBPOIX010000234.1:0-7795 GCA_052034175.1 Actinomycetota bacterium
GCCGGACTGCTCGATCAGCTGCCGTGCCACATCGGCGATGCACACGGGCGCGCCCATGTCGAGCACCAGGACTTCCCCGGGAGCGCCGACGGTGGCGGCCTGGAGAGTGAGGCGGACCGCTTCGCGCACCGCCATGAAGTAGCGGGTGACCTCGGGGTGGGTGACGGTGACGGGCCCGCCCGCGTCGATCTGGGCGAGGAACGTCTCCATCACCGAGCCGCGGCTGCCGATGACGTTGCCGAACCGCACCGACACGTACGAGCGCCCCGTTCGCTCGGCGACGGCGGCGGTGAGCTGCTCGGCCGAGCGCTTCGTCCGTCCGAGCACGCTGACAGGGTCGGCCGCCTTGTCCGTGCTGATGTTGACGAATCGTTGTACACCGTGCGCCTCGGCGGCCGCCAGCACGTTGCGGGTGCCGAGCACGTTCGTCTTCCACCCCTCGGTGGGGGCGGCTTCCAGGGCCGGGACATGTTTCAGCGCGGCGGCGTGGAACACCACATCGGGCCGGTAGGTGGCGAAGACCTCGGCGATGCGGGCCGGGTCGCGAACGTCGGCCAGCACGGGGAACAGGGTGGTGACGGTGGACAACCGTCGTTCGACGGCGTGGAGCAGGGAGTCGTCGTGGTCGAGGACGACCAGTGCCTGGGGCGACAGCTGTGCCACCTGATGCGCGAGTTCGGAGCCGATCGAGCCGCCGGCGCCGGTGACGAGCACGGTGCGCCCGGCGATCAGACGGCCGACGGCCTCCATGTCGATCGTGACCACGCGGCGGCGCAGCACGTCGTCGTCGGTGTAGGCGCGCATCTCGGCGGTGGACCCGGTGCCGACGAGCTGCTGGACGGGCGGCAGCACGAGCGTGGTGAGGCCGGCGGCCACGGCCTGGGCGTGCAGGCGTGCAAGAAGGTCGGGGCTGGCGGACGGGATGGCAAGCACCGCAGCGTCCGCGTGGTGATGGTGGGCTACGCGAGCGAGGTCGGCGAACCCGCCGAGCACGCGCACGCCGTTGATGCGCAGGTTGCTCTTCGCCGGGTCGTCGTCCAGCACGGCCACCGGCCGATAGGGGCTGGCAGGGCTGAGCATGGCCCGCACGGCGCGCACGCCACCGTCGCCGGCCCCGACCACCACGACGGGTGTGCGCTGGCGAGCGGTGCGCCCACGGATCCAGCGGGCCCGGAAGCGGCGGGCGTACCGTAGCCCGAGCACGGCGGCCGCCGCGGTGGCCGTGGCCCAGATCGTGCGGTGCCCGAAGTGGCGACCGGTGACGGCGAGGTCGGCGAGGATGCCGATGAGCCCGGCCACGCCAACGGTGAGCGCGGCGACGCCGATCTCCTCGAAGCTGAACGGCAGGTAGCGCCGCCGGTAGAGGCCGTTGATCGTGCCCCAGGCGAACTGCCCGATCACGCACCAGCCGAGCACCAGCAGCACCCGGTGGTCCTTGATGGACCATTCCTCGATGGCGGTGGTGAAGGCGAAGGCCAGGGGCCAGCAGGCCAGGTCGCTGAGGGCGACCACCAGGGTGCGCCACCAGTTGTCGTAGAACGCCGGCTCGTCGCCGCGCGGCATGCGGCGGCGCGGCGGAGCGGCGGACGCAGTGGGGGCGGGGTCGACGGCGATGGGCCGAGCGTACCCCCGTGGGCTGCGTCGAACGGGTGACCTCATGCGTCGTTCATCGGCACGGAACGCCCTGCAGTCAATACCCGACGCAGATGTTCCCACGGTGAGCGGTCGCGGGCCCGCAGGCTGGCGCGGGAGGGGAACAGCAGCCCGGCGGTGTACGCCACCCGCGCCGCGGGCCGAAGCGCGGCTGCGGCGGCTCGCCCATCGGCCGCCCACCCGTCCGTTCCGCCCTGCGCGGCAGCGATGCGCGCCGCGTCCGCCGGCGGCAGCGCGCACGAGGCGGCCCACTGGATGGCCGGCCCGTCGGCCAGTGCCAACTGCGCCCAGGCGCGGCGAATGGCTTCTGCCAGGATCGGGCCACCACGCCACCGGGTGCCCACGTCGATCGCCGCTTCCAGCGTGGCGTCGTCGGCCAACTGGGCCACATCGCGGAGCGCCCTCAGCCCCGACCCGCCTCCCAGCACGGCGTGGTAGGCGGCCTGGAGGAGGCGCAGCGGCCGCGGCAGGGCGGTGACCGGCACCTCTGCCAGGGTGTACTCCTCACCACCCGCGAACAACTCGTCGCTCGGGATGCAGAGCCCGTAGTAGCCGCCGGTGAGGGTGAGGTGGAGGTCGAGCTCCACTCCCTCGGGCGAGTGCAGGACGACGGCCTTGCCGAAGGAGCGCTCCCACCAGCCGCGCACCGGCGGCTCCGGCCGCACGAACCCGGCAGTGCGAAGTGCCGCGAGCGCGGCAGGCAGCGCGGCGCGGGGCACGAGCACGTCGGCGTCGCCGAAGGTGCGCCAGGCCGGGTCGGGGTAGTCCAGATGGGCCAGTGCGACACCCTTCAACGTGCGCGAACGGATGCCTGCCGCGGAGAGGGTGCGCACGGCATGGACTGCCATGTGCTCGCAGCGCATGCTGGTGCGGAGGGCAGCGAGGTGGCGTTCGCGAGTCTCGGCCAGAAACCACTCCGGCCCGCCGATCACGCCGTCCCCGGCCCCGTGGGCAAGGAGTCCGGTGACCCCGTGTACCTCGGCCGCCTGCAGCACGAGGTGCGCCTCGTCGTCATCGAGGGTCGCCCGCGTGGTGTGACACCGCAGTCCGAGGGCGGCTGCGGTGTGCAGCGCGGACGGCACTGGAGTCATGTCGGGCGCGCCTGGCGGTCGATCGTCATGGCTCCCGCTGCGACCAGGGCGGCAAGCACTTGCAGGAACTCGTCTGTGTCGCTGGCGGACGCGACCGCCGGACGTGGCTCCGGGGCGGACTCGTCGATGCGCGTGAGCAGGTCTGCGGCGGTGCCCGGTTCGTCGGCAACCAGCCAGGCCTGTGCCGCAGCGCCGACGAGGTCGGCGACTCGCCCATCCGGAAGGTGGACCAACACGCGGCCGTGGGCGACACGGTGCACCGCCTCACGACGCAGGTACGTGGGCTCGGGTGCCGCGTCGCTCATGGTTCGCCTCGAGGGTGCTCGGAGGGCATCAAGGCCAACGACTGTATATCGGGCTGCGCGCTCCGCGTGGTGGCCGGGTGCGGGCCACGACCCGCCACTAGGGTGGCCGTGATGGGAGCCGGTGCCGAACTCGACGCGTCCGTCATCGTCGTCGGGGCCGGAGGGCACGCCAGGGTCTGCATCGAGGCCCTGCAGGACTGCTCGTTGCACGTCGTCGGCTGTGTCAGCGCCGATGGCGCCGGGCTCGAGGGGCTGCCCTGCCCGGTGCTCGGGCGCGACTCGGACCTCGTGGCCATCGCGGCGGCACACCACGCCACCAAGGTCTTCGTCGCCGTCGGCGACAACGCCGCCCGCGAGCGTCTCCAGACGCAGGCGGCGTCGGCAGGCCTTGTGCCGGTGAACGCCATCAGCCGCTTCTCGATGATCTCGCCCTCGGCCGAGCTGGGCGTCGGGATCTACATCGGGGCCGGCGCGGTCGTCTGTGCTGCGGCCGTGGTCGGTGACGGGGCGATCCTCAACACCGGTGCCACCCTGGACCACGACGGCCGGGTCGGGCCGTTCGCCCATGTGGCCGTGGGCGTCACCACGGGGGGCAATGTCCACATCGGCCGGCGAGCGCTCGTCGGGCTCGGTAGCACCATCCTGCCCGGCTGCTCCGTGGGCGACGATGCCGTGGTGGGCGGCGGGGCCGTGGTGGTCCGCGATGTCGCTGCCGGGCTCACCGTGGTCGGCGTGCCGGCCCGCGCCTCCGGACGGCACCGGTGAGCGCCGCCAACCTGCTGCGCCGGCTTGTCGATGTGCTCGCCGCCGTCATCGGCTTGCTGGTGGCTGCACCCGTGCTCCTCGCGGCGGCGGGAGCGGTTCGCTGGCGGATGGGTTCACCCGTGCTGTTCCGGCAGGCCCGCCTCGGGCGCGATGCCGTCCCGTTCACGTTGCTGAAGCTGCGCACCATGCGCCACCCTCAGCCGGGCCGGGAGGCGCCCGAGTTCGATCACGAACGCCTGGGCCGCCTCGGCCGGCTCCTGCGCTCGACCAGCGTCGACGAGCTGCCGTCACTGATCAACCTGGCGCGCGGGCAGATCACCCTCGTCGGGCCGCGGCCGCTTCCCGTGCACTACCTGCCGCGGTTCACCACGGAGCAGCGCCGCCGCTTCGACGTCACGCCCGGCCTCACCGGGCTGGCCCAGGTGGCCGGCCGGAACACGGTCGATTGGCCCGAGCGCCTGGCGTTGGATGTCCGCTACGTGGACGAACGGAGCCTGTGGCTCGACCTGCGCCTGTTGCTGCGCACGGTGCCGATGGTGCTCCGCCGCCACGGCATCGACGCCGGCGGCGGGGTGACGATGAAGGAGCTTCCGCAGCAATGACCACCGACATCCTGCCGCGCCGGCACCCGGTGCTCGAGGTGGCCGAGTTCCCGGTCGAACAGGTGGTCTTCGACCCCCGGTCCAATCGGGTGCACCATGTGCGCGACCTCGCCGCCGTGGTCTTCGACGCCTGTGACGGGGTCACGTCCGTCGCCGCCCTTGCAGAGGAGATCGCCGAGGCGACCGCCGGTGATCACGAGGCGATCGTGGGCAATGTGCGTCTCGTGTTGCAGGCCTTCGCCGTGGAGGGGCTGTTGGAGGGCACCGAGCCCGAGCCCGCCCCGCCACCGTGCCTCGGCTGCGAGGAGACCTCCGGCGACCGGCCCGGGCGTGGGGTGCGGAGTGCGCTTCACCGGTTCGGCGCGCGGAGGCCCTTTCCTCGCAGCAACCGTTCGTAGGTCGCCAGGGTGAGCGTGATGACGCGCTGTTGGTCGAACTCGGCGGCCGCCCGCAGCGCCCCCGCTTCCCCCATCCGCCTGCGGGTCGGCTCGTCGGCAGCCAGTCGCGCCACTGCGGTGGCCAGTGCCTCAGGGTCGCGCACCGGCACGAGCAGGCCCGTCTCGCCGTCCACCACCACCTGGCGGCAGCCGCGGATGTCGGTGGCGATCACCGGAAGGCCGCTGGCGGAGGCCTCCATCGCTGCACGCGGGAAGCCCTCCCGGTGGGTGGCGGTGAGGAAGATGTCCATCGCCGAGTAGCACTCGGGCATGTCGTCGCGGCGGCCGACGAAGCGGACCCCCTGCGCGCCTGCTGCGGCGAGCGCCGTGGCGTCGAACCCGTCCGCCTTGTCCGGGTCGGCAGGGCCGACGACGACCACGGTGATCGGGGGCTGATGGTCGCGGAGCGCGCCTGCGGAGGCCACGATCTCCGCCAGGCCCTTCTCCCGAACCAGCCGCCCGACCACGCCCACGAGCACGGTGCCGTCTGCGACCCCCCACTCGGCCCGGGTGCGGGCCCGGGCCGCCCTGCTCCCGTCGAAGCGGGTGAGATCGATCCCGTTGCCGAGCACGGAGACCTTGCGGCGGGGCACGCGCAGGCGGCGGATCAGCGTCGCTGCGTCCTCCGGGTTCTGCACCAGCTCGGCGTGCCCGAAGGCGGCGGCCACGCGTTCCAGCGTGTACACGGGCAGGCGTCGCTTCCAGGAGTCGGTCGGCTGGGCGTACAGGCCGTGCTGGGTGTTCACCACCACCGGAACCCGCGCCAGCCTCCCTGCGATGCGGCCGAGCACACCGGGCTTCGGGTTGTGGGTGTGGAGGACCTGGGGCCGCTCCCGGCGCAGCAGCCGCACGAGGGCCACGAAGGCCTTCACGTCGGCGCGCAGCGACGGGGCACGCGTCAAGGAGTCGACGGGGATGTGGCGAATGCCCGCGGCGTTGAGGTTCGCGACGTGCGGCCCGGCGGCAGACACCCCGACGACCTCATACCCGGCGGCGGCGAACGCACGCAGTTGCGGGCCGAGCAGCCAGTCCAGGCTCATGTCCGTCGTGGTGAGGTGGAACAGGCGCGGCGGGACGCCGATCGGATGCGGCGCATCGGTGGGCAGCGGGCGCGGTGCGGTCGTCACGTGGTGGCCCGCCGGTAGCGCACGCTCGCCACCTGATGCCGCGCCCACCCTTCCAGGCGCCGTCCTCCCTTGGCCTTGGCCGCGAAGTCGTCCATGTCGTCCTGGCGGGAGATGGGGGTTCGGCGGAGCACGTGGAGATCGGCGAGGTGAGCATTGCGGCCATGCCGGGCGAGCGCCGCGGAGCGGAACCGTGCCGCCACCTCGAGGCGAGCGGGCCGGCTGCCCGGAACGGCCTTCGGGTAGGCGAAGTGCTGCGGTGCAGAACCGAGCCGATCCGCGATCAGTTCGATCGACCGGTCCAGCTGGTCGGCCGTGGTGGCGCCGTCCGCATGGTGCAGAACCCTGTGGTCGTGTGTGTGGGATTGCACGTCGACGAGCCCGGTTGCGGTGAGATCGCGCAGTGCGGCCCACGACACCGACGGTACGCCCCACGGCAAGGTGCCGACGTCCGGCGCCGATGTCACCAGGTACAGCGTGCTCGGCAGGCCGGCCTCGATGAGCGCGGGCGCGGCGTGTTCGGCGTAGTCCGCCGCGCCGTCGTCGAAGGTGATCACCACGCCGTCGGCGGCCTCGCCGGCCTCGATGGCTCGCACAGCGGCGTCCAGCGAGATCACCCGGTGGTGCTCCGCGAGATGTGCGAGCTGTCGGCGGAACACGTCGACCGGCAGATCGACGGCGCTGTCGCTGCCACCGCCGACGCGGTGGTAGATGAGCACCGCCACCCCTGGGGGTGCGGCCCTCCACCGATCGTGCATGCGGTCGGCGCCACCGGCTGCGCCGCGCAGGCTTGCCCGCGCCCAGCCCGCCGCACGCCGCGGGAGCCCCTTCACAACAGCGCCACCAGACGCTTGCAGAGGTCGTCGATCATCCGCGCCGTGGCGTCGAACACGATGGACGACGCGCCAGCGGGGTCCATGATCTCGGGCACGGAGCGGTCGAGGAAGGTGGCGTGGGTTCGCCCCGCGCCGACCTCGGCGACCCACTGGGCGAAGCTCCTCCTGCCCCGCGGGCCGGTGCGTTCGGCGGCGACGACGAACTCGGGGAAGGTGAAACAGCGATGGAACACATCCACGTCGTCCTCGGCGATCCGCACGGCATGGATGCGCTCGGCGACGAGTATCAGGTCGGCGGCGGCGATCAGCGAGGGCGTGACCCGCGTGCTGAGGTAGCCGACGCTGTCCACGTTCATCTGCAGCAACGCCGCCGAGGTGGCGGCCAGCGGAGGTTCACCCTCGCTGGCGAAACCCGCACCCTGCACCCCTGCCGGGAGCCCCGCGGCGTCGAGAGCGCGCCGCAGCAGCAGCTCGGCCATCACCGACCGGGCACGGTTGTAGGAGCAGATGGTGAGGAACTGCAGGGTCACGCGAGCGCCCCCTCGTAGACGGCGAGATGGTGGTCGATCGCCCGGGAAAGCGAATGCGGCGCGATGGCCACGCGGGCCGCCGCGCCCAGACGCGTGCGGAGCTCGCCGTCGGCTGCGAGCTCGCACAGCGCCGCGGCCAGCGCAGCGCCGTCGCCGGGCGGGACGAGACGCCCGCAGGTGTCGTCCAGCAGTTCGGTCGCCCGCCCGACCGTGGTGGCCACGACCGCCCGGCCGGTGGCCATGGCCTCGAGCAGCACCAGCGGCTGGCCTTCGAGGTCGCTGGCGATGACGAACACGTCCGCCGCGGCGATGTCCAGGAGCACGGCGGGGTGCGGCGGGCGGAACGTCACGACGTCGCCCAGGCCGAGGGCGTCGGCCAAGTGGCGATGGGCCTCGAGCCGAGGCCCGTCGCCGACGAGCAGCAGCCGCAGGGCCGCTCCGTCGGCGCGGGC
>JBPOIX010000090.1:0-15172 GCA_052034175.1 Actinomycetota bacterium
CAGTTCGCCCTCGCCGCTGACGCTGGCTGGGGGGGTGACGACCAACTGCGCGGTGGGCGGCAGCTCCGGGCGCCGGCCGCCGCGGCCGATCGGCACGACCAGACAGCCCGACCGGCCCGCCACGGCGCCGCCGGCCCAGTCGACCCGCACCAGCGCGATGCCTGCAACCGTGTAGCGGGTGGGCGGCTCGCATGTCGTCTCGAACAGGCCGGGCGAGCAGATACCGGTGCGCACCGGCACGGTGGCCCGCGGGATGCGGTACCACTCGGTCGCCGGCAGCGGGCAGCTGGCCCCGAACCCGTCGGCGTCGCCGCCACTGCATCCCCGCGCCCGCACTGGGAGCACGGCGCTCGTTTCCACCATGTCCGCCGTCGGGGTGTTGCGCAGCCCGGTGGTGACGACGATGTTGGTCGCCAGGGCGGCAGCCCACGCCGCGTCGCCGCCGTCGCAGGGGAACTCGTACTCGGGCGGGTCGACGGCGTTCGCCTCGTTGAACGTGCCCTCGAAGTAGCCGCAGCCGTCGCCGCGGGCCCAGCCCACGGTCACCCGCGTCTCGGCGCCGACGAGGTTGGTGTTGGCGTGCACCGACTCGATCGACACGACAGGCACCACCATGTCCGGGGAGTGGACGATCGTGGCGTCGCGCTGCACCGGTTGCGCCGTGCGGAAGCTCGGCCCGCTGTTGTCGAACGTGCGGGCGCAGACGTTGATCGAGCGCCCTTCCGGCACCCAGAAGATGACGGTGGTCCGCTGCCGGTAGGTCTCGTCGTAGCCGCGGGCGCGCAAGGCGTTCACGTCGGCGGTGGAGGTGATCGTGGTGCTCGTGCTCAGCCGGCGGATCGGCTCCGAGGGTTCGCACGTCGCGATGCCGTCGGACGACACCCAGGCGTCGATGCTGGCGCGCTGGCCGGTCTGGTGGGCGATGCTGACGAGCAGCCTGTTGACCCCGACCGGGGCCACCAGCGTCGGTGGGCGAAGTGCGGCGGGCGTGGTGGTGATCCGCTCCAGGTGAGCAGCGGTACCGCCGTCCACGGTGCGGGTGAAGCGTACGAGCGCCACCAGGTTGGCGTTGGCCGGCAACCCGTCGAGCCCCACGCAATGCACGATCAGCGAGCTCATGACATTCGGGTTGACGCCGTCGGCCACGGCATCGTCCCACGCCGTGGCGTCCGCGGCAGCGGTCTCGACGCTGTACGTGCCGACGTTGCCGTTGCGGCCGGCGATGTCGACCACGTCGATGCGCAGTGTGCCGGGTGCGTTGGTGAGGATCTCGAGCACCGCCCCGCCCGACGCCGCGGGGGAGGTCTCCGGGCACGACGCGCCGCGGGCCGCGGCGTGACCGACCTGCTGCACCAGCACGAAGGCGTCGCCGAGCGACACGATGGGCAGGACCGTGGCACGGGTGCCGTCGGGGCAGTCCGCCGCGGGAGCCTCCCCACTGTCGGGCGTCGGGGCGCAGGGGTCGACGTAGGGGCGCAGGCCGAGGTCGTCGATCGGGTCGCTGTCCGCCTCGCTCGGCTCGATGGCCAGAGCGTCGATGACGGCGTCGATCGGCATCAACCCGTCGACGAACTCCGGCGATGCCAACGCTGCGCCGTCGAGCGGGCTGGATGGTGCGACCGGTGACGGCGTGGACAGGTCACCGGCCTCGTCCACCGGAAGCTCGGGGATGCCCGATGAGGTGTCCGGCACGACGGCCTGCTGCACGCCGACGATCTCACCGAGCCCGAGCGAGGTGTCGTCCTCGGCGGGCGCCGGGGGTGGGGTGCTGCCGACGAACACCGGGGCGAGCACGTCGAGCTCTGTGAGGGTGCCGTCGACCATCGGGCCGGTGGCGCTCGCTGTGTCGCTGGCGGCCGGCTCGGCCGGTTGGGCGGCGCGGCCGGCGACCACACCGATGGCGACGGTGGCGACCACGAGGATGGCCTTGGGCCAGGTCTGGCGAAGTGTGCGGTTCACGGTTCGTTCCTCTTGGATCAGGGAGTGCTGGGTCAGATCAGGCAGTACTGGACGGCCAGCGTCTGCGGGAAGCTGCGGTTGGCGGAGAGGCCCTGGGCGTCGGTGGCGGTGACCACCAGCTGCACCGGTGAGCCGTCGTTGGGCGGATCGAACTGCGGGGCGAAGGTGGCCTGCCAGGTGTCGCCGCCCTGCACGTGGGCGAGGGTGATCGTGCCGCTGGCCTGGCTGCCGTTGAAGCGGGTGTAGGACCAGGCCACGGTCACGCTCACCACGCCGGTGGGGTCGGTGACGTTCACCGCCAGCAGGGTGGACCCACAACTCGGCCCAGCCGTGATGATCGAGGGCGAGGCACTCAGGTTGCCGATCACCGGCGCCGCGTTCGGTGTGGTGGTCGTCGTCGGAGCGGTCGAGTTCGTGGTGTTCGTGGTGTTCGGCGGGTCGGTGCCGGGCACCGTGGTCGGTGCGGTCGTCGAGGTGGTCGTCGGGGCGGGGGCGCCTGCGGCGTCGAGGGCGATGTCGCCGAGCGGGGTGGGCAACCAGGTGCTCGCCTCACCCCACGTCGGGAAGACCTGCCAGCCGGTGGGCAGCGGGTCGGAGGCGCCGAGGTAACCGACCTCGTAGCCGATCGCGTTGCCGTCGATGATCAAGCCGTACTCCTCACCGGACAGCACGAGCGTGAACGTGCCGTCGGCCGCGGTGATCGCGGTCTCGGGGCCGTCGGGGATGAAGTCGCCGGCGCCGTCCCACGAGATGGTCACGCCACCGAGCGGCGCACCGCTGACGGAGTCCACCACTCGGCCGGTGAACTGCCCGGCGATCACCGGGTCGTAGCCGACGACGCTGCAGCCGCTGGTGGGGAGGCCGGCGAACCCGGTTGCCGGGTCGGGGGTGACGGCGCTCACCGGGAGCCACGCCACCGCCCCCACGTCGTCGGGAGAGCGGACGGCGATCCACGCACCGTCGGCGGACTTGGCCACCGCGAGCACGCGGGCCCCGGGACGAAGGAAGCCGGCGGCGCGGCCGTTGGGGCAGTCGCGGTAGGCCACGTCCGCGCGGGTGCTCACCGCGCCGGCCAGCTCGTCGAGGGGGCCGACACCGACCTCGGTGACACCGGTGTCCACCCCGTCGCCGCTGTCGTCGCCGCCACCGAAGCCCCCGAGGTAGCCGATGGTGAATGCCACCGCGCCGAGCCCGAGGGCGGCCGCCAACCACAGGGCGGCGGCGATGCTGATGGCACCGCGGTCGCGCGGTGCGGGGACCATGTCGGTGTTGGCCGTGTTCGTCATGCTCACACGACGCACACGAGGCGCCACCCGGTTGACAGGTACGCCGGGAAACCCTCAGCGGACGGCGAATGCGAGGATCATGTCGAGGTTGGGGTCGTACCCCGCGGTCGTGTCGACCATCAGCGTCGGCACCGGGAAGCTGGTCGTCATCTCGAGTTGGACGGCGCGCATCCGCTCGATCATCGCCGCGGTGTGCTCGGCCACCGACGCGAACCCTGCTGCTCGGAGGACTGCAGGGTTGGCGACGAGCCGGTCGCGGTCGTTGCGCTCGATCAACCTCGGTTCGGTGTCCGAGCAGTGGGTGATGACCACGACGGCGTCGCCAGCGGCCAGGAGCCGCGCCAGGTCGCCGGGTCGATTCGAGCGGAATACGTACTCCGCGACGCAGCTGACTCCATGCTGCAGCGAGCTCTCGACGATGTCGAGGAACGCATCGACAGCCACATCGCCGGAGGGCAGTTGCTCCAGAGTGTCGCGCCATGCACCCGCCGTCAGCGCCATGCCGCCGCGCACGTCGTCACGGGCGATGAACGGGATGCGCAGCGCGTCGGAGATCTGCCGACCCAGCGTGGTCTTCCCGGAGCCCGGAGCACCCGTCAGCAAGATGATCCTCGGCCGCACGTAGCCACGATGCCCGCTCGAACCCACCGATGCAAGACATCCGTTCCGCACCGTCGTGGCACGCTCCGCTAGCCGCCGGCGGTGGCGAAGAGGTCGTTCGAGGCGACGCGAGCGGCGCGCCAGCCGACCTCCGTGTGATCCGGCCGGAGGTGGTGCCAGTGGCCGTCGGCGTCGCGCCAGGTTCGATAGCCGCGGGTGCGCCATCGGTTGTGGTGCGCGCAGGCTGGTGCAGCGTTCGCTGCGTCCGTCGGCCCGGCGTGCGCCCACGGGATCGCATGGTCCACCTCGCACGCCGTGGCTGGGCGGCTGCATCCGGGCCATACGCACGTGCGCGCCGTGAGCAGGATGGCGTCGCGGACCGGACCGGTGAAGCACCGCTGCCGGCGCCCGACATCGACCACCACCCCTGCACTGTCCAGCACGACGCGGCGGACCTGGCCCATCATCGCCGCCACCAACATGTCGGCTGGGTCGACCGGCGTACCGCCCGGCGTGTCGCACCGATGCGGCCGGTTCGGGTTCGCAGCCTCGGGTTCGCCACCTGCCATCCGGGTGGCCTCGGCCACGAAGGTGTCCCAGTCCACCACGATGTTCACCAGCGGCCCGCCGACACCGCCCTGTGCCTGCTGGGTGGCCGCGGCGAACACCGCCGCCAGCGCGTCGAACCGACGTTGGGTGTCCGTGCGGGTCATCAGCCCGAGGTGCATCGCCTCGCCGTAGCGAGCGACGCCGGCATCCCACTCCGCCTGCCACTCGGCCCGCACATAGGCGTCGAGCACTTCCTTCATGGACGCCCCCGCGGGCACACCGCCCGAGGCATCGAGGTACATGCGCTCACCGGTGAGCGTGAGGTTGGCCCGCCGCTCGCGGTGGGCGCGCTCGTGACGGTCGTGCGCACCATCGCTGTCGGCGGAGGCCTCCCACCGGGCCAGGAACACCGCATAGTCGCCAGCGGCCAACTGCAGGGCCTGCCCCACCAGCAGTGCCTCCGTCTCCGGGAGCGCCAGCCACTCCTGCACCCGCGGGTTCTCGCAGAGGCGGGCGAGTGCGTCCATCTGCGCGACTCCCAGTTGCCCGTCCGTGGCCAACGCCTCAGCGGACGGGAAGCGGGCCAACATCCGCCCGACGCGCACCAACCGGGCGGCTTCCCCTGTGGACATGTTCGTGGCGGCCATCAGCCAGGCCCGTACGGTGCGGTGCCCATCGACGAGGTGGCTCCCTGACAGCCCGACCCGGTACGACAACATCGCCATTCGCGCCACCGCCCGGCAACGCTCGCGCTCGACCTCGAACCCGAGCGCCTCGAGGCCGGCTGGCGACATGCCCGCCAACTCCTCGACCTCGGGAAGGCACCACGAACTCATGTTCGTAGTGTGACAGAGGGGTGTGACAGGGTTTCCGGCCCCGAACCCGTCAGGCCGACCGCGGTCCGGCCAGCGGCGACCTCAGTTGCCGAAGTCCCAGCCTTCGCCCTTGGCGTAGCGGCCGAGGATGTTCTTGGCGATGAGGATCTTGTGCACTTCGTCCGGGCCGTCGGCGATGCGCAGGGTGCGGGCGCCCTGGTACATGCCCCACAGCGGTAGGTCGTTGCTCACGCCCGCGGCGCCCCAGATCTGGATGGCGCGATCCACGACCCGCGTGTAGGCCGCGGGCACGTAGATCTTGATCGCGCTGATGTCGGTGCGCGCGCCGTGCAGGCCCTGGTCGATCTTCTCCGCGGCGTGAATCGTGAACAGGCGGGCGGTCTGGATGTCCACATAGCTGTCGGCGATGGCACCCTGGGTGAACTGCTTGTCGGCCAGCACACCACCGTGGACCTCGCGCTTCGCGGCCCGCTCGACCATCAGGTCGAAGGCCCGCCACATCTGCCCGACGCAGTTCATGCAGTGGTAGATGCGGCCGGCGCCCAGCCGGTCCTGCGCGGCCTGGTGGCCCTCGCCCACGCGGCCGAGCGCGTTGTCCACCGGCACCCGCACGTCTTCGTACTTGACCTCGCAGTGGTCGCTCTCGCCGCGGCCCCACACGCCGATGCCGCGCACGATGTTCACGCCCTTGGTGGCCGTCGGCACGATGATCTGCACCATCGGCCCGCTGCGCAGGTCGGTGGCGCCCTTCTCCACCACGCGGGCCATGACGATGAAGAAGTCGGCGTCGATGCCGTTCGACGTGAACCACTTGTGGCCGTTGATCACGAAGTGGTCGCCCTCGATGACGGCGGTGGTGGTGAGCGAGCGTGGGTCGCTGCCGGGGTTGTGCGGCTCGGTCATCGAGAAGCCGCTCTCCATGGTGCCGTCGATGAGCGGCAGCAGCCACTTCTGCTTCTGCTCCTCCGTGCCGTACTTCACGAGGATGCTCTGGTTGCCCGAGTTCGGCGCGACCACACCGAACAGCGACGACGCGCCGATGGCGTACGCCAGCACCTCGTTCATGTAGGCGTGGGCCAGGAAGTCGAGCCCCATGCCGCCGTATTCCTTGGGCAGGTGCGGCGCCCACAGGCCGGCCTTCTTCACGTTCTCCTTGATCTCGGCGCGCAGCTCCAGCACTTCGGTGCGCTCGGCGAAGCTCTCGCCCTCGCGGCGGGCGCGCCACAGCCGGTTCTCGTTGGGGATGATGTCGCGGTTGACGATCTCGGCGGTGCGCATGCGGATGTCGTTGATCCGCTCGTCCAGGGTCGCGATGGGCTTCACGTTCATGGCCATGGGCGGGACCGTACGCCGCGGCAGTGGGCCCGCGCCGTGTCGGAAGTACCGTGACCGTGTGGAGCGGCGCGCGCTGCGAGTGCACGGGGTTGTGCAGGGGGTCGGGTTCCGGCCGTTCGTGCATCGCCTGGCGACG
The DNA here is from genome assembly GCA_052034175.1 of Actinomycetota bacterium. Lineage (GTDB taxonomy): Bacteria > Actinomycetota > Acidimicrobiia > Acidimicrobiales > Ilumatobacteraceae > UBA668. The sequence continues at coordinate 6,702 of JBPOIX010000090.1, forward strand.
GCGCTGGGCGTGGCCGGGTTCGTGGGCAACGACGCCGCAGGTGTGTTCGTGGAGGCGGAGGCCGAGCCCGCCACACTCGACGAGTTCGTTCGCCGCCTGCGTGCGGACGCACCGCGGCTGGCGGTGGTGACTGGTGTGGAGGCGAGTGCCGAACCACTTCCGCCGTGTGGCACCGCCGGGTTCACGATCGTGCCGTCGCACCACGACACGTCGGCGCGCACGTCGCTGCCACCCGATGTCGCCACCTGCCCCGCGTGCCTGGCGGAGGTGTTCGCCCCCGCGGACCGTCGCTACCGCTACCCGTTCGCCAACTGCACCGAGTGCGGCCCTCGCCTGACGATCATCCGCGACCTGCCCTACGACCGCCCGACCACCACGATGGCCGGGTTCGCGATGTGTGCGGAGTGCCGCAGGGAGTACGACGACCCGTCCGATCGCCGCTATCACGCCCAGCCGATCGCCTGCCCGACGTGCGGCCCGCAGCTGACCTACCACCCCGGCGCGGATGGCGACGCGGTGCACGGAACCGACGCGTGCCTGGCCGCGTTCCACACGGCCATCGCCGCGGGCGCGGTGGTAGCGGTGAAGGGCGTGGGCGGCTACCACCTCGCGTGCGATGCCACGAACGACGCCGCGGTCGGCCGCCTGCGGGAACGCAAGGGCCGGGCGGACAAGCCGTTCGCGTTGATGCTTCCGTCGCTGGCCGCGGCCCGCGAGGTGGCCGAGGTGAGCGACCTGGAGGCCGACGCGTTGGACTCCGCGGCGGCGCCGATCGTGCTGCTGCGCCGTGGTCGCGGTGCGACCGGAACCGCCGAGCGCACCGTCTCCGAGGGGGTGGCTCCTGGCAGCCCGTTGCTGGGCGTGATGCTTCCCTACTCGCCGCTCCACCATCTGCTGTTCGCCGCGGCGCCCGGTGAAGCGGCTGCGGGCGGGATGGCGCCGCGCGCGCTGGTGCTGACCTCGGCCAACGTGTCCGACGAGCCGCTGTGCTTCACCGAGACGGAGGAGGCCCTCGCCCGCCTCTGGCGCCTGGCCGACGTCGTGCTCACCCACGACCGCCCGATCGAGGTGCCGGTGGACGACTCCGTCGTGCGCGTCGTGGACGGCATGGTGCAGCCCGTGCGCCGCGCCCGCGGCTACGCGCCGATGCCAGTGGCGTTGCCCGTGGAGGTGGCGCCGGTGCTGGCGGTGGGGGGCGAGCTGAAGAACACGTTCTGTGTGGCCGCCGGCCGTACCGCGTGGGTGGGCCCGCACGTGGGCGACATGGAGAACCTGGCCACACTGCACGCCTTCGAGCGCGGCGTGGCGAACACGACTCGCATGTACCGGGTGCAGCCCGAGGTGGTGGCCGCGGACGCCCACCCCGGCTACCGGACCCGCCGCTGGGCGGTGGCGCAGGGGCCCGTGCACGAGGTGCAGCATCACCACGCGCACGTGGCCGCGCTGATGGCCGAGCATGGGGTGACGGAGATGCTCGGCGTGGTGTTCGACGGCACCGGTTTCGGCCGGGCGGCGGACGGCACGGCCGAGCTGTGGGGCGGGGAGGTGCTGCGCGCCACCTTCGCCGGGTTCGAGCGCGTGGCCCACCTGGGCCCGCTGCCTCTGCCGGGTGGCGACGAAGGGGTGCGCAACCCGTGCCGTCTGGCGCTGGCCGCGCTGGCCGCGTTGGGCCTGGACGACAGCGGCCTGCCGTGCACCGCGGCGTGCAGCGCGGTGGAGGCCACCGTCGTTCGCCGCCAGGTGGAGCGGGGCGTGGGGTGCACCCCCTGCACGAGCATGGGCCGGCTGTTCGACATCGTCGCCTCGATCCTCGGTGTGCGTCACCGGATCACCTACGAGGGGCAGGCGGCGATCGAGCTGGAAGCGCTGGCCGAGACCGCCCTCGCGGAAGGGTCGCCACCGGGCCCGCCACCGGGCCTGCCACCGACACTGCCCTTGACGCTGCCCCTCGGGGCCGATGGTGTGCTGGACAGTGGCGCGCTGCTGGCCGCGGTCACCCGGGCCGTTCGTGCAGGGGTGCCGGCGGCCGAGGTGGCGTTGGCCTTCCATCGTGCGGTGGCGGATGCGGTGGCGGCGGTCGCGGCGCGGCACGGCGGCGGCCTGCCCGTCGGCCTCACCGGGGGCGTCTTCCAGAATGCGCTCCTCACCGGCCTCGCGCGCCGGGCGCTCGAAGGCGCGGGCCACAGGGTGCTCACCCACCGGGTGGTGCCGGCGAACGACGGCGGGCTGTCGTTGGGGCAAGCTGTGATCGCCGGGTTCGCCCGGCAGGAGAGGAGCTGACCGTGTGCCTCGGCGTGCCCGGCAAGGTGCTGACCATTCGTGACGACCGTGGCACCGCGATGGCGACGGTGGACTTCGGTGGCGCGACGCGCGAGGTGTGCCTCGTGTACACACCCGAGGCGGAGGTGGGCGAGTACGTGGTGGTGCACGCCGGCTTCGCCATCCAGGTGCTCGACGAGGCCGCCGCGCTGGAGAGCCTGCGCCTGTTCGCCGAGATGGACGGGCAGGCCCCGTGAAGTGGTTGGACGAGTTCGCCGACCCGGCCGCGGCGAAGGCCCTCCTGGCGGACATCGCGGCCACGGTCACCCGGCCGTGGGCGGTGATGGAGGTGTGCGGAGGGCAGACCCACAGCATCATCCGCAACGGCATCGACCAGCTGCTGCCTGCCGAGGTGGAGCTGATCCACGGCCCCGGCTGCCCCGTCTGCGTCACGCCGTTGGCGATGATCGACCGAGCGCTCGCACTGGCTGGCCGCCCGGAGGTGACGCTCTGCTCGTTCGGCGACATGCTGCGCGTTCCCGGCAGCGAGGGCGACCTGTTCGCGGCGAAGGCCGCCGGCGGCGACGTGCGGGTGATGTACTCGCCGCTCGACGCGGTGCGCCTGGCGGAGGAGCAGCCCGATCGTGAGGTCGTGTGGTTCGGGGTCGGCTTCGAGACCACCGCGCCCGCCAACGCGATGGCCGTCCACCTTGCCCGCGAGCGTGGCCTGCGCAACTTCTCGATGCTCGTCAGCCATGTGCTCGTGCCGCCGGCGATCGACGCCGTCATGCCGTCCGGCCGCATCCACGGCTTCCTCGCCGCCGGCCATGTGTGCACGGTGATGGGCACGGCCCAGTACGAGCCGCTGGCGGCGCGGCACCGTGTCCCCATCGTGGTCACCGGCTTCGAACCGTTGGACGTGTTGGACGGCATCCGCCGCTGCGTGCGCCAGCTGGAGGCCGGCCGCGCCGAGGTGGAGAACGCCTACCCGCGCGCCGTGCGCGCCGACGGAAACCCGGCGGCGCGGGCGATGCTGGCCGACGTGTTCGAGGTGTGCGACCGGCAGTGGCGCGGCATCGGGATGATCCCCGCCAGTGGCTGGCGGTTGCGGCCGGCGTACGCCGCGTTCGACGCTGAACTGCGCTTCGATGTCGGCACGATCGACCCGAGCGAGCCGGCACGCTGCCGCGCCGGTGAAGTGCTGCAGGGGCTGTTGAAGCCGGACCACTGCGAGTGCTTCGGCACGGAGTGCACGCCGCGCACGCCCCTGGGCGCGCCGATGGTTTCCGCCGAGGGCGCGTGCGCGGCCTACTTCCAATACCGGCGGGTGGGCAATGGCTGAGCCGCACACCTCCGCCTCGGCCGACGACGTGCTGGCCTGGACGTGCCCAGTGCCCGCGGCGCACGACATGGTGGTGATGGGGCACGGTGGGGGTGGCGTGCTGAGCGCCGAGTTGGTGGAGCGCATCTTCCTGCCGGCGTTCGGCCCGGCCGCGCTGGAGGGCGCCGGCCTCACCGACGCCGCGGTGCTGCCGCTGCCGCAGGGTGGACGGTTGGCGTTCAGCACCGACACCTATGTGGTGCAACCGTTGGAGTTCCCCGGCGGCAGCATCGGCGAGCTCGCGGTGCACGGCACGGTGAACGACCTGGCGATGGTGGGCGCGATGCCAGTGGCGCTCTCCACCGCGTTCGTGTTGGAGGAAGGGCTGGCGTTGGCCACGCTGGCGCGCATCGCCCACGCCCTCGGCAGGGCCGCGCACGCCGCGGGAGTGCCGCTGGCCACGGGCGACACGAAGGTGGTGGAACGCGGCCGCGGCGACGGGCTGTACGTGAACACCGCTGGCATCGGCGTGGTGGCGGAAGGGGTGGACGTCGGCCCGCACCGTGCACGGCCGGGCGATGCGGTGGTGCTCAGCGGCCCGGTCGGCGAACACGGCATCGCCGTGCTCAGCCGGCGCGAGGGCCTGGAGTTCGGCACCGAGCTGCGCAGCGACACCGCGGCGTTGCACCGGCTGGTGGCGGCGATGCTGGCCGCCGGCGGCCAGGGTGTGCACGTGCTCCGCGACCCCACCCGCGGTGGCCTGGCCGCCAGCCTGTGCGAGCTGGCCGCCAGCGGTGGCGTGGGTGTGGAGTTCGAGGAGCGCGCCGTGCCGGGTCCCGACGCCGTGCGCGCCGCGTGTGGCTTCCTCGGGCTGGACCCGTTGCATGTGGCGAACGAGGGCAAGCTGGTGGCGTTCGTCGCGCCCGAGCAGGTGGACGCCGTGGTGGCGGCCATGCGAGCCATCCCTGAGGGAGCGGGTGCCACCGTGATCGGCCGGCTCACCGAGGAGCATCCGGGTTTGGTGGTGGCGCGCACCGCGCTCGGCGCGCAGCGGGTGGTGGACCGTCCGCTGGGCGAGCAGCTACCGCGCATCTGCTAGCAGCAGCCGGCGAGCGCCCGGTCGGCTGGCGCCGTCGTCAGGCCATCGCGAGGCCGCCGTCAGGCCATCGCGGTGCAGGGGCGGCCGTGGGCGGCCAGTTCGCGAGCGACGCGGACGGCGGAGGCCGTGAGCTGCTCCTCGTCGAGGTCGCCGTCGTCGACCGCGGCTTCGATGGCGTCGATGACGGCGCCGGCCTGGCCGGTGTCGGTGAACAGCACGACGTCCACCCCGGCTGCCAGCGAGGCGACGGCCGCGTCGGTGAGCGACATCCCGACACCGCCCATCCCGAGGGCGTCGGTCATCACCAGTGCGTCGCCCCAGCCGAGTTCGCCGCGCAACAGGGTGATGGCCGCGGCGCTGCGTGACGCGGGCACGCCGTCGGTGAGGCCGGGCACGTCCAGGTGGCCGACCATGACGGCGGCTCCGGAGCCCGCCAGCTCGCGGTACGGCACGAGGTCCCACGCCAGCAGCTCGGCGAGCGGTGGGGTGAGGCCGAGGCCGTCGTGGGTGTCGGTGCTGGCGCTGCCGTGGCCGGGGTAGTGCTTCAGCGTGGGCAGCAGGCCGGCGGTCTGCCAGGCGCGCACCTCGGTGGCCCCGAGCGCAGCCACGGTGGCGGCGTCGCCGGTGAACAGGCGGCCCTGGCCGAGTGGGTCGGCGCTGCCGTCCGCGGGGCGCACATCCACCACCGGCCCGAGGATCACATCCACACCCGCGTCGCGCAGGACGGCGGCGTGCGCAGCGATGGTGGCGGTGATGGTCTCGGTCGGCTGGGCGGAGAGGGCCTCTTGGGACGGGAGCGTGCCGAGCGCGGCGAGGCGTTGGATCTCGCCGCCCTCCTCGTCGGTGGCCACGAGCACGCCGTTGGGGCTGGCGGAATCCAGCTCGCCGAGGTGGGCGGCGAGGTCGGCGGCGAACGCGCTGTCGGGCTTCATCAGGATGACGCCGCCCACGCCTAGGTCGCCGACCACCTGTTGCGCGGTGGCCCAGTCGGCGGCGTACACGGAGGGCCACACGAGCAGAGCGATGCGCGACCGCAACGACCAGGTGGACAGGCACTCCGTGAGTGCCGCACTGTCCATGGCCGGGCCCGTGGTGGTGGGGGTGGGCACTGGGGCGGTGGGTGCGGAGGAGGTGGTGGTTGCCGCGGGGGCCACGGTCGGGGGCAGCGAACCCAAGGGAACCGGGCCCGCGCTGGCACCGCTGGCGCCGCCCTCGCCGCCGCACGCGGCTATGGCCGTGAGCGTGGCTGTGAGAAGGAACGCGGCCGTCGGCGCGCTCCGGCGACGGTGGCTCATGCGAGTGGTTGGAAGGTTCGGCCGAAGCAGGCGTCCGGGCCGAGGCCGTGGTCGGTGCACCACTGGGTGGCGGCGTCCTTGGTGGGGAACGAGATGGGGATGATCGTCAGGTACCAACCCGTCATCGGGCCGCCCTGGTGTTGGAACTGGTAGCGGCCGGCGTCCACCAGGATCGCGTTGTGCGCGGCGCGCAGGGCCTCGTGGTCGGCCAGGATCTCCTCCGGCCCGTACGTGACGCCGTCGATCTCCAGGCCCACCTTCTTGGCGCTCAGCTGGGGCACGAACGTGTTCTGCAACCCATCGGCAGTGGCCTGGTCGGCGCTGAGGTGGGCGGCCAGTGCGGCGGTGGCCGCGGCCTCCGGGGAGAGCGTGGTCGGTGCGGCGGTGGGTGCGGGGGCAGGTTCGGTTGGCGCGGGCTGGGAGTTGCCCGGGGCGTCGCCGTCCGCGGTGGTGTCGCCGGGCGCGACGCCGTCGCCGTCGCTGCCGGCCGCTGTGGTGGTGCTGGTGGCGGTTGCGCCGGGCGCCGCGCCGGTGGCGGCGTCGTCGCCCCGGGTGACCAGCAGGAACACGCCGGCGGCGATTGCGGCCACCGCCAAGAGCCCGAGCACCACCATCGTGCCGGCGCGCCGCGAGCCTGGTGGGTCGAGCATTGGTTCGGTGGCGGACACGGGGGCGAGCGTGGTGGCAGGGGCCAGGATGGTCGGGGGCGCGGCCTGCGGGTTGGGTGCAGGCGGAGGTGGGGCCGCAGGTGGCACGGGCGGGGGAGGCGGTGCTGGTGCAGTTGGCGGTGCGGGTGGCGTGGGCGGTGCGGGTGGCGTGGGCGGTACGGGTGCGGTTGGCGGTGGGCCGGTGACGAGTGCGCCGAGGTCGACGGGCTCGGGGGTGGCGAGGGGTACCACGCGCGCGCCGCAGGAGCCGCAGAACACGGCATCGACCTCCAGTGGCGTGCCACATGTCCCGCAGAACTTCATCGGCGCATCGTAGGTCGTGCGGGTGCACCCTTCCCCCGCGGCAGCCGACGAGGAGGAAGGTGGCGACGTACGATCGGCCGGGTGACCACCGGCCAGCCTCCGCACCAGCCCGCGGCTGCGCCGGGTGCGCCGGGTGGGTCGACTGCCGGCCGCGGGCGAGTGGCAGCGGTGGTGGGTGGTGGGCCGGGTGGGCTGATGGCTGCCGAAGTGTTGGCCGGCGCCGGGTTCGAGGTCACCGTCTTCGAGCACATGCCGTCGGTGGGGCGCAAGCTGCTGCTGGCCGGCCGCAGCGGGCTGAACCTCACCCACGCCGAACCGCTGGAGGAGCTGCTGGCGCGCTACGGCGCGGCCAGGCCACGGTTGGAGGCCGCGATCCGTGGGTTCGACCCGGCTGCCTTGCGGGACTGGGCCGCGGGGCTGGGCGAGGCGACGTTCGTGGGCACCAGCGGGCGCGTGTTCCCGCAGGCCATGCGCGCCACCCCGCTGCTGCGGGCGTGGCTGCGCCGGCTGGACGGGTTGGGAGTGCGCGTGCGCACCCGCATGCGGTGGTGCGGCTGGGGGCCCGACGGTGCGTTGCTGTTCCGTGGGCCGGGCGATGTGGACGAGGTGGTGCGCGCCGATGCCACCGTGTTCGCGCTGGGCGGCGCGAGTTGGCCGCGCGTGGGTTCGGACGGCGGGTGGGTGTCCCTGTTCCGCGACGCAGGGGTGGTGGTGCACGAGTTGAGCGCGGCGAACTGTGGCGTGCTGGTGCCGTGGTCGGCGCGGTTCGTGGAGCAGTTCGCCGGCCAGCCGCTGAAGAACGTCGGCCTGCGGGTGGGTGAGGAGAGCGCCCGCGGCGGCGTGATGATCACCGACGACGGCCTGGAAGGCGGCCCGGTCTACACCCTGACGGCCGCGCTGCGGGCGGCCCTCGGGGGCGGCGACGGGCTGGGCGACGGTGGGGCGGTCGGCGGTGGGGCGGGTGACGGCGGGGCCGCTGATCGGCTGGGCGGCGGGGCCGTGCTGTGGGTCGACCTGCACCCCGACCTCGATGTGGAGGCGGTGACGGCGCGGCTGGAGAAGCGGCGGCAGAAGGACTCGGTGGCGAACACATTGCGCCGCACCCTGGGCTTCACCCCGGCGATGGTGGCGTTCCTGCGTGAGATGGCCGGTCCCGTCGGGATGCCTTCTTCCCCGGCCGATCTGGCCGCGCTGGTGAAGGCGGTGCCCGTGCGGGTGACCCGCCTGGCCCCGTTGGCGCGGGCCATCTCCTCCGCCGGCGGTGTGGCGCTCGACGAGGTGGACGACGCGTTCATGCTGCATCGCCGGCCGGGCACGTACGTGGTGGGTGAGATGCTCGACTGGGAAGCCCCCACCGGCGGCTACCTGCTACAAGCCACCTTCTCCACCGCCGTCGCCGCCGCCCGCCACCTGCGAGACGCCTTCGAGCCGTAGCGTCACACGGGGCGCTCGCTGGGGCCCCAGACGCGAAAAGACCCAGCTGAGCGGGGGCCTTCCAACCCGGCTTCTACCCGTCCGGTCGAAGT
>JBPOIX010000241.1:0-27810 GCA_052034175.1 Actinomycetota bacterium
TCGCCGAGAACGGTGAGCACCACGGTTGTCATCTCCGTGACGTGACCGAGGGATGTCTGCGCCACGCCAGGGCCGTGCCGTGCCGTGCCGCGCCGTGCCGCCCGGCGCCGTGCCGCGTCGGTCGATCGGTGCCCGGTGCGGCAGACTGGCCCTCGTTCCCCGGCGCCTACGCCACGACAGGAGACCCCGATGACCCGTCTCGGCTACCAGATCCCCAACTTCACCTTCCCCGGCGGCGACCCTGCGGCGATCTTCCGCACGGTGGTGGCCCAGGCCAAGGCCGCCGAGGCCGCCGGTTTCGACCGGGTGCTGGTGATGGACCACTTCTACCAACTGCCCGGCCTCGGCGCCCACGACGAACCGATGCTGGAGTGCTACACGCTGCTCGCGGCGCTGGCCCAGCACACGGAGAAGGTGCGCCTCTCGGCGCTCGTTACGGGCAACACCTACCGCCACCCCACCCTGCTGGCGAAGACGATCACCGCGCTCGACCATGTGTCGGCCGGGCGCGCCACGCTCGGCATCGGGGCCGGCTGGTTCGAGCAGGAGCACAACTCGCTCGGCTACGAGTTCGGCACGTTCACCGATCGCTTCGAGAAGTTGGAGGAGGCCTTGCGGATCATCTCCCCGATGCTGCGCGGCGAGAAGGTCACCCTGACCGGTGCCCGCTACCAGGTCACCGATGCGGTGAACTCGCCGGCGCCGCTGTCCCGCATCCCGATCATGATCGGTGGGAGCGGGGAGAAGAAGACCCTGCGCATGGTGGCCCAGTACGCCGACGAGTCGAACCTGTCCAGCGGCGCAGCCGCGGACATCCCGCGCAAGCTGGAGGCCCTGGCGGAGCACTGCGCGCGCCTCGGCCGCGACCGCAGCGAGATCAAGGTCACCAAGCTGGTCATGGCGCTGGTGGCGCCGACGATGGAAGCCGCCGAGGCCGACCTGCGGGAGATTGCCGCCGTCAAGGGGTGGAACAGCGACGTGATGGAGATGGTCAAGCAGATCCTCATCTACGGCGACGCGGACACGGTGGGCGAGCAGTTGCAGGCGGTGATGGACACCGGCATCGACGGCCTCACCATCAACCTGCCGGGCAACGGCCACAACCCCGACCGCATCGCCCTGCTCGGCGAGGTCGGCCTCAAGGCCACCGCCCGCTAGCTCACAAGTTGGCGCTGGCACCGCGCCCAGGGCGGCACGAACGCCAACATTGGTTAGAGGGTCGGGGCGATCGCGTCCCCGGGGAGCACGCCGTCCGGGTGCAGCGCTGTCTGGAAGCGGCGCATCCCGGCCAGCCAACGGTCGCGGTCGGTGGCCTTGCGCTCCACGTACGTCTGCACCTCCGGGTGCGGCAACACGAGGAACCGTTCGGCGCGGATGGCATCCACGCAGCACTGCGCCACCTGGTCCGCCGCCAGCACCCCATCGCCTGCGGCCACGCCGGACTCCAGCCCGCCGCCCGCGGCGGCGCCCTGCCAGTCCGGGCTGTTGACGACGATGTTCGTGGCCACCGCCTGCGGGCACAGCACCGACACGCGGATGCCCTGGTGGTGATGGGTGACGGCCAGCCACTCGGCGAGTGAGACCGCCGCGGCCTTGGTGATGGAGTACGCCATCGAGCCGATCTGGGTGAGCAGGCCGGCGGCCGAGGCGGTGTTCAGCAGGTACCCCTCGCCGCGGGCGATCATGCCGGGCAGCACGGCTCGGGCCGCGTAGATGTGTGCCATGCAGTGGACCTCCCACATCCGCTGGATGGCCGCGTTGGAGTCCTCCAGCCCGGCCGCGGTGACGAACCCGGCGTTGCTGACGAACAGGTCGATCGGCCCGTGTGCGTCCTCCGTTGCCTCCACCAGTCGTTGCACCGCGGCCTCGTCGCGCACGTCGAGCGCCACGCCCGTTCCGCCCACCTGGGCGGCGACGCGCTCGGCCTCGCTGCCGTTGAGGTCGGCCACGACCACATGGCGCGCCCCTTCGCGGTGCGCGGCCACCGCCAGCGCTTCACCGATGCCCGACCCGCCGCCGGTGACCACCACAACCATGCCCTGAAGTTCCATTCCGCCACCGTAGAACCAGACGCCGAACAGGGACGACGCGGGGTGCGCGAGGATGGGCGGCATGACCGTGCACCCCACCACCGGGTTCGACCTCGCCGAGACCGACCGCCTGCTGACGACCACCAAGCAGGTCCGCCAGCGCCTCGACCTCACCCGCCCCGTGCCGTACGACGTGCTGCTGGAATGCATCGACATCGCCAACCATGCGCCCATGGGCGGCAACCTCGAACGCAACCGCTGGATGATCATCGACGAGCCGGGCAAGAAGGCGGCGATCAGCGAGTACTTCGGCGCGGTCGGCCGGCCGTACCTCGCGGCCAACAGTGAAGCGCGGCTGGACGGTCGCAGCCAGAAGGTCATCGGCTCGGCCGAGTACCTGGTGGACCATCTGCCGGAGGTGCCGGCGCTGGTGCTGGCGCTGCGGCTCGACCGTGCCCCGATGCACCTGTCGCAGGGCCAGGCCGCGGCCTACTACGGCTCCGTGCTTCCCGGCGTGTGGAGCTTCCAGCTCGCCGCCCGGGCCCGCGGCATCGGCTCGGCCTGGACCACCTTCCACCTGGAACACGAAGCCGAAGTCGCCGAGCTGCTCGGCATTCCGCCCACGGTCACCCAGGTGTGCCTGCTGGCGTGCGGCTACTACACCGGGGAGACGTTCACTCCGGCCCCGCGCCGCCCCGCACGCGAGGTGACGTTCCTCAACACGTGGAAGCAGCCGGTCGAGTAGGAGCGGAATCCTCGGCGCGCGGGAATGGATCCGCATGCAGCGCGGTTGCAGCCCCGCATGAGCGACCTGCAGCAGATCCCCGTCACCACCATCACCGGCAGCGAGACGTCGCTGGCCGCTTACCAGGGCAAGGTGCTGCTCGTGGTGAACGTTGCTTCCAAGTGCGGCCTCACGCCGCAGTACGAGGGCCTCGAGGCCGCGTACCGCCAGTACAAGGACAAGGGCCTGGAGATCCTCGGCTTCCCGGCGAACAACTTCCTCGGCCAGGAGCCGGGCACGGACGACGAGATCGCCGAGTTCTGCTCCACCAACTTCCAGGTCAGCTTCCCGCTGTTCTCCAAGATCAGCGTGGCAGGCGACGACCAGCATCCCCTGTACGCCGCGCTCACGTCCGCCGCGCCCACTGCCCAGGGTGAAGGCCAGGCCATGCGCGACCGTCTCACCGGCTTCGGCCTGCAGGTCAACGCCGACCCGGACATCATGTGGAACTTCGAGAAGTTCGTCATCGGCAAGGACGGCAACGTGGTGGCCCGCTTCTCGCCGAACACCACCCCGGACGACCCGGCGCTGGTGGCGGCCATCGAAGGCGCGCTCTCCGCCTGAGCCCTCAGACCACCGCGGTGAACGTGGCGGCCAGCCCCGTCGTCGCGTCGCCGTCGACTGCCGAGGTCAGGCAGTGCGGTGCCGCAACCCCGCCATGAACTGGGTGAGCGCGGCATCTGCGAGGCCGGTGGTCAGCTCCGCCTCGCCGGTGATGAGGGCGAACACCAGCGGCCCCACGAGGAGGGCGATCGCCTGCTGGTGGTCCAGCTCCGCGCCGAACAGACCCTCTGCCTGCCCTCGGGCGAACAGCTCCTCGGAGACCCGCCGTTGCATCGCGTCCATTTCCTCGTCCACCGCGGACATCGCCGGCTCGTAGGCCTTCAGCGCCAGCAGTGCCGGCATCATCCGCGCCCACTTCGGGTCGGAGAGCTGGCCGACGAGGTCGTGCAGGAAGAGGCGCATCGCGGCCTCGAAGCCGAGCGCCGCGGGTGGGGTGACGGGTGTGGGTGCGCCGAAGCGGAACACGTCGCGCACCAGGTCGTCCCGCGTCGGCCAGTGGCGATAGATGGTGGACTTGGCCACACCGGAGCGGGCCACGACGGCGTCCACCGTCAGCGCGCCCGGCCCTCCCTCCACCACGAGGTCGGCGGCGGTGCCGAGCACGGCGGCGCGGGTTCGGGCAACCCTGGGGTCCTCAGTGTCCATCGCGCCCTCGACCGTAGTAGCGGCCGTTGCGGGTGACGCCTGTCGCAGGGTTGGGGGGTGGAGGCGAGGCACGAAACAGTACGATACGGTTTCGTACTGTTTCCTCCACCTGTCCCGAGAAGGTCTCGATGAACCCGCCGAACACGCCCAGCCGGATGCACGCAGACGAACACTCGCTGCACGACCCTGCGGTGCTGGCCCAGATCGTGGTCACCGACCGCGCCCAGCGGCGCCGCATCCTCATCGCAATGTGCGTCGGCCTGGTGGCCGTCATTGCCTCGATGTCCGGGTTGAACGTAGCCGTGCAGCAGATCTCCGCCGACCTCGGTGCCAGCCAGAGCATGCTGTTGTGGATCATCAACGGCTACACGATGGTGCTGGCCGCGCTGCTCCTGCCCATCGGTGCGGTCGGCGATCGGTGGGGGCGCAAGCCGGTGCTCCTCGCCGGGCTCTCCGTGTTCGCCGTCGCCAGCGTGGTGGCCGCGTTGGCCGGCTCCGCGGTGGTGATGCTGCTGGCCCGCCTGGTGGCCGGCGCGGGTGCGGCGATGATCATGCCCGTCACCCTCTCGGTGGTCACGTCGTCCTTCCCGGAGGAGGAACGGGCCAATGCCGTCGGTGTGTGGGCCGGGTTCGCTGGCGCCGGGGGCATCCTCGGAATGTTCTTCTCGGCGGCGATGGTGGACTACATCAGCTGGCGCTGGTTGTTCCTCATGCCGATCGCCCTGTGCGTGATCTCGATGGTGATGACGATCGCCAACGTGGACAACTCCCGCGAGGTGCACGAGCACTCCTTCGACTGGGGTGGCGGCGTGTGCTCGACCGTGGCCATCGGCGGCCTGGTGATGGCGTTCCACGAAGGGCCGGAGAACGGGTGGACGTACTGGCTGGCGGTGCTCGGGCTGGTGGCCGCCGTGGTGGGCCTGGTGGCGTTCATCTGGCTGGAGCTGCGCCACGAGATGCCGCTCCTCGACGTGCGCCTGTTCTCCAACCGCTCCCTGGCCAGCGGCTCCACCAACCTGCTCATCGTGTTCGCGGTGATGTTCGGGCTGTTCTTCGTGCTCATCCAGTTCCTGCGCGCCGTGCTCGGCTACAGCGCCCTCAAGGCCGCCACCGGCCTGCTGCCGATGGCGCTGATCCTGATGCCGCTGTCGAGCATCGCCCCGCGCCTCGTGCGGCGTACCGGCACCCGCCTGCTGCTCATCGTCGGCACCTGTGTGGTGGCGCTCGGGCTGCTGGCGTCGGCCACCATCCCCTCCGTCTCCGGTGGGTACGTCTCCGTGCTGCCGGCGCTGTTGCTCATCGGGTTGGGCATGGGCCTGGTGATGACGCCCTCGACGGTGGCCATCACCGAGTCGCTGCCCGCGGAGAAGCAGGGTGTGGCGTCGGCGCTGAACGACACGGTGCGCGAGGTCGGCGGTGCCTTGGGGGTGGCCCTGCTCGGGTCCGTGGTGAACGCCGGCTACCGCAGCGGCGTCAGCAGCGCCGTGGCCGGCCTGCCGCCGGAGGTGCAGAGCGCGGTGAAGGGCGGCATCGGCCAAGCCCTGTACGTGGCCCCGCAGCTCGGTGAGGCCGGCCCGGGTGTCGTGGCCGCGGCGCGCGAGGCGTTCGTCGACGGCTGGCACCAGGCGATGTGGGTCGGCGTGGCCATCGCCGGCCTCGCCGTGCTGCTACTGGTGTTCCGCGGCCCCAAGGACGACCGCCCCGCGGTGTGACCGCGGTAGGTGCGCTCAGAGGTGGCGCAATGTGCCGGCCACCGCGGTCCATGTGGCGGCGTCGGCCTCGTTGACCTCGAAGCCCAGCCCGCCGAGGCGTTCGGTCAGCTCTCGGGCGTTCAGGTCGGCCAGCCCACCGACGGTCGTCACCCCGGCCACGGCGAGGGCCGAGCGGATCGACTGCGGCATCGTCTCGAACGCACTGAGCCCGGCATCGCCCACCCTGTCCGGCTCGGCCGTCGGGCCGACGGCGTTGGTGACGACGGCTTGGGAAAGGCCGAAGGACTTGATGGCCGCGGCCTGACGGACCCCGACCTCCTTCAGCATCTCGTCCGCGCTGGTGAAGCGTGCGTCGCCCGGGAGGATGGCCACGAGGTCCACGACCCTCACCCCCGACGGGGTGGAATCGGCGCCGAACTTGCGGACGAACTCCGCCACGGACATGCCGCCGCCGCTGAACGCCTCGGCGACCGGAGGGTTGGCACCGACGTACCTCGCCAGGTCGCCCACCTTCACCACGCCTGCCAGCGCCTCGCCGGGGTCCGGGTTCACGTAGGGGAGCGCGATCAGCCCCTGGGCGGTCTTCCACATCGTGACCTTCTTGTCGAAGAGCATCGAGGTCCCGAGGAAGGCGTTCGGCATCTCGACGATCGGTCCGGCATCGAAGCGATGGTCGGGTGCCTCACTCCGATCGAGCAAGCGGTTGAGGCGATTGAGCTCGCCGTCCACGTCGGCCAGCGCGGCAGCGACCTGGCTGCGAAGCCCGGCCACCGCCCCGGCCAGTTTGGCGATCTGCGCGAAGAGCTGGTCGAGGTCGGCCTCGATGTGGTGAAAGCGGGTGTTGAACCCGTCCTCGCCGGTGCTCTTCTCCGCCTGGACGACGCTCTCGCCGTCCACCCAGTCGACGTGCACGAAGCTGCGCACGAACTGGACGTCGTCGTCGGCGCTCGTCCCGGCGACCGACTGCCGGAAGTCGAAGCGGCGGCGAAGCGTGGCCGACTGCTCCGCCAGCCAGGTGCCGACGAGGGACATCGCGTCGTCCTCGCTCACGCCGATCTCCAGCACCTTGTCGATCACGCTGGCGACGGGTGCGTTGAGCTTGGTGAAGCTGTTCGTCATGGACGGTCCTTCCGATAGGCGCGGAACATCCGCTGGTTCGAGGGTGACCACCGGAGTGCGGCGTCGAGGTGGTGATGCCGCAGGCGCCAGGTGTTGACTTCGATACCCAGCGGGTGGTGGTGGTCGAGCAGGTTCATCAGGTACTCGTACTGGTCGACGTCCAGGCGGGCACCGCCGGGCAGGTCGACACGAATCTCGTACGGGTCGGTGAGGTCGCCGCGGGCGTAGGCAGAGACCACGACGGCCCACACGCCGGGCCGGTCGGCCGTGAAGACGTTGGCACTTCCGACGGCACCGTGCAGCGCCGACCCACCTACGGCGCCATCGGCGGACGGCATGAGCGGCGGTGCATACCAGCGGAAGCCTGCGGTGCGGGCCGGTGCGAGGTTCGCCCCGGCCGACGGCAGGCCCAAGACGCCGACCAGCAGCACGATGTCGCCGCCCGGGGCGCGGGCTGGGACCACGGAGGCCAGGCCGGACGAGCGCAGCACCTCCGCCAGGCGCTCCACGAGGTCGGCAGCCGCATCGCCACCGGCCGTCAGCGTCGCCGTGTCGGGTGCCGCAAGATGGATCGCCGCGACCAGTTCCGGCGGCAAGCGGCGAAACCGTTCGGCGAACGTCGGGTCGACGCCGTCCGCACGCCAGCCCATCCCGCCGAGCGCGGTTGCGGCAGGGTCGTCGACGGGCTGCAACGAGTCGAGTTGGCCATCCACGCTGCCGCCGTCCTCCGTGGTCCAGGCCGCGCCGCCGGCATCCGCCCACTCGATGGCCGCGCGCCGCAGGGCGCGCACCAGGGCCACGTTGGACGCGGTCTCACCGGGCGCGGGGTAGTGCGCGCGAAGGAGGGCCCGTTGGCCGAGGTCGACCACACTCGGGTCGGCCGGCGCCCCCTGGCGGTCGATGCGCAGGCCGAAGTTGGGGAGGTGCGAGAGGTAGACGGCCGTGTCCGACAGACGATGAGCCGTCCACAGGCCTGCGGGTTCCAGCAGCCACTTGCCCTCGGGGTCGTCGGCGGGAGACACGGGGCGGAGCGACCTGATGAGCTGTTCCGCCACTTCGTCGTTCGTCACCGCCCGGGCCTCGTTGCCCGCGGCACCCACCAGATCGTCCAGCGTGCCGGCCTGCAGCGCCGCGATGTCGGCGCCGAGGCCCAGTTCGTAGCGGCTGCCACCGTCCTCGGCGTAGCCGCGGGTGACCTGCAGCCCGAGGTCGACACCCAGCGCGGTGGCAACCCGGGTCAGCCGGTCGAGCCCCGCAGCCAACTGGGGTGCCAGCCGGGTTCCCGGCGGCATGTCGATCGCGTCGCGCAGCCGCTGCCGCAGTGCAGCGCGAGCCGCGTGCACCGCGGGTGGCAGCATCCGGTGCGCCGGCACTGCCGCCGCGTCCACGTCCACCAGGTGCACGTTGCGCAGATGCTCGTGGAACTCGTCGCGCAGTGCTGCCGACGTGGCGAAGGTGCACACGGCGAAGGCGAAGGTGTCGTCGATCTCGGTGACACCGAAGCGTGCGGTGACCCCACGGTGTGAGGGAAGCCCGGCGTTGGGGTCGCCGTCGCTCCCCGGCCCGTTCAGCCGTTGCACGAGCGAGGAGCGGGTGGGCATCATCAGCGGGCGGTAGATGGCCAGGCGCTGCCGGTACGACTCGTCGTTCTCGCGAGCGGGTGTGGTGACCAGTTCGCCGTTCTGCAGTTCGAGCGCGGTCGTCAGCCGGTCCACACGGAGGTCCGCTCCGATCCGGTCGAGCGCCGCCGCATGGGCGGTGCCGAGGCAGCGGGCGCGGCGGCTGGTGATGCTCTGGCGGCGGAGGCGCGGATGCTCTGCGCCGAGCATCACGAGCATCTTGCCGAGCACACCCTCGAGCACGACCAGGCTGATGGCATCGACCACGCCTGCGGGCGTGAGGGCGGTGGCGGTTCCTCCGCCATCGACGTGCACGGCTTCGAGGCGAACCGAGGCCGGTGCGGCGGCACCGCTGATGGGGTCTGCCGGTGGCGCCAACAGGAATGCCGACCCGCCGCGCTCGGTGAACGGGGCGAACGAGGCGAGGTAGGTGCCGCCGTCCACCCCGTCGAGGCGCACGTCGACGGTCACGTCGAGCTGTTCGTCGCCCAACGCCTGCTCGCAGCGCAGCAGGAGGACCGGGTGGCGCTGCTGCCATGGCACGTCGAACAGGGCGGACCCGCCGTCCACCACCCCGCGCACCACCTGGCGGACGGCGCCTGCCTGCATCGGGGCGGTCAGTTCAGCCGTCAGCGCGGCCAGCGAGTCGCCACCGAAGAGGTCCGTGTCGGCCTCGAGCACGAGCGGCGCAGCCATCACACGATCCTCAACAGGTCGTCGCGCTGCACGAACGTGGCGATCTGGTTGGCGGCCACCTCGAGGTTGGCGGCGATCGGCAACCGCTCGGCATGGTGGCGCCGCGATGGCTCGCGGCCCCACTCCCCGGCCAGCGGCGGGGGATAGCGGAGGATGTGCACGTCGCGTGCGTCGACAACGCCGGGCTCCTCCATCAGGCACGTGATCAGCTCCGCGGACCGCACCGGTTCACCGAACGACAGCCGGTCCACATAGTCCGTCAGCCGTCGCGCCAACCGCGCCTTCAGCGTTCCCGCGGGTTGGGAGGAGTTGACCGAGTCGCGCGACCCGATCGGCAGAGGAAGGCCGCGGACCACGAGGTCGGCCTCGATGCCGACGTAGACGTCGTCTGCCTCCTCGATGCGCGGGAACAGCCCGATCGGGCGCACGTCGTCGATCGCGGTCTCGATCTCGGTGCGCAACCCGCCGGGCCCGTCCCACACGGCGGCCTCCGTGGCTGCGACCAGCACGGTGAAGTAGTAGGGCGAGCCGAGGTCGCGTTCGCTGCTGAAGAGCCGCTCGATGAAGTTGAAGTTGCCGAAGATGGACTGGTTCAGGTCGAGGCCGCCCCAGCCGTCGTGCACCTGGGCCTGGCGGACGCCGGGCACCATCGAGACGGCCGTCTGCACCGCATCCACCGTCCACAGCGAGCGGGGTGCGCGCAACAGCAGGCTCCGGTAGCGGTCGTCGGGCCAACGGAGCTCGCCACCGTGCAGTGGCTCCAGGTGCTCGATCTTGACCAGTTCGCGGCCCTCGGTCTCCTCCATCGTGAGCAGTGGTGTGACCTTGGGGTCGGCGGGGTCGAAGCGGGTCAGCTTCTGCGGGAACGTGGCCGAGCCGTTGTCGCTCGCCGGGTCGAGGTTGTGCGCCGGCCCGGGGCGGAAGGCGACCACGGGCACCCGCCGCTTGGGGTTCGTGGCGGACAGCACCACCCATTCGGCAAGCGCCACATGGTGCCCACCGGGGGAGGTGAGCCGGGAGCCGCGTGGCAGCTGGATGCCGTCCACCCCCGGTGGCAGCTCGCCGATGATCGACAACTGCACCCAGCCCTCGGCGTGACGGAACGGGCGGCTCAGCCCGAGCTCCTCGCCGAGCGCGGTCAGCGCCATGCCCCGCGCCGACGTGACGTAGCCGTCGTCGAACTGGACGGCCAGCGTGCTCCATGTGCGCGCGTCCTCCAGGGCGCTCACCTCCGCCAGCGTGCGGATGACGCTGCCGGAGGCCAGGTTCACCTCGTCGCCGAACAGGGCGCGGGCGAGCGAGAGCTTCTCGGCCAGCAGGCGGGCGAAAGGCTTGGCGGCGAAGCCGTCATCAGTGATGCCGAAGCCGGCGCTGCCGGTGGAACGCTGGATGGCGTCGTCGATCGCGGCGATGTCCACTCGCTCGTTGAGCCCTGCGGAGAGATCGGTCATGTCAGCGGCACCTTTCCGATGTCGAATCGCAGCGCCGCGCCGCCGTGCACCTCGAACGAAGCGCTGATGACGAGCGTCCGGTCGCCCGGTTCGCTGCTCTCCTCTATCGAGACCGCTGTGATCCGTTTGATACGCGGTTCGCGTTGCAGCACGCGGATCACGGCCACCCGCAGCCGCTCACGGGACAACCGCCGATCCGTCTCCACCGCCAACACGTTCACCCCGTCGAACCCGTAGCCGGTGTCGAAGATGCTGCTGCCGAGCAGGGTGGTGAGCGCCAGGCGGAGGTCCTGCACCAGGAGGTCCACGCCGTAGGTGATGGCCAGGTCGTTGCCATCGGGTGTCAGCGCGAGGTCGGCACCGACGTCCAGCCCCGGGGCGATCGGGTCCAGCCGCACTCCCCAACCCAGCTGGCGGCGCAGGTCCGTCGTGGCGCTCATGACGCCTTCAGCTTCACGGCTGCCGGCACGGTGCTGACCGGCCCGATGTTGGTGGCTGCGTCGAGCGGGCTGATGGCCGCGGGGCTGCCGCCGATGGTGAGCTTGGCGGAGCTGCCGCCGACGCTGGCCACCTTCAGGCACGGCTTGTCGGCCGGGCAGGACAGGGTGCCGCTCTGCACCTCGGCCGCCTGCAACACAGGGCTCGACGAGGCGGTGAGCTTGCCCGCAGGCACGGTGGCGATCGGCGCCTTGTGGGGGCAGGCCAGCTGCACGGCCGATGTGATCACGTCACCCATTGGTGGACCTCCTGTGGGTCTGGTTGCCCTGCGTCATGACACGTCCATGGTTCCGCTGACGCCGACCTTGACGTTGGCGGCCTGCATCGTGATGTCGCCGGTGGCCTTGAAGGCGATGGAGGCGCCCTCGATGGTGATGGCGCCCTTGTCGTCGATGACGATGCGGGCGTTGCCGTCCGCGTGCTCGATGGTGACGGCCCCGGCGGCGCCGGCTGCCGGCCGTTCGCCGACCGCCGTGGTGGCCGCCTTGCCGACACGCACCGTCAGCGTGCCGACCTGGATCGTTCGCGACCCGTCCGCAGCCACCAGGTCGTGGGTGACCTTGCCGGAGTGCGGCGTGACGGCGCCGTCGCCCGACGCCTGCTTCGGCGACTGATAGCCCACGGGGAGGATCAGCCAGTAGTCGCCCGGCTCGGTCTTCTTCGGCTCCTCGCCCGCTCGCCAGAACGCCCCGGTGTCGATCGGCTCGGTGGTGCTGCCGCCGACATGGTCGAGCAGGACTCGCGTGCCCGGGTATCGGGGCAGCACGAGCCCGCAGCCGGGAAGCGCGACGGGCGTGAGGTACGGCACGTCGTCCGCCGACGACGGGGTGGGGCGGGCGATGCTGTGTCGGCGCGCGCCGCCGGCGCGGTTGTCCCGCGTGTCCAGGCCGCGCCACACCAGGGTGCTCTGGGGCGGTGGCCCGTCGGTGGCGGTGGCGGTGGGTGCGCCACGCACCTCGGCCACCGTGGTGGATGCCGTGCCGGCGACGGCCGACGACGCCATCGCCTTCACCGCCTTCGCCGCGTCCATCGCCGCCGATCCGCCACCGCCGACCACGAGCGGCGGGCGGGTGCCGACGGGCAGCTTGGGCGGCACGTCCCAGACGTCGGCGGGCAGGGTGACCTCCACCCCGTGGGCGATGGTGGTGAACGCGGACGTCCTGCCGATGCGGTGCTCGACCGAGTGCAGGTACAGCTGCACGCTCGGGCTGGGCGGGATGCCGGGGAGCGTCGGGATGATCGGGCCGGTGAACGCGCTCACCAGCTGGCCGACGGCCCCCCAGCCGCCCACGGGCGGTGCATCCTCCTCGGGGATGCCCACGGTCACCACGTCCCCTGGGCGGATGTCCGGCCGGCCGCGCGACGTGATCTTGAAGGCTCGACGGGTGGACTCCGGCAGGTCGGCGTCCACCGCGCCCTCGCGCAGCACCGTGCCCTCGGCCTCCACCGCCACCACGCCACCGGAGGCAGCCCAGGTGGTCGCCGTGCCGGAACGGTCGAAGGGGGTCGGCCGCACGCCCACCTGCACCTGCCCGGCGCGCATCAGATAGTGACCCCGGCCGAGGCGGCCGCTCTCGCCGCGGAGCGTCGGCTCCAGCTCGCGCAACAGGCTGACGGCGTTCTTGCCGGCGTCGAACGTCACCGAGGTCGCGCCGGCCGTCTCGGCCGCGGCAGGGATGTAGCGCGGGTCGTGGGCCAGCCCATGCCACACCACAGGGAACAGCTTGAGCTCGGCCATCAGCGCGTCGAGGCCGGCCTTGGGGTCCGCGGCTTTCACCTCGCGGGAGAGGCGCGCCTTGCTCATGCGCCAGAAGGTGTGCTCCTGCCCGGTGATCGTCAGCTGCACGCGCCGCGGGCCGATGGTGCGGTGCACGTTGTCCAGGCTGAAGTCGATCACCTGCCACGGGCTCAGCTTCTCCGCCTTCGGCGGGCCGGTGATGTCGAGCATCCCGAGCGTCGACCCCCACGAGGTGGGCGCGTCCGGGGTGTCGCGCCAGTAGAGGTACAGCCGGCCCACCGCGCGGCCGGCCGGCATCGCCTTCAGGCTCGAGTAGTCGCTGTTGGTGATGCCCTCCACGGTGAGCTCAACCAGGCCACCGTCCAGCCCGCCGGGCAACACGACGTGGGCGTCGCCGTGGTACTGCTCGCAACCGAACTCGAGGAAGGGCGTCTCCTTCGGCAGCCGTGGGCCGTCCACCTCGTGGAACGAGACGTACCACCCGCCGACGTTGCCGACATGGGCGCCGTCGGGTGCCAGCGCCGCCGCAGGGTTCATCGCGGCACCGCCGGGTCGATGTACTGCTGCGCGGCGATGTGCAGCTGGAGCACGGGCTCCACGAGTTGGGCGACGGCGTGGATCATCCACTTCTCGTCACCGCTCGACTCGGTGATCTCGGTTCCCTGTGCAGCAAGCCGTGGGATCAGGTGGCGAGGTGGCGGTGGCGTGGAGAAGTGGCTCACACCGCGGTCGGCGCGGCGCCACGCGAACGTCAGCCATGAGCCGGCATCGACCCCGCCGACGAGGGTGCCGGCGCGCAGCTCCCAGTCCAACACCACCAGGAGGTGGGTGACACCGTGCCGGCCGCCCGCGCCGCCGCCGATCAGCTGCACCAAGCCGGGTGCGAGCGGCACTGTGGTCGACGGCCTGCCGGCGACGGCCACGGTGAGGCGGGCCGGCGGCCGTCCGGCGCCGGTGTCGCCCCGCCCGCTGGAGATCAGGGTGTCCGCCGGGAGCCGCTTCCACGCGGAGGCCACACCGGTCGGAAGTGTCATCGTCACGATCGTGTCGGCCTCGATCGCCACACTGTGGGGGACCCGGTCGCGGATCACTGTCGTCGTCTCCGTGAAGCCCCGAGGGGTCACGAAGCGCGTGGGCGGTGTCAGCGTGGACCGCAGGTCGATCGGCTCCATGTCAGTTCCCTCCGAAGTCGGCGAGTGCGCCGATGCCGATCGCGGCGATGTCGAGCAGCTTGGCCAGGCCGCCCGGCCGCGGCAGGTGGACCATCGAGATGGTGGTGTCCAGCGCATCGCGCCGGCCGGCGTTGGCGATGAACGTGAGGTTGGAGATGTAGATGTCGGTGCGGATCGTCATCGAGGTCACGAGCACCAGCCCGCCGACAGCGCCACCGCTGACGGACGCCAACGCGGTGCCGCGCTGCGACGCTTCCGCCAAGGTCTCCAACGCGAGCTTCCATGCGTAGCGCTCCTCGCCCAGCAGGGTGCCGGTGAGGGTGATGCTGTCGTCGTGGACGCCGATGGCCGCCCGTTCGGCGGTGTTGCCGATGGATGGCTGGTGGTAGGCCGCGGTCAGGTTCATGGTCTGCACCGACCACAGCGGCACGATCAGCAACCCGTCGGCGATGATCGCACTGGGGATGTTGGCGTACTGGATGAAACTCGACATACGACCCTCCTACAACTGACCCGGTCGTGGTGTGCCGGGCCGGTGGCCCAGACGATCCCCGGGAATGAACTGGACCGTCACCTGCCCCTTCGTCATCAACGCCTGCAGACGGTCGCGCAGCGGGCCGGTCATCCCGCCGGCGTTCACCGTCAGCAGCGTCAGCCGGCTGCCGGGATGTGCCTCGAGGTACGAGAGCATGGCGCTGACGTTGCCGGTGTTCGACAGGTCGGCCCAGTTCTTGACCTCGACGAAGTGGTAGTCGCGGCCCCACACGAGCCCAGGGGGGTTGCCGTGCACGGCATCCGGCTTGAACGTGTCGAACGCCTTCGTCGCGCCGGAGCCGGGCGTTGCCGTGAGGAGCCGCGCGTTCTCCTGCGCCAGGAACGCGGCCCCGGGGTCCATGGTGAACCCGTTCGGTTCCAGGCCGAACGCCGCCAGCACTTCACGCTCGAACTCGCTGCCGACGCGACGGTTGGACATGACCCGCTCGTAGAGCGTGCGGTACCACTCGGGTGGAACGTCCGGCTCCTTCGCCAGCCCGATCGGGTCGCTGCGCTTGTGTTCGAGCCACCGCTGCTGCATGTGCTCGGGCGTGTCCGGCTTCAGTTCGCGGCCGGCGGCATCGACGTACTTCTTGTCGGTCATCATCGCCAGCTCGGCGCGCGTGGCCTCCGCCTGGGTGCGCAGCTTGGTGGTCACCTCGTCGCCGAGCGAGGCGCCGAACACGTCCTTGTTCTCCTTGCGAAGTGCAGCGAGCTCGTGATCGAGGTCGTCGAACAGCTTCCTGAACTCGGCGGCCTTCAGCTCGGCAGGCAGATCCTTGCCGGCCTTCACCTTCAGCAACATGCCGACGCGCTCGGCCAACGTGGAGCGCAGGTCGAAGATCTTCGTCAGCCGCCCCGTCATCTGCTGCAGGCGCATCGCCGCCGCGGTCTCCACGCCGGCCACGATCAGCCGGGTGAGGGCGGCTCGCACTTCGTCGGCATCCAGGCCCCCCTTGGCGGCGTGCCCGACGAGGTTCTCGAACTGGCGCTTGGCAAGCACGGTGCTGACGTCGTGGGTGATCGTCTGCGCACCGACGCGGAAGGTGAGAGTGGTCATGGCGCACCTCCGTCCGGGGCGCCGGCGTCGGGCAACCCGCCGGGCGGGAGGTCCATGCGGATGTCCTCGGCAGGTGCCGCGGCCCCCGCAGACGGCGGGGGGACCGTCTGCGGTGGGCCTGCGGGCGAACCGTCGATCGAGCGCTGGAACTGGGCTTCCTTGGCCATTGCTTCGATCACCGGTGTGAGCGCCGAGGTGACCACGAGGTCCATCACCCGGTCGGTCAGCACCTCGCGAATGATCACCCGCTCCAGCCCCTGCGCCAGCTGCTTCTCCACGGCGGCCAGGAGCGCTCGCTGGGTCGCTCGCAGCGCGAGCGTGGTGCCCTCGATGAGCCCTTCGCGGACCACGGACTTGCCGGCGCTGCTGACCCCACGGAGGATCGTGCCCGCCTCGGGAATGATGGACAGCGCCAGGCCGAGCTCCGACGCGAACAGCTCCACCTCGGCCTCGGCTCGGCTGCCGACGAGCTCGGGTGAGAGCAACGCCCGCTGCACGTCCATTCGCACATGGGCCTCGTGGAGGTGGTAGCCCGCGAGCACGACGCCGAGGCCGACGCCGAGCGGCGGGCAGATGATCGACAGCGTGATCACCGCCGTCCATTCGATGAAGGTGACGATGCCGGAGAACGTCTCCTCGCCGCCGAACAGCGCCTGGATGCCGAAGGCGTAGAAGATGTCACCGCCGAAGAACTGTCCGATCTGGCGGTGGGCTTCGGCGTGGATGCCGGCGAGGGCGTAGCTGGTTCCTGGCACCGTCGCCTGCGCGCCGCCGACGCCGCGGATGCGGCTGGCCGTGAAGGCGAAGTCCGGGTCCGCGGTCACCTTGATCGCGATCTCTCGGTTCGCGGTGCGCATCTCCACGAGCAGTTCTTTCAGGGAGCGGGTGATGGCCTTTGGGTCGGCACGGAACCGTTCCATCAGCTGTTCGGCGTCGATCTGCGCGGCGAGAGGGTCGATGTCGAAGATCAGCTTGCGTTGGAATGCCAGCTCCCCCTCCAGTTCCTGCATGGTCCAGTCGCGGGTGCCGTCCCACACCACCCAGGTGTCGCCGCGCTGTGTCACCAGCCCCTCGGCGGCCTCGTCGGGGACCGTCTCGTACCCTTCGGTCACGTCGGACAGTGCGCGGTGCGCGTCCTGCCAGCTGCCGAACACGCTGCGCGCCGCGTCGCTGACGATGCCGTCGCCAACCTCGTCGCGGAGTGCAGTGTGCAGCGTGGTGAGGCGGGCGAGCTCCGACATGCGGCCGACCACGAGACTCCTGAAGAACGCGGCGTAGGCGGGGAAGCGTTGCGGATCGAGCCGGTCGCAGATGCCGCGATAGCTGGACTCCAGCTGGTCGGTGAGGATGGCCCGGCAGGCAGCCACGAACATCGTGCCCACTGCCCGCCGCATCGGTCGCAGGAGAGCGCTGTGGTACTCGGCGAGCCAGGTGATCATGTCGACGTCGGGGTCGGGCCACCGGTGCGTCTTCGCGTACTCGAGGTAGGCGCTGTTGATCTCACCGCTCAGCTCGGAGATGAGCGGGACCACGGCCGCGAGGTGGCGCAGCGCCTGGATCGCGGGCGACGCAGTGGACTGGAACTCGAACAGTGGGCCGCTGAGGTCCGAGGGGCTCTGCGCCGCGCCGATGCGGTGCCCGGCTGCCTCGCGGACATCTACGGCCCGCGCCTCCAGGGTGCCTGCCGCGCCGATGGAGAACCATGCCGCGTAGCCGCAGTCGCGGATCTGCAGCATGGCGCAGATGCGAGCGATCAGTGACTGCAACGGCGCCGCCGCGGGGCCAAGTTGTGTGAGGCTCGGCTCGCCGAAGAACGGCTCGCACGTGCCCTTGCCGACGGTGCGCCGCCACAGCCGCAGCTCGGGTGGCGGCGGTGGGGCGGCGGCGCGCCCGTCGCCGTCGCCGCCCTCACCGCTGTCGCCCCCGCCGTCGCCTGCCCCGCCGGGCGCTCCGGCGCCACGCCCGCCACCGCCCGTCCCTTCGCCTTCCTTCGGCGGCCCGACGACCACGAACTCGCTGCTGAAGTAGCGGAAGAGGCTGCCGCTGAACTGGGAGAAGTCGCCGTTGGCGAAGAGGAGGTACTGCCGGCCGCCGACCTTCAGTTCGAAGACGTGCGTTGCCGTGCTGAAGCGCTTCTCGACCGCCGTGGCGAAGGTCTTCACCTTGCCGTCGATCTGGGCGTTGATGTCGGCCTGGTCGACGGCAAGGCTCTTCTTCGTGCCGTGCTCGATCAGCATCGCCTTCAAGCTCGGGCCGTAGTGCTCGGTGATCACCTTGATGCGGGCGTCGGAGTCGGCGACGGCGAACTTGTAGTGCAGCTCGTAGGCGTCGTTGGCGTTGAGATCGACCGGCTCGTAGGTCACGACGGCGTGCTTGCCGGCGCCGGTCACCTTCGGTCGGACGGGTGCCTGGATCTCGACGATGCCCTTGTGCTTCACCGCCCGTCCACCGACCACCGGCCGCAGCACCATGCCCAATGAGCCGTTCGGTTGCAGCGCGATCACGCCGGCCATCTCGCTGTCGGTGATCTGGTACTTGTCCAGGTACATCTGCAGGACGTCCCACATCTCCTTCTCGGACTTGGCCACCCGCCACGTGTAGCGCTCTCCGATCGCCGGTAGTGCCGGCGGGTCGCCCTGGGTCGGCACGACCTCCTGCCCTCCGCCGTAGCTGTCGACGATGTAGGCGTCGAGCGGGCCGAGGTGGCGGCTGTCGTCGATGCGTTCGATCGGTCGATCACCGAGCGGCTGCGGGGGAACCTCGCCGGCATCGGCGGGGTGGAGGGCACGGCGAATGGCGGCCCGGCACGCCGTCTCCAGCGCCTGCCGTTCGGCCGGGGCCACCGAGCCGCTCCACTCGCCCACCCACCTGAAGGTCGGCGCGACGACGTTCGGCGCACCGCCGGCCGGCAGATGGTGCCGGGCCGCGCGAAGCGCTCCGCCGACTGCCCGCTCCAGTGAGCGTGCGATGGCGTCGTGGTCCGACGCGACGGAGCGAGCGTCGGTGCGGACGTGGATCGGGAACTCGGCGGTGGTGCCCACGGAAGACCGTCATCCCTCGCTCACGGCGGCGAGACCTGCCACCAGCTGCCGCAGGGTGCGCTCGACGATCTGCTCGCTGTCAGCTTCGGCGCCGGTGCGGCACACCTCGATGACCACCGGGAACACATAGGTCACGCCGCCGGCGGCGTCGAGGCGCACGGCTTCCGCCTCGCTGCCGGTGGCGGGGTACACGACCTCGCCCTCGTGCACCAACGCCAGGCCGGTGCGCGACACGCGCACGGGGCTGGGGCGGTTGGTGGGACGGTGTTCGCTCATGACGGTCGGTGCTCAGCGAGGGTTGTGGCGCTGCGTCAGGGCGCGTCGACCGTGGCGCCGGCACCTTCGGCGGAGGCAGCGAGGCTGAAGCCGGAGAACGTGGCCGTCGGTGGGCCCGACACCGACGTGCTCGAAGGGCCCGAGCTGGTGATCACGCAATCGGTCATCACGATCTTGTCGAACGCCCAGTCGGTGCCGTCCTGGCGCTGCAACTTCAGGTCGAACAGCTTCCGCTCGATCGCCAGCGCGGTGAGCTGCGCGGCGACGGGGCCGATCGTCTTGACCGTCATGTTGAACGTCAGCGACTGGGGTGAGTAGATCACCCCCAGGTGCGTCTTCTCGATCGAGTGCACCGGTTCGGCGCTGAGGGTGAAGGTCGGCGTGAACGAGTCGATCGGGGTGATCGTCACCTCGTTGTTGTCCTCGTCGGTGTAGCTGACGACGAGCCGGCTGTTCCAGTCGTTCATGGCAAGTGCTCCTGTGTGGTGTGCAGGTGATGATCAGGTGAAGGAGGGCGAGAGGGTGACGGCCAGTCGGTGCACGGCCGGGCCGTACACCACCTGCAGGTCGACCTCGACGGTGCGGGTCTCGCGAGCGGTGCGCACCATTTCGCGGTCGGTCGTGTCCCACGCCGCCTCGGGTAGCGACAGCAGGGTCAGCACGGGGATGGTGATCGAGAACCCGTCGATCACCCCGGCGCGACGGAGGCGCCCGAGGATGCCCTCGATGCGGGCCTTCACCCGGATCAGGCCGCCGGCCGTGATCCGTGCGTCGCCCACGAGCCCGATCAGCCCGGCCTTGAGCCGGAAGTCGATGTCGTCCAGGGTGCGCACGACGTCGACGAAGCCGAGCGCAGCGTCGCTGGAGTAGAGCTTGCCGTCAGCGAGGTGCAGGCTCTCGCCCACGATCAGCGCGGGGTCGATGATGGCGTTCACGCCGGCCGCTGAGAGCTGGGTGATCTCCGTCGGCGTGTACTGCTCGTGCGCAGGGATCGCAAAGCCCTTCACCTGCTTGAGCACCATCGAGATGTGTGGCTGGTAGGCGGCCACGGCCGCCATCGTGGCCGCCGCGGCGTCGCCGGTCGCGCCGCGTGCCGCCAGCATCAGCATCCTGCCGTTCCCGCTTTGCAGCGGCTTGATGGCGGTCGTCATGTCGGCGACATACGTGGTGGACCGGGCCACGGCGGGGTCGATCATCGCCACGCCGATGCGCTTGTTGCCGTCGGCGGACGCCGTCTCCACATGGGCCTTCAGCGCCAGCAGGCCGGTCGGCGGGTTGGCGGTGCCGATGGCGGTGACGCCAGCGAGCGCGACGAACGTGATGTCGTCCACACCGTCGAGTGCAGCGAGCCCTTCGGCGTGGTTGCCCGCGGTCACGCGGACGCCGTAGACCTTCGACGGCTTCGGGTCCTGCAGCATCGCCAGGCGCAGCGACTCGTAGAGCGTGGTCGGGGTGACAACGCCCGCGTTCGACACCTTGGCGAAGAGCTGGGCCGCGTGCGCGATGGACGCCACCTCCTCCGGCCGGTTGACGAGCGCGGTGCCACCGTCGGCGCCGGCTGGTGTCTCCCCGACGATGGCGATCACACCCGGCAGGCGTTGTGCCGTGGGCACGAGACCTGCGGTGTTGATGTTCACCTGGATGTAGGGGAAGGCTGCGGGAAGTGTTTGCGGCATGGTCGGCTCCTGTGGTGTCGATGCTCAGGTGGGTTCGAGGGTGGTGATGGCGATTCCTTGCTCGGCCATCCACGAGGTGGCGCGAGCCAGCCGGGCGGCCCGGCGCTGGGCGGGGGTGCCGCTCTCTCCGCCTGGCCAGTGCGCATCGTCGAAGGTGGTCGACGGGGTGATCCAGATGGAGATGGCGCGGTGTCGAACGGGTGGAAGCGACGAGTCCGCGGCAACCACGGTGCCCGCAGCCACGACGCCGGCGCGGGAGAGGCGCGCCTCGACGAGCAGGTCGCGAAGGTCGTATCCGGGCGGCCGGGCGAGGATCGCCGCCACCACCGGCAGGCGCACCGGCACGTCGGGGAGGGGGTGCGGTTCGGCGAAGGTGACGCGCAGCTCGCTGCCGAGCGAGATCGGGGTTGCCTCGGGCGGCACCGGGACAGCCGTCGACTGGACCGCGACGATCGGGTCGTTCGCCGCCGACGCTTTGGCGGCCACTGCGCCGACCCACAGCGCATCGAGCGGGCTCCGCCGTTCGGGTGCCTCGGCCGACAGTTGCAGCTCGAAGCGCGCACCCTGAGAGGACAGCGCCACGCCCGTGAACTGCTGCGGCTTCTCGATCCGGTAACCCATCTCGATCGAGTCGAAAACCGCCGTGCACGGCCCGACGATGTCGTCGGCCCGGTACACGGTGTGCAGCACCGACAACAGTGCGGCCTCGTTGAAGACAGTGCTGCGCGTCGCCGGGTCGGCCAGGCGGACGAGTGCTGCTTCGTCGAACTCCACGACGCACAGAGGCGCCGCCCCCGACCGTGATACGCGAGATGTGGAAGTTACGCGCCGAAGCAGACGAACGCGGCCGCGCTCTCTGCGATGCCCGGGGAGCCGGCGCGCATTTCCGAGGCGGCCGAGCGGACACAGTCCGCCGGGGAACCGCCGGCGGCGAAGGCGCAGTGGAAGAGGCGGGCGAACTCGGCGGCCGCAGCGTGCCCAACCGCCACCACCGGGGCGACCACGGTGGCCACGCCACACCGCAGCAAGGTGTGGGCCATGCCGGCGACATCGCGCCCGACGGCCTCGGAGTGGCCGGTGGCGCAACTGGTCAGCACCACGAGGTCGGCTCGCGCCGTGAGTGCGGCCAGGTCTCTGGCGGACAGCGAGCCCCCCGCAAGCCGTAGTGCCGAGCCATCCGGGTGGCCGGGTTCGAGTTCGCCGTGAGCGGCGATGTGCAGGATGCCGGGGCGGGCCAGTGCGGCGCAGACTCGCCGTGGCGTGGCCTGGCGCCCGGAGAGGACCGTGATGGCCGGATAGGCGGCGGCCACGTTGCGCCGCTCGCTCGAGGCGAGGCGCAGCCCGGGCCCGGCCACGAACGTGACGTCCGCCTGATCCGCAGGTGGTGCGGCGTGCACTCGGTGGCGCCATGGCGACATGGCCACCGTCACTGCGCGATCGGCCAGCCCCGGGAGCGCCTGCCACGGGACCGACTGCAACTCGGCGCACGGGACGACCACGACTCGCCGGACGTTCGGCAGCGTTGGGCACAACAGCTCGCTCGCCGCCGCGGCCGAGCGCGAGACCGCGCTGCTGGCCGAGTTGGAGACCGCGCCGGCGGCCTGCTCCACGGCCGTCGCCACGCGCCGCACCGCAGCGGTCAGTTCGCCGAGCGAGCCGAGTGGCACGACCCGTCGTCGCCTGGGCTCGACCACGACCGCCCAGACCTGGCCGCGGTCGACGACGTATCGGATCAGCACCTGCCCAGGAGTTCCCGCGACGGGGCGGGAGGGAACGTGCGCGCCGTGTCGTACTTCGGCCCACAGCAGCGCCAGGTCGGCGTGGCCGAGCAGCAGTGCCGCGCCGACGACCACATCCGCCGCGCCCTCGCGGGCGGCGCTCGGTTCGGCGGGCAAACCCCTCGCGGTGCCCTCCGTGGCAGCGATCACGGCGTCGGGTGAATCCGGGCCGAGGCTGATGAGGCGGCGGTGCAGCGCCCGCCACGAACCCGCAGGCGTGTCATCTCCGTCCGCGTCGACCTCGTCGAGCGCGCCCGAGGGCGGTGCACCCGTCGTTGCCCAGGCGGACCTCCATCGCGCGTCGTCCAGCGTTGCAGCCTCGGTGCCCCAGCCGAGCGACTTCAGGCGCGCACTGAGCCGGCGCGCCCGCTCGGCGACGCGAGGGAATTGAGCCGCAGTGGCGACGGCGAGCGCCGCCTCCAACTGGACCGCCCGGGCGAGCAGCGAACTGGAAGGCCGACCGGCGTGCCGGAAGGTGGCGGCGGCGTCGCCAGCCGCGCGCACCGCAGGAATGTGGCGAGCGGCCGACAGCCGGGCGCGGGCGAGGCACAGCTGGGCGTCGCCGAGTGCAATGGCGCTCCCGGACGCCGAGGCGTTGGCGACCGCTGCCGCAGCTGCACGCATGGCCTCGCCGGGCAAGCCGGCGCGCTGCAGCACCGACGCCCGATCGATCTCCATCACCGCCATTGCTCTCCATGGCCGGCCCGCGGCCAGGTAGCGGGCCTCGGCCTGGTCGTAGGTGTCGAGCGCGCGCCCCAGGTCGCCTCCCATCGCGTAGGCGTACGCCAGGTTCGACACCACGCCGGCGGCGATGACCTGTTGCCCCAGACGGTCTGCGGCGCGGGCTGCATGTCGCAGTTCGTGTTCCGCTCCGTTGCTCTCGCCGAGCTGGAGCAGGATCATCGCTCGATTGACGGTGAGCCGGAGCCGTGCAAGCGGGTCGTTCCGCAGCAGCGGTTCCACCGCCGCCAGCGCAGCCAGTGCCTCTGCCGGCCGGCCGAGGTGCTGCAGGACGAACGCCCGCTGGGTGAGGACCCGCCCGAGTGATGCACCGGTCGCCAGTTGTTCGGCCTCGTCGAGGAGGGCCTGGGCATGGTGTGCGTCGCCGAGCTCCGCGGCCACGGGTGCGCTGCTGATCAGCGCGCCCAGCCGGTAGTGCGGCTGTGCCTCGCGGGCCGCGGCCAGGGCGCGACGCATTGCCGCCATTGCCCTCGGCGGGTCGCCCAGCTCGTAGAGCGCCCGGCCGATCGCCGTCCAGGCGACGGTTCGATCGTCCGCCGAGGCCGTCGCGCCGGTGTGTTCGCGGGCAAGGCTGATGGCCTCGTGCGGCCTCGATTGCACGAGGTGATCCAGCCGCTTCTGGAGTCGCGGGGCGCTGCTGGTCATCGCGATGGCTGGTGAGGGGGTCGGGTAAGGTGCGCTCTGAGCCGAGCGGAGTGAAGCTCCTCCGATGTGAGCCTGCCCGCCGGCGCTTCGACGACGGGGGTGGCGCATGGCAGTGACCGGGGTTGCACAGCGAGGCACAGGACCGTGGGACGCACGTGTGCAGTTTCGCATCGATGCCAGTGGGGCGACGTTCGCCTATCGGCCGCATCAGATCGTCATGCGCCGTGCCGGGCTTGCCGCCCTCGCGGAAGCACTGGGCCGCCCGGTTCCGGAGGACGCGGTGGAGAACGTCTTCGCCGCCGACGATTCACTCGTCCTCGTGCGTGGTGTCCCCAACCCGCTCGAGCTCGTTCGTCGGCTGCGGGTGGCGGGCCACGACGCCCAGCCGAATCATGTGCTCTTCGCCACGCCGGTCGGGTTCCCGAACCCGGTGGGGTTCCCCAACCCGGTGGGGGTCCCGAACCCGGTGGGGTTCCCGAACCCGGTGGGGTTCCCGAACCCGGTCGGCTTCCCCAACCCGGTCGGGTTCCCGAACCCGGCCGAGCCGCAGATGCCGGTCCAGCCGCTGTCGCCCGGAAGCGGCAACGCCAACGCGCCGCGCCGAACCACCGCTGCACCGTCCACCCCGTCCACGCCGTCCGGGCGCACGGCGGGGTCTGCCTCGGCGCGGGTGCTCGTCGTGGACACGGGGGTCGCGCCGTATTGTCTGCCGGCGGGCGCTGGGCAACAGCTCTCGGCATCGGCGTCGCAGGCGCTGAAGCGGCTCCACGCAGTGCAGCCGGACAGTGATGCCGAGGAGTGGGACGGCGACCACGACGACGTGCTCGACCCGTTCGCCGGGCACGGCACGTTCATCGCGGGCATCATCGCCGACCTGGCCCCCGGCGCGGAGATCACCGTCGAGGCGGGCTTGTCGTCCTACGGCGACACCGACGATGTGCTGATCGCCCAGTGCCTGGACAGCCGGTTCCCGGCCGGTTCGGCGCCCAAGTACGACATCGTCAGCCTGTCGTTCGCCGGCTACTGCCAGGACGACGACCCGCCGCTCGCACTGTCCACGGTGATTGCACGCATCCAGCTCGATGCGCACACCGCAGCCGGAACGACTGCCACCAGCGCGCTGGCCGACGAACGGGTGGTGTTCGTCGCCTCGGCGGGCAACGACGGCTCCAGCCGTTGCACATGGCCCGCGGCCTTCGAGTCCGTCATCGCCGTCGGAGCGCTGGGGCCGATGGGTCCCGCATGGTTCAGCAACTGGGGGCCGTGGCTCAGCGCCTCGGCGCCTGGGGTGGATGTCGTGAGCACCTTCTTCGACCTCTCGGGGAAGGACGTCATGTTCGGCGCGTCGGACTTCCGTGGCTGGGCGACATGGAGCGGCTCGTCGTTCGCTGCGCCAACGGTCGCCGCGGCCGTGGCCTGGGAGTGGATGGGGCGAGGGGCCAGCGGCCCTGTCGGTGGGGCCGCCTCGTGGCTGCTCGAACGCAACGGCGTCCTGCGCCACCCGTGGTTCGGCACCATCTTCGGTGCGTGAGCCGGCGCGTCAGCCGATCACCCACGGGGTCACGAACGTGCCTTCCGTCGTGCGCACCCGAACGCGGACCGGCACCGCGATCCCGTCCGCGGCAAACGAGCCGTTGCCGTCCGCGGTGAACTCGCGGCTGCCGGCGGGGGACTCCACCACACAGGCGAGCGCCGCCGGTGGGTGCAGGCTGACGAGGGTCTCGGTCTCCCCGATGCTCAGTTCGACCTGGACCGGCCCCGCCCCGAAGCGAACGGAGCGCCGGGTGGTGGCGTTGCCGCGTGCCGCTCCCTCCAGCTGGCGGGCGCCCTGTTCGCTGCCGGAGTCGAACAGCAACTCGGCGAGGAGGTCGTCGCCCGACCTCCAGCGGAACGCCTCCAACGCCGCGGCGTGAACGGCCTGCGGAACCGCGGGGAGGTCGTCGTCGAACGCCGCGGCAAGGGCGCGGAGCACCTCGTCGTCGGAGGTTTCGTGGGGGGTGGAGTCGTTCATGACTGCTCCATGAGAAGTCGCACGGCTGGATGTTGCCGTAGCTTGTCGAGGCATCGGCGCCTGGTCGGGCCGAGGGCGCCGATGGGGCGCCCGAGGGTTTCGCTGGCGGTGCGATAGTTGGCATCCGGGTCGATCACCAGTGCCGCCAGTACGGAGCGGCACTCCTGGTCCAGCTCGTGGAACGCTCGGCGCAGTGCGTGGGCCGCCTCGATGCGCAGCAGGTCGCGATCCAGGTCGTCGTGCACGGCGACGTCGGCGAGGAGATCGCCGAACAGTTCCGGCGGCGCCGAGCGGTCCACCGGAACGTGCACCCGTGCCCGCTGGCGGATGATCTGGCGGACCTCGTTGGTGGCCGTCGTGACCAGCCAGCCGGGGAGGCGCTCCGGGTCGCGAATGCGGCCGAGGTGCTCGGCCAGGCGCAGCCAGGTGGCGGCCGCAGCATCGTTGCGGATCTCGGGATCGGACACGGTCATGTTGACGGTCTTCCACACGACGCGCTCCAGGCGGAGCACCAGTGAGCGCCAGGCGGGTTCGTGCCCGGCCAACGCCCCTTCGACCAATGAGGTCAGGCTGGGTGAGCTACTCCCCAGTGGCGCGTCCGACATGAGTCGGAGCATAGGTGTCGGTCCGCCCGCCGCCAGTGTCCTCACTTCATCACAGAGCCCCGAATCGTGCGCCTGATACACAGTGCGCCGAGGCAGGAATACCCTTGCGGGCGCAAACGTTGTACGTCGCATGACCATTCCTGCATCGCACGCCGACCTGCTGAGCTCCACCGCCCTGGCCCATGTCGCCACCATCGGCCCCGACGGCCATCCGCAGAACAACCCGGTGTGGTTCGGGTGGGACGGCACGCACGTGCTGTTCAGCCAGACCACCGGCCGGCAGAAGTTCAAGAACCTGCAGCAGCATCCGGCGGTGGCGTTGAGCATCGTCGACAACGCCAACCCGTACCGCTACCTCGAGATTCGCGGTGCCGTGGCCGAGATCGTGGACGACCCGGGCAACGCCTTCATCAACTCGATGGCCAAGAAGTACATCGACCAGGACGTGTACCCGTGGCACCAGCCGGGCGACCACCGCGTCGTGGTGAAGGTGCTGCCGCAGCACACCACCCAGATGGGCTGAGTCAGCTCACCTGCACCGGTGGCACATTGCTCACCGAGTTCCAGAAGGCTTCGTCCGGCAAGCGGGTGATGGCCGCGTACTGCGCCGGCGGGTACACGAGGTTCGGCTTGTCCGGGTCTGGCGCCGGCTGGGCCAACGGGGTTGCGGGCTGCTCGAACGCAGCAGGGTTGCGGTAGCGGGCCAGCTCGTCGGCGTCGATGCCGGCGAGCGCCTGCACCTCCGGGTCGATCCAGGCGTTGCCGTCGATGCCGCCGCCGCATGCGATCTCCAGGCACAGCCCCTCCGGCCCGGCGAAGTACAGGCTCTGGCACATCCCGTGGTCGATCGGGCCGAGGGCCACGATGCCGCGATCGCGGATGCGGTCCCGCAGCGCCAACAGTTCGTCGAGCGTGTCCACGTTGAAGGCCACGTGCTGCATCGTGCCGCCGGGCATCGGCCCACCCGCGTTGCCGGCATGGGTGACACCGACCTCGTTGCGGTCCGTGTTGTCCGGGTGCTGGACGAAAGCGATGTAGCAGGCGGGGCTGAGCTCGATGAACCCGTGGAACGTGTTGTCGACCCCGTGCATCCAGTACAGCGCCTTCAGCGTTCCGCCGAGCACGTCGGTGAAGAACTCGATCTGCTGCTTGATGTCCGTGGTGCTGATGGCCAGGTGGTGAACGCCGTTCGGGTGCAGTGCCATGCGCCGAACGATACGCCCCGCCCCCCTCCCATCTTCACCCCAGCGCGCCCCCTTCCGGACAACCGCCTTCACCCCAACTCGCCCCTTTCCCGCGACCATGTCATGCCCGTACGCGCCGTTTCGGCGCGGGGGGTGGAGACGTGGTCGAGGGGTTGGAAGGGGCGTCGGGGCCAGCGGATGGTTCGTATCAGGGTGGGCTGAGGTGGGCTC
>JBPOIX010000162.1:0-2328 GCA_052034175.1 Actinomycetota bacterium
CCGGTGCGCTCCAAGGCGCACGCGACACGGAGGTGTAGTTGATGATCGATGCAGTGCTCCATACGTTGGCCGCGCCACAACTCGGGTTGATCACCGTGCAGGGCGCCGCGGCCGCCGGTGTCGCTCGGTGGGCGCTCGAGAGTCGTCGAGCGAACGGCGTCCTCGAGTACGTCGTTGGCGGTGTCATGCGGTTCGTCGGCAGCCCCGCGACCGACGAGCAACGACTCCTCGCCGCCAATCTCGCCGTGCCAGGATCGGAGTTGTGCGGAACGTCGTCCGCCGTCGTGCACGGCATGCCGGTGCCCCGCTCGGCGCGCCACCGACTGATGGTGGCCGTGACGAGCACACGATCGGCCCGGACTCCCGGGGTGACGACGGTCCGCCAGAAGGCGCTGCTGCCCTGCCGACCCTGGTACACAGGTCGCATCGCCACACCGGCGTCGACCCTGCTCCTGCTGCCCCGGTTCGTCGGCCCCGTCGCACTCGAACGGTGTCTGGACTACTCGCTCACCCACGACCTCGTGACGGTGAGCGAGGTGCGCCGGTTGGTCACCGAACTACCGCCTCGCGCAGTGATCGGGAGGCCGCACCTGCTCCGGCTGCTCGATGCCCGTGACGGGCGCAAGGGCCACCGGAGCGGCCTCGAGCAGAAGGTTGGCGGCTGGCTCACCGCTGCCGGTCTGGGCGGCTGGGTGCGGAACTTCGACGTGCCCTGCGAGGGCGGAGCGGTGGAGGTCGACTTCGCCTGGCTGGAGCCGCGGGTTGCCCTCGAGGTGAGCCCGTTCGTCACCCACGGCTCGCGCACGGCGCAGGCTCGTGACATCGAGCGGCGAAGGGAGATCACGCTGGCTGGCTGGCGTTGCGTGGAAGCGGAGGACGGCGACGTCGCCGATGAGTCTTCGTTCCAACCGACGGTCCGCATCCTCCGCGCGCTCCTTCTACGCACCCAAGCGGCGTGACCCCATGCGTCGCGTGCACTTTGGGGCGGCTCTCACCCCGAGGCGCACGCGACGCCATAATCCCGACTTGCCGGGTCGGGATTTGGGGGAGTAGGGTGCCGCCCTTATGAGCAACACCTGGGGTTTCGAGACGCGTCAGATCCATGTCGGGGGCGAGCCCGACCCGACCACGGGCGCCCGTGCGGTGCCGATCTACCAGACCACGAGCTACGAGTTCCGCGATGCCGCGCACGCGCAGAACCTGTTCGCCCTGGCCGAGGTAGGCAACATCTACACCCGCATCATGAACCCCACGCAGGGGGCGCTCGAGGCCCGGGTGAACTCGCTGGAGGGCGGCTGCACCACGGCCATCGGCCTGCCCGGCACGCTGGTGGTCAGCAGCGGCCAGGCGGCCGAGACGCTGGCGATCCTCACCCTCGCCGAGGCCGGCGACCACATCGTGGCCAGCCCGTCGCTGTACGGCGGCACCTACAACCTGTTCCACTACACCCTGCCGAAGCTGGGCATCGCCGTCACCTTCGTCGACGACCCGCACAACCTGGAGGAGTGGAAGGCGGCCATCCGCCCGAACACCAAGGCCTTCTACGGCGAGGTGCTGGCGAACCCGCGCAACGACGTGTTCGACATCGACTCGATCAGCAAGATCGCCCACGAGGCCGGCATCCCGCTGATCGTCGACAACACCGTTCCCACCCCGTACCTCGTGCGCCCGCTGGAGTGGGGCGCAGACATCGTGGTGCACAGCCTCACCAAGTTCGCCGGTGGCCACGGCACCTCGATCGGCGGCGCCATCGTCGACGGCGGCACGTTCGACTTCAGCGCCAGCGGCCGCTTCCCGAACTTCACCGAGCCCGACCCCAGCTATCACGGCCTGGCCTACTGGCCGGCGCTCGGCCCGGGCAGCTACATCCTCAAGGCCCGGGTGCAGATGCTGCGCGACCTCGGGATGGCCATCAGCCCGTTCAACGCCTTCCTCATCCTCCAGGGCCTGGAGACGTTGAGCCTGCGCATGGAGCGCCACTTCGCCAACGCCGACAAGGTGGCCCGCTACCTGGTCGCCCACCCGCAAGTGGAGAGCGTGTCGTATGCCGGCCTCGAGAGCAGCCCGTGGCACGACCGGCTGCGCGTGTACGGCCAGGGCAAGGGCTACGGCAGCATCCTGGCCTTCGACATCAAGGCACCCGAAGGCAGCACGGCGCGCGAGGCCGGGCAGAAGTTCGTCGAGGCACTGCAGCTGCACAGCCATGTGGCGAACATCGGCGACGTGCGCAGCCTGGTGATCCACCCGGCCAGCACCACCCACAGCCAGCTGACGGAAGAGGAGCAGGCGAGCACGGGTGTGCGCCCGGGCCTGGTGCGCCTCAGCGTC
>JBPOIX010000060.1:0-4190 GCA_052034175.1 Actinomycetota bacterium
CTTGCCCTCGGCGTACACCAGGCCCATGGCGATGCCGGCCACGGGGGCCTTCACCGGCACACCGGCGTCCATCAGGGCCAGCGAGCCGGAGCACACCGACGCCATCGACGTGGAACCTTTCGACGCCAGCACCTCGGCCACGAGGCGCAGGGTGTAGTTGAACTCGTCCAGGCCCGGCAGCACGGGCAGCAGCGCACGGGCGGCGAGCGCACCGTGGCCGATCTCGCGGCGCTTCGGCGAGCCGACGCGGCCGGTCTCACCGTTGGCCCACGGGGCCATGTTGTAGTGGAACAGGAAGTACTTGTTGGTCTCCGGGCTGAGGGTGTCCAGCAGCTGGTTCATGCGCGGCATGGCCATCGTGCAGACGTTCATCACCTGGGTCTCGCCACGCTGGAACAGGCCGGTGCCGTGCGCGGTCGGCAGCACGCCGACTTCGCTGCTGAGCGGGCGCAGGTCGCGCGGGCCACGACCGTCGATGCGCTTGCCCTCTTCGACGATGCGCTTGCGCACCAGCTTCTTGGTGAGGCTGCGGACGGCCTCCTTGATCTCCTTCTCGCGGCCGGCGAAGGCACCACCTTCGCCGCACAGCTGGGCGATGGCCTCGGCGGCAGCGCCGTCGGTGGCGGCATTGCGCTCGGCCTTGCCGGGGATGGCCACGGCCACCGCGAGCGCCGGGGTGGCGATCGGGGCGACGGCATCCATCACTTCCGGGGCGTAGTCCAGCGACACGGTGTACGGCATCGGGACGATCGGGCCACGAGTGGCGATGACGCTGGCAACCAGCTGGCGCTGGAGGGCGATGGAGTCCTTGATCCAGGTCTTGCTGGCTTCCAGGCCGCGGGCCAGGGCGCCTTCGTCCACCTTCGGCGCACCGTCGGCGTAGTACTTGAAGCTCTTCGACGTGCCGCCGGCTTCGACCATCATGATCGCCACATCGCCGTTGTCCAGCTGGCGGCCGGCCACGACGAGCTCGAACGTGCTCTCGTCGCCTTCGGCGTAGGTCGGGTGGGGAATCCACTCGCCGCTCTGGCTGTAGGCCACGCGCACGGCGCCGATGGGGCCGTCGAACGGGATGCCGCTGATCATCAGGCTGGCCGAGGCGGCGTTGATGGAGAGCACGTCGTGCGGGTTCTCCATGTCGGCGCCGAGGATCGTGAGCACGACCTGCACCTCGTTGCGGAAGCCCTCGGGGAAGGCGGGGCGCAGGGGGCGGTCGGTGAGGCGGCAGGTGAGGATGGCGTCCTCGGTGGGGCGGCCTTCACGACGGAAGAACGAGCCCGGGATCTTGCCGGCGGCGTAGGCACGCTCTTCCACGTCGATCGTGAGGGGGAAGAAGTCGGTGCCGGGGCGGACGTCCTTCGCGGCATTGGCGGTGGCGAGCACGGTGGTGCGGCCGAGGCCGGCCACCACGGCGCCCTGGCTCTGCTGAGCCAGCTTGCCGGTCTCGAAGGACAGGGTCTTGTCGGTGCCCGTGAGGGCGCCCGACACTCGAATGGCGTCGGCCATGACGAGTCTCCTTTTCTGCCGGACACGCATGGCGCATCACGGCAACATGAGCGGAGGCCCGGTTCCCAGTCGACAATGACGCAGCTGCAACCTCACAGGGAGCTGCCCCGAGGGAGCCTCGTCACTCGCGACTGACAACCGAATCCAGATATCCGCTCGGTTGATGTATGTCGGAAGGGGAGGCTACCAGCGAAAACGGGCGAACCCGCGGACCCAGGGGCCCGCGGGTTCGCCGAGAAGCGACTGAATGAGCGTCAGCGACGCAGGCCGTTGGCGGCCACGATGGCGCGGTAGCGCTCCACGTCGATCTGCTTGACGTAGTCCAGCATGCGGCGGCGACGGCCGACCAGCTTCAGCAGGCCACGACGGCTGTGGTGGTCCTTCTTGTGGGTCTTGAAGTGCTCCGTGAGGTGGTTGATGCGCGCGGTGAGAATCGCGATCTGCACTTCGGGGGAACCGGTGTCCTTGTCGCTCAGCTTGTGCGCGTCGATCACGGTCTGCTTGGGCTCCATGATGCCTTCCTTTGTGGTGGAGGTCGCCACCGGCGGATGCCGGGGCATCGCATCGGAGGGTGGCCCCGATGGACGCCCGCAAGGCTAGCGCCGCCGCGCTCGCTTCGCGCTCGGCCGGCTCTCGGTCTGGACGACGACCGTACCGGCCACGAGGTCCGCGACCGATCTGCCGTCCGGGGCGAACAGCACCAACACCAGGCTGCCCAACGTCAGCAGGAAGGCGGCAATGCCCAGCAACGGATGCACCAGCGTCACCAGCGACAACGCGACGGGCACCGTTGCCCGCAGCAGCGCCGCTCGCACCGAGGGCAACCGGCCGTCCCGCACCGACACCGCGCAGGCCCCGACCGCCAACTTCCCCGGGGTCGCCCCGAGGGCGGCCAGGAAACCAACGGTAAGGGCCAGCAGCCCGCACGTCGTCAGCGCGATGGGCACCCCTGCCCGAGCTGCCGTCCAGGCAATCGTGCCCCACACCACCCCGTCGATGCAGGCCCCGGCCAGCCGCTGCCACCGCGCCGCCGGCGTGCCGATGCCGCGAACGAACTCGCGGCGGAGGGGGTTGCCGTCGTAGGGCTCGTCGTCCCCGGGCGCGGCCACCGAGACCTCCTCCACCACCTCGTACGCGTCGTCGAGGCGGGAGGCGTCGACCCACAGCTCATCGCGCC
Organism: Actinomycetota bacterium; assembly: GCA_052034175.1. Classification (GTDB taxonomy): domain Bacteria; phylum Actinomycetota; class Acidimicrobiia; order Acidimicrobiales; family Ilumatobacteraceae; genus UBA668. The sequence continues at coordinate 2,684 of JBPOIX010000060.1, forward strand.
GCATGCGGAAGTGCACCTTGCGGGCCGCGAGCCGCCGATGGACGTCCAGCCGGGCGGCCCGCGACATCGTGCTGAGGTCCAGCGGGCACATCCGCGGCCACTCTGCCTCGGCGATGTCTCCTGGGTCGTGGCCGAGGTTGTCGTCCGTCGCTTCGGTCACCGGGGGGAGCGTACCCCGCCCCGTACACTCGGCGGAGATGAGCCGCATCGTCGCCCACGACCTCACCAAGGCGTACGGCGATCTGTCGGTCATCGCCCCCCTCTCGCTGGACGTACCAGCCGGCGAGTTCGTCAGCGTCATCGGCCCCTCGGGCTGCGGCAAGACCACACTCCTGCGTGTGCTCGCCGGCCTGGAGGCCGCGTCGGGCGGTGAGGTCACGGTGGACGGCCAGGCACCCGCCACTGCGCGCAGCCGCAAGCGGGTGGCGATGGTGCCCCAACAGCCAGCGTTGCTCCCCTGGCGAACCGTCGCCGAGAACGCCCGCCTGCTGCTGGACATCAACCGGGCAGCCAACCCCGCCGAACCGGCGGACGTGGACTCGATGCTGCACGACGTGGGGCTCGGCGACTTCCTGCGCTCCTACCCGCACGAGCTCTCGGGCGGTATGCAACAACGGGTCGCCCTCGTACGGGCGTTGGCGCTGCATGCACCGTTCCTGGTGATGGACGAGCCGTTCGCCGCGCTGGACGAGATCACCCGCGCCGAGATGCGCGGCTTGCTGAACCACCTCGTCGAAGGCAAGGGCGTGACGGTGCTGTTCATCACCCACAGCATCGGCGAGGCAGTGGCCCTCAGCGACCGTGTGTTGGTCAGCTCGGCCCGCCCCAGCCGCATCGTCGCGGACATCCGGGTCGACCTGCCCCGGCCGCGCCCGGCCGACGTCGAGGACGACCTGCGCTTCGTGGCGCTGTGCGCCGAGGTGCGTCACGCGCTCCATGGCGGGATGCAATGAGCCGCCGGGTCGTCGCCGCCCTTGTCGGCGTAGGCGTGTTCCTCGGGGCCTGGGAGGCGTTCGTGCGCCTGTTCCATGTCCGCAAGTTCGTGTTGCGCGCCCCGTCCGCCGCGCTGCGGCACCTGTGGAACGAGCGCCGCGTGTTCAGCAATGCGGCGTGGGTCACCGTGCAGCACGCCGGCATCGGCCTGGCCATCGCCGTGCTGCTCGGCCTGATCATCGGCGCGGCGTTGGCAGCCAGCCCGTTCCTGGAGCACGCCACCCAGCCAGTGCTCACCCTCGTGCAGGTGGCACCGTGGTTTGCCTACGTGAGCTCGGTCGTCCTGTGGCTGGGTGAGGGCACGAGCCCGGCTCTGTTCATGGTGGCCTTGGTGTGCCTTCCCGCGTTCGTGTACGCGTCCGTCGACGGGATGCGCGGGGTGGAGCCCGCCAGCCTGGAGTTGTTCCGCTCGGTGGATGCAGGGCGCTGGGAGACGATGTGGCGTCTGCGCCTGCCCTCGGCCGCGCCGGTGCTGTTCACCACCGCCCGCTTCAGCGTCGGCTTGGCGCTCGCC
>JBPOIX010000212.1:0-12155 GCA_052034175.1 Actinomycetota bacterium
CCGCTGACCCGGACCTGCTGCCCCCGCTGACCGGGCCGAGCAGCGCCGCCGAGGGCCCAGGTCGTCACCACCACCACCACCGTCGCCGCGGTGCGGTGCGGTGCGGCCGTCCCGCGGCGGTGTTGGACCACCTTGCCGCCTCGCTCCGGGCTCGGCCGTTTCAGGCCGCTTGCGCGGCGGGTGGGCCGGTGGTGAGGGTCGTGCCGTCGGGGAGGGTGACGGTGAGCACCCGATCGTCGCCGAGGTGGAGATGCCACCCCCTGTTGTGGATCTGCGTGTGGTGATGGGTGCAGACCGGGACGAGATTGGCCAGATCGGTGCGGCCGCCGTGGCGCCACCAGCGCACGTGATGGATGCGGCACCGCTCGAAGACGGTGTCGCAGCCGGGTATGGCGCACGTTTGGTACACGGCGCGCAGCGCCCGCCGTTGCGCCCTGTTCGCCAGCCGGGTAGAGCGCCCGAGATCCAGCTGGCCCGGCGCGTGCAATACCACCCCGCCGCGCACGACCACCAAGCTCGTGTCCGCCGTGTCGAACAGCTCGGCCCACACCCGCCACGGCACTTCGATCGGGAAGCGCCACTCCACCCACGGCGCCGAGTTGTCGTGTTCGTCCGACCCCGACCCCGACCCCGGCCCTGCCCCGTGTTCCGGCCCTGCCCGGTGTTCCGGCCCTGCCCCGTGTTCCGGCCCTGCCCCGTGTTCCGGCCCTGCCTCGTGTTCCGGCCGTGCCTCGGACCTCGGCCCGGGCCCCGGCGCCGCCTCGCGCGGCCACCCCGGCGCTGCCCCCTGCGCCGCACCGGGCTCGGTGTGGATGACGACGATGAACTCCGGCCGGCTCGCGCCACCCGCCCCCGACCCGCTCTCCTGCCGGAGCAGCGCCTCCAGTGCCAACGCGGCCAGGAACTGCCGCCGTGCCAACGGATCGGCCGGGCACCCCTCCGGCACACCCGCGGCCTCCAGGGCCTCGATGGCCGCTTCCAGCCGGCCCTGCAAGCCAGCCCCGGTGACCGGGTCGAACCGGCCGTGCAGGTGCCACATCCCGTCCTCCGGGTCGGACCACCACCGGAGCCGCCTCCCCGCCCTCAACCGGGCGAACCGTGCCTCCCCATCGTCCTCCTTCAGCCGGCGGGCTTCGGCCTGCAACCGCCGCCGGAACTCCGTGACCGACCCCACCACTGCCACCGCAGTCAACCCATCCGCCCGCCGCAACAACTCGGCACGCTCGTTCCCCGACGCCCCTTTGGCCACTTCCGTGACCGCATCCACATGCCCGGGCGTGACCTCGCCACGCTCCAACGCACCCGCCAGCTTCGGCGTGTTCTCCAGGGTCCGCGACCGGGCCAACGCCTTCGCCGCCTCGGCCACCGAGCCGCGCCCGGCCTCGGCGATCGGCTGCTCCGGACACGCCTCGGTCTGCGCCAACCGGCGCACCAACTCCGCCTCCGCAGCTGCCAACCACGCCCTCACCACCGCCACCGAACGCAGGCCGGCCCGCACCGCCACCCCGTCCGCGGCAGTGTCGGTGCGCACCGCGGCGACCTGCCGCACCCGCTCGCACACCGCCGTCGCATCCATACCCCAAGCCTAGAAAATGGGTGTGACAGGGTTTCCTGGAGCCCGCCCCCGCGGCGGCCACTCGTCGGGGAGCACCGAAAAGACGTCGACGTCCTTGCGCTGGCCCTGCCAGACGTCCGAGGCGCGCAACGTCCCCTCGTGGGTGAACCCGGCGCGGCGGGCGACCGCGGCGGACGCGGCGTTGTCGGCCTGGATGGTCACGAACACGCGGGCTGCGCCAAGCTCGAGCAGCCAACCCGTCATCAGGATCGCGGCACGGGTGGCCAGGCCGCGCCCCCTCGCTCCTGCAGCCAGCCACCAGCCGAATTGGGCGACCTGAGTGCTCGACCAGTGGTCGATGCCACACATGCCGGCCGGCTCACCCGACAGGGCATCGACGATGATGAACGCCGCCCCCGTCGGAGAGCCCCCGGCGACGAAGGTGCGCCAACTCTGTTCGATGCGTCCGATGACCGCGAGTGCATCGGCCAGGGCAGCGGGTGCCGGGCCGTTGTAGCGAACGACCCAAGGGTCCTTCGACGCTTCCACCATGAAGCTCGCATCGGACGGCTCCCACGGCCGGAGGATGACCACGCCGTCGGCCAGCATGAGCACCGGGCCGCCCTCATCGAGCCCGCTCACGGGAAGCCCGACTCCCGCCCGGCGGCGTGAGCGGCGAGGCTGGTGTCGACGAGCCGCATCACGGCATCGTACTGAGGCGGTGGAACGGTGCTCGGTGGGCAACCTTCCGCACGCCGAACCGAGTGGTCTCGGACATCCGCGCGCAGAGCGAGATCACGCCAGTCGTTAGCGTTCGTCATGTGAACACCGCCCACGGCCACGAACCCGCTGTTCCGGAGCGAGCGCAGGCAGCGATGAGCCGCACTCAGCTGGTGCTTGTCGGCGTGGTCTTCTTCGCAGTGTCGATGGCAGGCAGTCGGGTCTGGGACCTCATTGCTGGTAGCCCCGAGTCGTGGGTGAGGACGCTGGTGCGGCAAGCAATGCTGGCGGTGCTGTGGACCTGCATGCTGGGATGGTGGCTTCACCGCAGAGCCGGGCGCCGAGCGCCGAGCGCCGAGCGCCGGGCGAACTGAACCCCTGCCGCAGACCCGACCGAGGCGCGCCTTCCGGCGCGTCGCATGAGTAGGCGCCCCCGTTGGCTGGCAGGCTGGAGGGCGTGCGGTTGGTGTCGTGGAACGTGAACTCGATTCGTGCGCGCCAGCCACGGGTGCTGGCCTGGTTGGCGCAGCACCAGCCGGACGTGGCGCTGCTGCAGGAGACGAAGTGCACCGACGCCTGCTTCGCCGGCGACGAGTTCACCGGCGCCTATGCGACGCTCGGGTACGAGGTGGCGCATCACGGGCGCGACCACTGGAACGGGGTGGCGATCCTCAGCCGGGTCGGGCTGGCCGACGTGCAGCGCGGCTTCCCCGGCGTGAACCAGCCACCGTTCGACGAGGCCCGCACCATCGCCGCCACTTGCGGCGGGCTGCGGGTGTGGAGCGTGTACGCCCCGAACGGGCGCGGCCTGGACGACCCGCACTACCTGTTCAAGCTGGTGTGGTTCGAGCGTCTGCGCGCCGCCGTGGCGGCCGACATGGCAGCGGCAGGCCACGGCGAGGCGGGCCACGGCGCGGCGACCGCGGGCGCGCCCGCGACCGTGCTGGCCGGCGACATGAACGTCGCGCCCGCGGACCTGGACATCTACGACCCGGTGCGCTGGCGGCGGCGAACCCACGCCAGCGCGCCCGAACGGGCGGCCATTGCCGCGCTCGCCGACCTCGGGCTGCACGACGTGACCCGCGAGCATCACCCCGGCCCGGGGGTGTTCACCTGGTGGAGCTACCGGCCGGGCCAGTTCGAGGCGAACCGTGGCCTGCGCATCGACCTCGCCCTCGTGTCGCCGGCTGTGGCCGCACGCACCACACGAGTGTGGATCGACACCGACGAGCGCGGCGGGGCAGTGGCCAGTGACCACGCCCCACTCGTGCTCGACCTGGCCTGAAAACGCGCACATCGGCGGTGAGATGCGGGATCACCGCGCCTCACCGCCGACATGACGGGGGAACTCAGGCGGCCTTGGTGGCCTTGCGCGGGGCCATCTTGGCCACCGGCGCGTGCGCCTTGGGGGCGGTGTCGAGCTTGGCGAGCATCGGGTCAGCGGCCTTCATCAGCGAGTGGACGAACTTCGTCTGCTCGGCGACGAGGCGGGTCTGCAGCTTGAGTGCGAACTCGACCATCTCGGCCATCTTCGGCATCTCGGCCATGAAGGCCGGACGGGTGGGGACGTACTCGGCGACGCGCTCGGCAACCTGGCCGGTGTAGCGCACCATCGGGGCTTCGACCTTCTTGGCGAGGGTGAAGGCTTCGTCTTCCCACTTCTTCAGGGTCATCATCGTGTCCATCGTGTGCCTCCTGCGGCGATCAATCGGTTGGCTGGCCTCTCGGCCTGCTCACAGTGTGCGCCCTCGTGCTAACTATTGCAAGCACTCCGTGACGTGACATTCGTCGCACGGTTGGCGAGACTCTCGCCGTGCCGGCCGAACGTGCGCTGTATCGAGGCCCCATCGGATTGGTGGCTGCGTTCCGGAGCTCCATCGACGACCCCGTGCCCGCGGACAACCCTCCCTATGCCTGGCCGCTGGTGGTCTTCCCGCGCACGACGCTGGGCGTGCGGATGCGGGCCGGGCTGGACGAGCAGGTCATCGGGCCGACCAGCGTGCTGTTCTACGAGATCGGCGACAAGCCACTGATCCGCTGGGTCGACACCACCGACCGTTGCGATTTCGTGGTGCTTCGCCCCGATCTCTACGAAGCGGTCACCGGCTGGGAGTTCGACCGGCCACCGCCGGCACGCCGCGTCGTGGAGCCGGCCGCGGCGACCGGCATGGTCGTCCGCCGGCTGGTAGCCGCCCTGGCCACACGCCCGACCGGACCCCAGGCCCACACCGCCAGCACCGCCAACACCGCCAGCACCGCCAGCACCGATCAGTTGGCTGTGGAGGAGGCGGTGTTCGACGCGGTCGGCCGTGCGGCGGCAGCAGCCCGCGGACACAGCGGACACAACGGACACAACGGCTCCCACGCCGCGGGCCGGGCGCGCCGGCACCGGCGCGCGCTGGTGAACGGTGTGCGCGAACTCATCGGCGCGGACCCGGCCGCGCGCCTCGGGATCGACGACCTCGCCAAGCAGGTCGGAGCCGCACCTGCCCACCTGGCCCGGGTGTACCGCGAAGAGGTGGGTTCCACCATCCACCGCTACCGCACCGACGTCCGGCTGGCACACAGCCTGGACATGCTGCAGGACGACCTCACGACGGTGGCGCTCTCGCTCGGGTTCGCCTCGCACAGCCACTTCACCGCGTCGTTCCGGCACCGCTTCGGCATCACGCCCAGCCAGGCTCGGGCGAGCGTGGCCGGTCAGCCGGGAGGGAGGACGGACCCCTGGTGGACGGCCACGTGGACGTCCGTCGTTCCCCCGGTTCCGACCTCGGCGAAGTACAGGTAGCGGTCCCCGGTCCAGGCCAGGGCGATGAACCAGATGATCCGCCCGCCGGCTTCGGCAGCCTCCACGACGGGGCCGTCGCTGCGGGTCCATGTCACGCCGTCGGCCGAGACGGCGAGCCCGTGCGCCTGGCGCATCCCGGTGCCGTTGGAGACGCTGTTCGCGGCGGTGTACGCCATCACGAAGCCGTCGGGGCTGAGCACCACCCTGGGCTGAGGCACGTGGGGCGAATCCCACCCCTCAGTGGAGGGCAGGAGCACCGGCTCCGGGTCCGGCGCCCATTCCACGCCGTCACTCGAGGTCGCATGGCCGATGGCCGCGGTGCCGTCGGCGACACCGCTGAACCACATGTGGTACTCGCCGTCGGGACCGAGGACCACCGACGGAGCGCGAACCGCCCCCGAAGCCCAGGCGCCGACGTCCTCCGGTTCGAGCACCGGCCTCGCATCTGCCGTCCACGGGCCTTCCGGCGCGGGAGCGGTGGCCCGGCCGATTCTCGACGGCGCCGTCGGCCAGGTGATGGCCTCCCAGGTGGAGAAGTACATCACCCAGGTGCCGTCCGGCTCCACATGCACCGAGGACGCCAGCACGGCGACCCCGGCGTACGGCAGGTCGTTGCCCTCGAACACCGGATCGGCACTGACTTCGGCGAAGGTCGCGCCATCGTCGTCGGAGCGCCACAGGCCGACACCCACCGGCCCGGGCCAGGTGGGGAAGCCGTTCTGGAAGACGTAGACCGCGCCGTCGTGGACGACCACGGCACCGGGGTCGGTGAAGCGCGCGTTCCATGCACCGTCCGGACCGTGGGGGATGACCGTCGGCCCGAGCGGCTCGAACAGGTCCGCTGCGGGGAGGAGGTCCGGAGGGAGTACCGCGGTCGGCGCGGGGCCCGGGCCCGTCGGTTCGGGCGCGGTCACCTCCGGCAGGCTGGATGCCGGCGCGGTGGGCTCCGGCGCGGTCACTTCCGGAGCAACGCCGCCGCCGGTGGTCGATGGGCCGGCGCTGTCGTCACCACCGCACGCTGCAGCAACAAGGGCAAGGGGGACCAGGAACGCACTCCGTCGCATGACGGGAGTGTGACCCACTCACTCCGCGGCGCGCTGTCGAAATCCTGACCGACTGACGGCCCGCCTCGCTTCCGTCACGCGGCCCGACTCCTACCTGCCGTGCGGCCCGACTCGTTACCAGGCGGCGGCCAGCAGTTCCAGCGTGCGAACCCGCACGTCGCGGTGGAAGGCCACCGCCGTCACCATCAGCTCAGCGGCGCCGGTGCGGGCCACCAGCTCGCGCAGTTGCGGCTCCGCGGTGGCGGCAGTGCCCACCACGCGGCCGCTCGGCATGCGCCGCGCCTGGTCGGCATCGGGGTGGCAGGCCGCGTCGTCGGGATGGAGCAGGCGGGTGAAGCGGCCGGTGCGGCGGCCGAGCGTGGTGAGCTGGGCGGGCAGGGCGTGGTAGTCCGCCTCCTCATCGGTGTCCGCCAGCAGCACGTTGGCGGTGACCACCAGGTACGGCTCGGCCAGCACCGCGGACGGCTGGAACGACGCGTGGTACAGCTCCGCGGCGTGCAGGGTGCCGCCCATGTCGAAGTGGTGGGCAAAGCCGAACGCCAGCCCCAGGTGGCCGGCCAGCCGAGCGCTGTAGTCGCTGGAGCCGAGCAGGAACACCTGCGGGTGCGTGGTGGCCGTGGGGGTGGCGCGGAACTGTACGGCCATCGGGCTGCCGCCCTCGCGGCGGTCGTCGCCGAGCAACGCCATCAGGTCCAGCAGGTCCTGCGGGAAGGTGTCCGCGCCGAGCAGGTCGGGGGTGCGGCGCACGGCCGCGGCGGTGCGCTGGTCCGTGCCCGGGGCGCGGCCGATGCCCACGTCGATGCGGCCCGGGTGCAGCGCTTCCAGCATGGCGAACTGCTCCGCCACCACGAGCGGTGCGTGGTTCGGCAGCATCACCCCGCCGGAGCCGACATGGATGCGCTCCGTGACGGCCGCGAGGTGCGCCATCAGCACGGTCGGCGAGGTGCACGCCACCGTCGGCATGTTGTGGTGTTCCGCGACCCACACCCGCTCATAGCCGAGGTGGTCCGCGGCCTGGGCGAGCGCGGTGGTGTCCGCCAATGCGTCCGTCGACGTCTGGCCCTCGTGGAGGATCGACAGGTCGAGCAGCGACAGCGCGGTCATGGGGTGCGGCCGGTGAGCGCCAGCAGGCGGGCCTGCGCGTCGGCGGCCGCGTCGACCGTGACCGCGGCGCCGAAGACCATCGGGTTGCGCATCTTGTCCACCCGCGGCTCGAGGATCGCGGAGATGCGGGCCACCAGGCCAGGGTCCAGCCGCTCGTCGCCCCCGGTGGCGCGGGCGAGGTCCCACGAGTGGATGGTGGTGTCGCCGATGTTGAAGCCGATGCGTTCGTCCACCGGAGCATCGCCACCGAAGAACGGCACCAGCCGTTGCAGCGCACCCGGCTGGTCCAGCGCCTCGAACATCGCGTCGCGCACCTCGGCCCACGCAGCGGCCGGGTCGTCGCCGGCGGACAGGTGGGGGTCGGTGAACACCACCGCCGGGTCGAATGCCTCGCCGCGCACCCCGGCCAGCATGTAGCGCTGGATGGCGATGACGTGGCCGAGCACATGGCGCGCCGTCCACCCTTCGCACGGCGACGGGTTGCCCCACGCGTCCGCGGGAACGGTGCGGACCACATGGTCCATCGAGTAGACGGCCTTGGTGTACCAGCGCAGGTTCTCGCTCATGGCCGCAGGCTACGTGGCGAAGCCGTCGGGCATCCGCGTCGAGTGGTCGTCGGGGAGGGCGAGGCGGGTGATGTCCTCCGCCCGCGCCGGCCAGCGAGCGAGGAGCGCCGCGGCCGGGCCGCCCTCGAAGCAGGTGCCGGTGAAGCCGGGGGCCATCGTGCACCCGAACAGCGCCCACTCGCCGCCGGCAGCCAGCTCGCCCGCCTGCCACACACCTGCGGGGATCACGTGCTGCACGGCCTGGCCGGCCAGCGGGTCGGGGCCGAGCGTCACCTCCTCGTCGCGCCCATCGGGGTGGAGCATCACGAGGCGGATCGGGTCCCCGCCGTAGAAGTGCCACACCTCGTCGTGGGTGAGGCGGTGGAAGCGGCTGTGGCTCGGCGGGTCCGCCGTGTAGAGACCGATCATCGCCGTGCCCACGGGTGTGCTGCCGGGCAGGTCCTGCGCCGGGTCGCTGCGCCAGGTGCTGACGAACCAGGTGCCCTCCACCGGCAGCGGCTGCATGCCGTAGTGGGCCACGAGCGCAGCCGCCGTGGGGTTCACGCCAGGCCGGCGCCCTGCTCCAGCGCGGTCTTCACGCGGGCGAGGGTGCGCTCCATGCCCTTGCGCATCATCGACGAGCGGCGCATCAGGCCCTCGTAGATGAAGCCCTGCAAGCCCTTCGCCTGGTAGGTGAACGCCTCGCTGACGGACGTGACCGGTTCGCCGCCCGCACCGTTCACCTCACGGAACTCGTAGCGCCAGGTGGTGAGGCCTTCGGCCACGAACTCGAACACGGAGCCGGGCTCGCACGCGGTCACCTCGCTCGTGGTGGTCCAACGCTTCACGACCCGGCCCATCACGCGGGCCTCGTTGTCCCCCTCGAAGCGGGCGCCGACGGCGGGGCCGGTGGCGCCGCCCACCCAACGGCCGGCCGTGCACTCCGGGCTCCACTCGCCCATGCGCGTGATGTCGGCGACGGCGGCCCACACGTCCGCCGCCGAGCGGTTGATCGTGGTGGTGACTCGTGCCTGCTTGCTGCCCATCTGGCGAGCGTACGCCGTGCGGGTCAGGCCTCGGGCACGTAGGCGTCGATCTCCACCTCGACGAGCCAGTCGGGGTCGATGAAGCCCTTCACCTCGACGAACGTGCAGGCCGGGCGCACGTCGCGGAAGTACTCGCCGTGCACGTCGGCGCTCTCGCGCCAGCGGGTGATGTCGGTGAGCATCATGCGCGTGCGGGTGACGTGCTGCGGCCCCGCACCCACCTGCGCCAGCGCGGCGATGGCGATGTCGAAGCAGCGCCGCGTCTGCGCCGCCACATCGCCCACGCCGGCGGTGCCGCCCTCCGCGGCGATCGGTGCCGTGCCGGCCACCACCACCACGGGCCCGGTGCGCACTGCGCGGGAGAAGCCGATGATCGGTTCGAGGGGTGAGCCGGAGGACGCGTGCTGTCGCATCACCTCAGGTTGGCAGATCGTGGCAGATCACCCATATCGCGCGGCTCCAGGCGCAACAGGAGAAGCAGCCGCGGAAGCTTGGCGGGATCGCTACCGACATCGCTGACCCGCATCGAGACCTCGTAGAGCACGACGGTGACGAGCGCCAGCAGCAGCGCGCCGGAGGCCAGCCACACGGCTGCGGTGCTCGGGTGGGTGACCGGCGCGTCGGCGTGCCGGCGGAGGATCTGCACCACCCACGCGGCCCCGGCTGCGGCGAGTGCTACCGACGCCTTCGTGACCAGGCTGGTGCGATGAAGCCGCCCCGCCTTCATGGCGAGGCGCGCGGCGACGCGACGGTCCTGGCTGCCCTCGGCCCACGACAGCAGGGTCGCACCGACGGCGATGCACACCGCTCCCACCGCAAGCGATCCGAACAACAGGCGACCGTTGCCACCCTCGAGGTAGGTGCGAAGGCGCCCTTCCACGTTGTCCGGCAGCACACCCAGGAAGCCACCGACGAGGTCGTAGCACCAGCGGCCGACCGAGCGCAGCCACGGCGCCGTCGAGCCGAGCATGACGGCGCCGAACGCCAGGAGCGCGGCCACCGTGGCGGTCGTCTCCACGTTCTTGCGGCTGGCGCGGATTCTCCAAGCCGGGGTGAGGCGTGCGGCCAGGCCGCTGGTGTCGTAGCCCGCCCGCGTCAGCACATCGGCGGCGATGGGGGCCAGCACCTGCTCGGTGTTGGTGAAGTACGACGTGTGGTCACGCAGCAGGGAGTGCTGGTTGTCCACACGCGGGCGGCTGTACCGGCCTTCGGCGCGGAGCCCGCCGAGGGTCACGGGGTCCTGCGCCGTCGAGAGGTCGATCACCTCCACGCCGCCGAGCACCGAGGCGTCGAATCGGGCCGGCCGATGCCACTTCGGCCGGCGGGCCACGCCGGTGGCGGCGAGCGCGTTTCCGAGGAGGTACACCGTGGAGACCTTCGCCCGATGTGCCGGCGACGTGAGCGCCTCGACGGTGATCGCCGCACCCAGCGAGTGCGCCACGACCACCACGGAGTCCACCCGCCCCGCCATCCACTCCGTGTCCCGGCGGACCTGGGCGATCATCGCCGCCCTGTCGATCGGCCGGTGGATGAAGGTGTAGGCGTCGCCCAGCGAGGCGGCCAGCCCGGTGCGGACGGACTCGGCGAGGCCCCGGGTCTTCTTCCACCACCGGCCCACCACCAGGAGTGCCAACAGGAACGGCAGGAGGCCGGAGAGCACCACAAGGGCCAGCAGCACCAGACCAGCGGTGACATTGAGGAACACGCGCCCGATGCGCAGCACGCGCGACACCATTGCCATCAGCCGTCGCAACAGCCACCCGGGCAGCCCGTGCCGGTCGGCGAACGAGCGCAGGTTGTCCTCGATGATGGACATGCTGTCTTTGCCATTGCGGAGGCCGCGCCACGCCTCGGCGCCCACGACCCCGATCGTGCGCAGGCCGTGACGCAACAACCAACCGACGATGCCGCCGAAGGATGCGGGCTGGAACGTCTCCGACCACCGCGACTCCGCGACCAGCACTGAACAGGGCGTGTCCCCGCCGAGCAGCCGGAGGGTGACCTGGGCCGGTTCGTCTGCGGCGGCCAACGGGTCGATCGCCACCTCGATCGCACCCCCGTTGTTGGAGCTGACCTCACGCACGAACTGGGTGAAGGGGCCGCCGAACTGGCGCAGTGTCGTACCGCGCCGCTGCTCGCCGATGCCGTGGACGACCAGTATCCCCACCGTGCCCATCGCGACCTCCCCGTCTCGCGGCGGACCTTAGCGAACGGGGCGAGGCCGGAGGGACGGCCTCAGGCCAGGCGGACGCGCACGGTTTCGTAGCGGTCCATGCGGCGCGGGTCGTGGCGGATGTCGCCGGGGCCGTCCACCAACTGGAGGCCGGGGAAGCGTTGCGCCAGACGGCGAACGGCCGTGGTGGTCATCAGGCGGGCGAGCGGCGCGCCGATGCAGTAGTGGATGCCCTGCCCGAACGCCAGCGACACCAGTTCCTGCCGGCTGATGTCGAACCGCTCCGGGTCCTGCCAGCGCTCCGGGTCGCGGTTCGCCGCGCCGAGGGCCACGCGCACGGTGGAGCCGGCGGGGATGGTGACGCCGCGGATCTCCACGTCCTCCACCGCGAGGCGGTTGGTGGTGGTCTGCTGGTTCGGATGGTGGTAGCGGAGGATCTCCGTGAACGCGCCGCTGATGCGTGCCGCCGGAGCGTCGCACAACACGGCCCACTGGGCAGGATGTTGCAACAGCAACAACATGCCGCTGGAGATCATCCGTTCCGTGGTGGTGCCGGCCGCGGTGTAGAGGGTGAGGAGCGCGGCGAGGATCTCCTACTGGGTCAGCGTCTCCCCCGCCTCTTCGGCCTGCACGAGCGCGGTGACGAGGTCGTGGCGCGGGTCGGTGCGGCGGGCGGCCACGACGTCGGCGATGAACCCGAGTTGCCACACCAGCGCGTCCTGCCCGGCCTGGCGTTGTTCCGCGGTGGCGGTCGGGTCGCCGAGGCGCTCGGTGGCCTCGAAGCTGGCGCGGAAGCGGGTGCGCTCGGAGGCCGGGATGCCGATCATCTCCGAGGCGATCGTGATCGTCAGCGGGAACGCCAGCTCGGTCACGAGGTCCAGCGTGCGATCCGCCCGCGCCGCGCCGGCGTCCAGCAGTTCGTCCACCAGGCGCTGCACACGGTCTCGCTGTTCGTCCACCGCGGCGCGGGTGAAGGCCTGTTGCACGAGCGTGCGGATGCGCGTGTGGGCGGGCGGGTCCTGCATGTTGAACGAGTGGAACACCACCTGCTGGGCGCGCAGGAACGGGTCGTCCGCGGGCGGGCGGCCGGCGTGCTTGCGGCCCCAGTGGCTGGAGAGGCGAGGGTCGCGCAGCGCCGCAGCCACGTCGTCGTAACGGGT
>JBPOIX010000406.1:0-5313 GCA_052034175.1 Actinomycetota bacterium
GTTCCGTGCGTGCACGGAGGTTCCATGCGAACCGGGGTGGTCCCGCGGGCGTACCACGGGCATGATCGCCGCTGTCGCCGCCTCCGCCGTCTTCACGCTCGCCGGCCTGTTCATGCGGGCGTCGGCCGGGTTCTCCCGGCTCGGCCCGAGCGTGGCGCTGGCCGCCCTGTTCGTGGCGGGCGCGGCATTGATGAGCCGGGCGGCGATGCGCAACGAGGTGTCGACCTCGACCATCGTCTGTCTCGGCCTCGAGGCAGTCGGCTCGCTGTTCGTCGGCATGATGCTCCTCGGCGAGGAGATCCGCCCGGGCAAGCTCGCCGGTGCGGCGATCGTGGTCGTCGGCGTGGCGGTCCTGCGGGCGTGACCTCCCCACGCGGTGAAGTTCCGTGCGCGCACGGAGGTTTCCGTTCAGCGGATGCGCGTACCGTCGCTCGTTCCGAGAAGGAGAGCTCCCCATGACCGCTACAGGACACACACGGCCACGGGCATTGCGGTCGCGATGGGCAGCCATCGGCGCCGCGGTCGCGGTGGCCGCCGGCGCTGGCGGGTTCAGCGTGGCCCGAGCCACCGTGGACAGCGGTGCCCGCCACGTGTTCGTGCCCATCACCCCGTGCCGCCTTCTCGACACCCGGCCGACGACCCAGGTCGGGCTCCGCAACACTCCGCTCGGCGCCGACGAGACGATGACGGTCGCCGCCTGGGGCACGAACGGCAACTGCACCCTCCCGTCGGGCATCGGCGCACTGATGGTGAACATCACCGCTCCGGCCGGTGCGACGGCCACCACCTATCTCACGGTGTGGCCCACGGATCAGCCCCAGCCGGCCGCCAGCAACCTCAACGTGAAGGGATCCGACACGGTGGCCACCCCGAACCTGGCCACGGCAACGCTCTCGCCGACCGGCCAGTTCAGCGTGTTCAACAAGAACGGCTCGACCAACCTGATCGTCGACGTGCTCGGCTACTTCGACGATCACCACCACGACGACCGCTACTACACCGAGGCCGAGGTCGACCAGCTGATCGATGCCATTCCAGCCGGCCCGCAGGGCGACCCTGGCCCGCAGGGCGACCCCGGCCCCGCAGGGCCGCCCGGGCCGCAGGGCCCGGCCGGCACACCGAACCGGATCAGCGATGAACAGATCGCCATGCTGCAGTGGTACGACGACCCGGGTGCTGCGCGCACGCTGAACATCGGAGGCCTGCTGCGTGGCGCGGCCTTCGACGGCACCCACCTGTGGGTGGCGAGTTATCTGGCCGGCACGGTGCTCCAGATCGACCGGGCCACGGGCACCGTCGTGGCCACCGTGGTCGTCGGTTCCTCGCCGGAGGGAGTGGCGTTCGACGGGTCGCATCTGTGGGTCACCAACTCGGGCTCGGCGAATGTCAGCAAGATCGACCCCTCGACCGCGACAGTGGTGGACACGGTGACGGTGGGGACCACACCGGTCGGTGTGGCCTTCGACGGCACGTCCGTGTGGGTGGCGAACAAGGGCTCCGACACCGTCTCCCAACTCGACCCTGTCGGCGACACCGTGCTGGCCACTGTGCCCGTCGGCGACGGCCCGATGGGGGTGGCCTTCGACGGCACCCACCTGTGGGTCGGCAACACCCTCGGCAACACCGTCTCCAAGGTGGCGGTCGCCACGGCCACGGTCACCGGCACGATCGCCGTCGGCTCCGGCCCCGTTGGCGTGGCCTTCGACGGCACCAACGTCTGGGTGGCGAACCGCTCCGGCAACTCACTGTCCAAGATCGCCCCGGGAGCCGCTTCGGCGACCACCGTCACCGGCATCGGGTTGACCCCGGAACACATCGCGTTCGATGGCACACACCTCTGGGTCAGCAACAGTCTGACCAACGTGGTGAGGGTGCATCCGGCAACCAACGCCGTGCTCGCCGTGCCGACGCAGAGCAACAGTCATGGCGTGGTGTTCGACGGCACGAACGTGTGGCTCTCCACCGGCCTCGGTTTTCTGGTCAGCCTGTTGCCGTAGCGTCGCTGGCAGGCCGGGCGATGTGACCCAACTCGCGCCAGATCAGCAGCAGGATCAGCGCCGAGCCGGCGAAGGCGAACCAGAACGGCGACGTGATGCCCCACTGGCGGGCCAGCAGGCCCCCGATGGCGTTGCCGACCACCAGGCTGCCCATCATCCCGAGGAAGTAGATGCTGCCGACACGGCCTTGTAGTTCGGTCGGCACGGCGCGGTGGCGGATGGCATTGCTGGTGGCGCCCCACGCCGCGGTGTGCACCCCGAACACGAACAGGATCGCTCCGGCCACCAACGGCACGGTGGTGAGCGCCAGCGTCAGATGGGTGAGCGTCTCGATCATCAGCCCGCCGCGCATGATGTTCGCCGCGCCGAGGCGGCGTTCCAGCCGGCCGTAGACCGCGGTACCCAACAGCCCGCCCACGGCACTGGCGGCAGACAGCAGGCCGAACCCCACCGGGCCGAGCCCCAACCGCTGCTCGGCCAGCAGCACCAACACGGCCCACGCCGCACCGAACGTGATGTTGAACGTGAGGATCGTGAGGGCCAGGGTGCGCATCGGGCGGTGGTGCCACAGCCAGCTCAGGCCCTGGCGGATCTGCTGGCGCACCGGCGCGTCGGCGTCGTGGCGCTCCGGCCGGGTGGCCGCCATGCGGGCGATGAACGCCGCGCCCAACGCCACCGCCACCGCCTGCACCGAGAACGCCGCAGCGCGCGCCATGGCGAACAGGGCCGCGCCGAGCGGCGGGCCGATGAGCTGGTTGATCACCATCGGCCCGGCCATCAGCCGCGCGTTGGCCACACCCAAGTCGTCCGCGGCGACCACCATCGGCAGCAGCGTCGACGACGTGATGTCGGCGAACACCTCGGCCGTGCCGAGCAGGAACATCGCCGCCAACACCACACCCACGTTGACGGCATTGGTGACGATCGTGGCCGCCAACACCACCAGCACGGCGGCGCGGCCGAAGTCCACGAACGCCACCAGGCGGCGCCGGTCCACACGGTCGGCCAGCACGCCCGCATACAGGCCGAACAGCACCCACGGCAGCCGCTGCAGCAAGGCAGCCAGCGCCACCAGCACCGGGTCGCTGGTCTCCGACGCCACGAGCAGCGGCCCGGCAGCCAGGGAGATGCCGTCACCGATGTTGCTGACCCAGGACGACGCCAGCAGGTTGCGGAAGTCCCGCCCCAGCCGCGGCGGCACGATGGCGTCGAGCAGGCGGCTCACTTCACGCGGTGGCGCGCGACTTCATACACCGCAAGTGCGCCAGCAGCGCTGACGTTGAGCGAGCTCAGCCGGCCGCGCATGGGGATGCTGACGATCATGTCGCAGCGCTCGCGCACCAGGCGCGACAGGCCGGCGCCTTCCGCGCCGAGCACCAGGCAAATGCCGTCGATGGCGAGGTCGGTGATCTCGAACAGGCTGCGATCCGCTTCGTCGTCCAGCCCGACCACCCAGATGCCGGCATCCTTCACCCGCGCCAACGCGGCCGGGAGACCACCCACCAAGGCCATCGGCACATGCTCCGCCGCGCCCGCAGCGGACTTCGCGGCGGTGGGCGTGATGTGCACCGCGCGGTGCTTGGGGATGATGACGCCCTGCACACCCGCGCCGTCGCAGCAACGCAGCAACGCGCCGAGGTTGCCCGGGTCGGTGACCCCGTCCACCGCCACGAGGAACGGCTTGGTGGACGCACGGCGCTTCAGCAGCTCGGCCAGTTCGGTCTCGGGCAGCGGGGCGGCGAAAGCGATGACGCCCTGCGGCGCCTCACTACGGGCCTGCATGTCCAGCCGCTTGCGAGCCACCTGTGTGACCGGCACCCGCATCGTGCGCGCGATGTCGATGATGTCGCCGACGACCTCGTTCTCCTCCAGCGGCGCTTCGTCCGTCCGCCCGGAGACCCAGATCTCGTGCACCCGGCGCTTGCCGGCGATCAACAGCTCGCGCACCGCCTGGCGCCCCTCGACCTGCTCGCCGCCGAGCGTCTTCTCGCTGGCCTTCTTCGGCTCGCCCGGCCGGCTGACACCGCCGGTACGCCCCGCACCACGGGACGCCCACTGGCGCGCTCCACCGGCGCCACCGCCTCCGCCACCGCGGGAACCGCCGCCACCGCTACCGCTGCGAGAACCGCCGGCCGATGAGCCACGCGCCCCACCGGCGGAACCCCGTTGCTGGGGTGCTTGCGGCCTGGCCTGGCCGCCCGACCGTCCGCCTGCTCCGCCTCGCTGTCGCTGTGCCATCAGCCAGACGCTATCGGCCGGACGATGACGGCATTTGCCCACACGGCAATGCCCTCGCGCCGGCCCAACGCGCCCAGGCCTTCGGCACGGCGGCCCTTGACGGTGACCGGCCCACCCGCCGCCGCCGTGAGGCGACGCTGCATCTCGTCGCGGTGGGGTGCCAGTTTCGGGGCCTCGCACACGACGGAGCAGTCCACGTTCCCCACCGCCCACCCGTCGGCTCGCACCAGTGCCGCGGCGGCGCGCAGCAACTCCAGCGAGTCCGCGCCCTTCCACTGCGGGTCGGTGTCCGGGAAGTGCTGGCCGATGTCGCCGAGGCCGGCCGCGCCGAGCAGGGCGTCGGTGACGGCGTGGGCCACTGCGTCAGCGTCGCTGTGGCCGTGCAGGCCGGGCGTGCCCTCGAACACCACGCCACCGAGCACCAGCGGGCGCGCAGGGTCGTCGCTGAAGCGGTGGATGTCGAACCCCTGCCCGACACGGATCTGCGGTGCATCCACGGCGTTGGCCCCTCCCACTCGGCGGCGGGCCCACTCCAGGTCCGCCGGGTCGGTGATCTTGCGATTCTCGGCCTCGCCCGCCACGACCACCACGGTGCCCCCGGCGGCTTCCACGAGTGCCGCATCATCGGTGGCCGCGGCCCCGGCTGCTCCTGCGGCGGCGTGGGCGGCCCGCAACACCGAGGCGCGGAACGCCTGCGGCGTCTGCACGGCCCGCAGCCCGGCACGCTCGGGTGTGGCCACCACCCGTCCGTCGGCGGCCACCTGCTTCACCGTGTCCGTGACGGCCAACCCGGGAATGGCCCCGTCCGCGCCGTCCGCCACCGCGGCCACGACTCGCTGGTACAGCTCGGCCGAAGCGAAGGGACGGGCACCGTCGTGCACGCAGACGATCGTCGCCTCGGGCGGCACCGCGGCCAGCCCGTTGCGCACGCTCTCGCTGCGGCTGGAACCGCCGGCGACGGCACCCTCGCGGGCGGCATCGGCCGCGGGCAGCACCACCACCACACCCTGCCCGGCCGCCCGGGCGACGCTCACCGACCAGTCCAGCACCCGTTGCGCGCCGAGCATCTCGTACTGCT
>JBPOIX010000037.1:0-10175 GCA_052034175.1 Actinomycetota bacterium
GACCTCGCCAGCACCTCGTCCCAGGTGGAGCGCATCGTCGCCGCCTATCGGCGAGCTCTCCTGCCCGGCCATGAGGCTTCGGACGCTGCGCAGTGGGCCCGGCGAGGCCTCCACGTCACCAGCAACAGCGACCGTACGGTCACCATCACGGTCACCCTGCCCGCACCGTTGGGGATGGAGGTCGTTGCAGCCATCGACGCCTACGCTCCACCCGCCGGGCCGAACGACGATGGCGAGCGCCCCACAGCGTCCGCCCGGCGGGCGGACGGCCTGGTGGCCCTGGCAGGCGTCGCCGCTGGTGGTGGTGGTGGTTGTTGTGGTGGTGGTGGTGGTGGTGGTTGTGGTGGTGGTGGTGGTGCTGCTGCTGGTGGTGAAGACGCCCCGCCGGGCAGTGGGGCTCCCGGAACGGCCGCCGCGCAGCAGCCCAGCTACCTCATTCACCTGCACGTCGGCCCCGAGCAGCAGGAGGCACACTCCGAAGGCCCAGCGGACGGCATGGTGGTCGGCGTCAGCGACGCCACGGCGGAGCGCATGTGCTGCGATGCCGACCGGGAGACCGTCAGCCATGGCCACGACGGGCGGGTCACCCATGTGTCCGCCCGCGGCAGCGTGGTCCGCGGCCGGTTGCGGCGGTTCATCGAGCAACGCGACCGCATCTGCCAGGTTCCTGGGTGCACTCACCGCGCCCGCCGTCACATCCACCACCTCCACCACCGGGCCCGCGGCGGCAGCAACGATCCCGACAACCTGGTGCTCGTCTGCGCCTATCACCATCACCGGCTCCACGAGGGCGGCTGGCGCGCCAGGCGCCTGGCGGACGGCACCCTCGAGTTCATATTGCCCAACGGCCGGGTACTGCTGGGTGTGCCCCCGGTCCACACCGGCGACCCTACGGCCGTCGCCGCGCACTGCCGCGACGCCGACGACGGCCGCTGCCATTGGGTGGGCGACCGCCTGGATCTGGACTGGACGTTGATGACGCTGTTCTCGCAGACCCCGTGGCACGACCCGTGGCTGTCCGCGTGGCTGGAGCAGCACCACCCCGATGCCCTCACCGGGGCACCGGCACGGGCGGGCAACACGATGGCCGGGGCCGAAGTCACGTCACCATGCGGTTCACGTGAACCGCACCCAACCCCGCCCGCCGCCGGGCCGTAACGCGCTATTTCGGCATCGAGCCCTGCAGCTCTAGGCCCTGCAGCTCGCCGGTGGCCCTCCACTCCTCCATCAGCCGGGTGAAGCGGCGCAGGCCGGGCGTGTACGCGCCGAGGAACTGGCTCTCCGCCCGGTTGCCCTCGTTGTTGTAGTACCCGGGCGTGCAGTCGGCCAGGAAGCTGCCACCACCGGTCTGCAGGCTGCGGATGATCTCCACCCATTCGTCCTGCGCAGCCTGACCGGGCTCCACCGTGGCCACGCCGCGGCGCATCGTCTCGCCGATGATGTACGAGATGTGCTTGGCCTGCTCGTCGAACATCGAGGTCATGTTCAAGCTGAACGCGTTCTGCGAGACGCCGATGTAGCACCAGTTCGGAAAGCCGCGGCTCATGAAGCCGTGCAGCGTCTTCTGCCCGGTGCCCCAGTAGTCGTACAACGACAGCCCGTCGCGGCCGACGACGTCCACCCCGAGACGCAGGCGGAAGTCCGAGGTGATCTGGAACCCGGAGGCGTAGACGATCAGGTCGACCTCGTACTCCACACCGTTGGCCACCACCCCACGTGGCGTCACCCGCTCCACGCCCTTCGTCTGGCTCACGTCCACCAGCGTCACGTTCGGCCGGTTGAACGCCGCCAGGTACTCGTCGTTGAACGTCGGCCGCTTGCACATCACCCGGTAGTACGGCTTCAACGCCTCGGCCACCGCGGGGTCGTGCACTGTCTCGTCCACACGCCGCCGCAGCATCTCCATCAGCCGGAAGTCCTGCAGCTCCACCACCCGGTTGCGTTCCTCCGGAGTGGTCGGCCGGTCCGAGCCCTTGGGTGACGAGATGGCGCGGAAGATCTCCGTCCACGAGTCGTCCACAAGGTCCGCGTCGGGGCGCTTGCCGTCGCTCCAGGCGGCGAAGTTGTCCCGCCGTTCCTTCTGCCAGCCGGGCTGGAGCGAGGCGAACCACTCCGGGTCGGTGGGCCGGTTGCGGCGCAACCCGACCGTGGACGGGGTGCGTTGGAACACGTACAACTGTTGGGCGAACTCGGCCACCTTCGGCACCACCTGGATGGCCGTGGCACCCGTGCCGATGATGGCCACCCGCTTGTCCGCCAGGTTCGTCATGCCACCCATCGCGTCGCCACCGGTGAACCCGTAGTCCCACCGGCTGGTGTGGAACGACACGCCCTGGAACTCCTCCACGCCCGGGATGCCCGGCAGCTTCGGCCGGGTGGTGGTGCCCAAGGCCATGATCACGAACCGAGGCCGCAGGTCGTCCCCGCGGTTGGTGGACAACCGCCACCGCCCCAGGCCGTCGTCCCACCGCATGCCACGCACGCGAGTCTGGAACAGGGTGCGTTCGTACAGCCTGAAGTGCTCCCCCACCCGCTGCGAGTGCTGGAAGATCTCGTCGGCGTAGGCGTACTTCTCCTTGGGCATGTAGCCCAGTTCCTCCAACAGCGGCAGATAGCAGTAGGCGTCCGTGTCGCACTGGGCACCGGGGTAGCGGTTCCAGTACCACGTGCCCCCGAAGTCCCCGCCGGCCTCGATGATGCGGAACGACTGCACACCCTGCTCCTGCAACCGCGCTGCGGCGAGGATGCCGCTGAAGCCACCACCGATGATCGCCACATCGAACTCGTCGGTCAGGGCCTCGCGGGTGAACCCGGGCGCCACATACGGGTCGTCCTCGGCGAAGTGTGCCAGCGACCCGCTGAGGTCCAGATACTGGTCCGCCCCGTCGGGCCGCAGCCGCTTGTCCCGTTCACGGCGGTAGCGCTCCCGCACCACGTCCAGTTCGACCTCGGTGTCGTCCACACTCACGGCATGCCCCCTGCTTGCGTCGGTCCGCGGCATCGTGGCACACCGTCGGACCCATTCGACGAGCGGAGGGGCGCGGGTGCAATGATCGCCATCCGTGGACACCCACTACGACGTGCTCGGCGTCCCGGCGGACAGCACCGATGACGAAATCGACGACGCCTTCCGCGATCTCGCCAAGGTGGTGCACCCCGACCACGGTGGTGATGCGGTGATGTTCCAGGTTCTCTTCGAGGCCTACGAGGTGCTGCGCGACCCTGCCACCCGGGCCGCCTACGACCGCAGCCTCCGCACGGAAGCCCTGCGCGCGGCAGCCCGCCAGGCGCCGTCGCCCGCGGCGGCGCCGATGAGCGGGAAGTGGCTGCAACCGTCGACGCCGGAGGAGCGCGCCTACGGCGCCCGCATGGCCGAGCAGGGCATCGTCAACTGGCACCAGACGCCGGATCAGCAGCGCCGCGCACGGCGCATCGGTTTCAAGAAGGCGCTGGTCCCGCGGCTGGTCATTGCCGTCCTCGGGGTGATCGTCGCCGTCGCGACTGGTCGCTGCTCAGGCACCGCCGAGCCGGACGAACAGGGGCGGGCGGCGCTCCACGAACGACGCCACACCCTCCTTGACGTCGGGGTGGTCGAGGGCCTCGTAAGTGGCCACATCCGCTTCGGCGAACGCTGACCGCATGTCGGCGCCGAGGTGGGCGTACGCCAGCCGCTTGGTGACCGCGAGCGAATTGGGCGACACCGTGGCGGCCAACTCGTTCACGTAGGCGACGGCGTCGTCCACCAGCGAGCCCGGCTCGACCACCCGCTGCACCAGGCCGATTCGCAGCGCCTCGGCGGCATCGATCTTGCGCGACGACCACAGAAGGTCCAACGCGTCGCCGATGCCCACCTGCCGCGGGGTCAGCCACGACAGGCCATGCTCGGCGATCAGACCACGCTTGGAGAACACGGTGGTGAACGCGGCTGCCGTGGAGGCGAAGCGCAGGTCGCACTTGGCCACGAGCACGAACCCACCGCCGGCGGCCACACCGTTCACCGCGGCGATCACCGGCTTCGGCACCTGCAGGAGATAGCTGAACAGGCCGGCCAACTCGTCCTGGTGCGGCTCGCGGCGGCTTCCGCTCCCCGCCTCGGCCGTGGCGGCCAAGGCCGCTGCGTCCAGCCCGGCACAGAAACCTCTCCCGGCACCGGTGATCACGATGCCCACCACCGCGGGGTCGGCCGCAGCCACGCGGACCGCCGCTTCCAGCTGCGCCAGCATCGGCCCGTGGAAGGCGTTCAGCACCTCCGGGCGTTGCAGGGTGACGACCGCCGCCGCACCCCGCACGGCCACCTCGACGAACTCGCTCATCGGCCCATGTAACCAGGCCGGGCCGGAAGGCTCGCTACCGTGGACGCATGGGTTCGACGAGTCCGCCGGCCGGCGTCAGCTACCGGGTCACCGAACGACTTGCGGAGCAGTTCCACGACCTGGTCGTCGCGCTCGCCGAGGCCATGCCCGGATGCCGCATCGCCGACGTCGGCGGCGGTGCCAACCCCCTCCTGCCGCCGGCCACGATCGAGGCGCTGGGGCTGCGGTACACGGTGTTGGACATCGACCCGGTGGAGCTGGCCAAGGCTCCCGAACCAGTGACGGTGGGCACCGTCGGCGCGGTGATCCAGGTGCGCAGCAATCCGCCGCCTGACACGGAAGTAGTTCAGCAATACTTCACAATATGACGGAGCCCGCCGGCCACCCCTCGAACCTGCCCACCAACCTGTCCACCGCGCAGCTGGCGTACCTGGTGGCCATCAGCCGCCACCGCACGTGGGCCGAGGCAGCCACCTCGCTCGGGGTCTCGCCATCGGCGTTGTCGCAGGGAATCGCCGAGCTCGAACGACGGTTGGGTGTTCCCCTGTTCGCCGCCGAAGGTCGTCGGCGCGTCCCCCAGGAGTACACGGCGACGGTGGTGGAGCACGCCGAGCGCATCCTGGCCGACCTCGACGAGCTGACCCGCTGGCTGCAGTTGGTGGGCAGCGGCAAGGTCGGCCGGCTGCGCGTCGGCATGATCGACATCGCCGCGGTGCACCACTTCCGCGATGCCGTGCGCCGCTTCCGCAGCGCCAACCCCACCCTGGCCGTCGGGTTCACCGTGGCGCCCACCGGCGACCTGCTCGAGCGGCTGGAACGCAGCGAGTTGGATGTGGCGATCTGTGTCGACCCCGAAGGTATCGGCCGCTTCCAGACCACCCCTCTGCTGCGCGACGAGTTGGCCGTGTATGCCCCTCCTGCAGCCCTCACCCCTGCGGTGCCACCCCCGGCGGAGTGGGGCCCGTGGTTGCTGTTCCCCTCGGACTCACGCACCCGCACCGCCATCGACCGGCGGCTGCGGGCGATTGGCGCACCGCTGGACGTGGAGATGGAGTCGCATCTGCCCGAGGTGCTGTGCGAGATGGTGCGCCAGGGCCTCGGGTGGACGGTGCTCCCTACGGCGCAGGCCGAACACGGCCCCCAACGGCTGACGCGAGCGATGGCCGAGCCCCTGCTGACACGAACGATCAGCGCCGTCACCCGCCGCGGCGGCACCGTGCACCCCGCGGTGCAGACGCTTGTTGCTGCACTGCAGCAGCCAGCACCCGGGCGCCGGCAGGGCAACCGGGCTGCGCGCTGATCCCACACCGCGTCAGCGGAACTGGCGGAAGAACTCGCGCACCTCGTGGACCACGAGGTGCGGCTCCTCCGCAGGGGCGAAGTGCCCACCGCTCGGCATGCGTTCCCACCGCTGGATGTTCGCCACTCGCTCCGCCACGCGGCGCGGCACGAAGATCAGGTCGCCCGGAAACACAGCCATCGCGGTCGGTGCCTCCACGGTGGGCGTGCGGTCGTGGCGGGGGCGCCAGGGCACGTTCACCCGCCCGTAGTACATCCGCTCGGTGGACCAGAAGCAGCCGGTGTGCCAGTACAGCGACGCCAGCGTGCACAGGTCGTCCTTGGAGAACCGCTGCTCGATGTCCCGCGTGCCGTCCGCCTGTTCGCAGTCGCTCCAGGCCCGGCGTCGCTCCACCAACCACGACAACAGCCCTACGGGCGAGTCGTGCAGCGCGTGCGCCAGGGTGTTCGGGTCGGTGCCCATCACCGCCACATGGCTGGCCGCGGTCTTCACCCGGCGGGCCGTGAGGTCGGCGTAGCCCTCCTCCCCGGGCAGCAGGTCCTCGGCGGCGTGCGGGCCGCGACTTGCCCCGGGAAAGGAGGGCATGGTGACGGCGATCCCGTGCAGGGCGGCGGCATGGGCATGCCCCATCTCGATGGTGACGATGGCGCCCCAGTCGCCTCCCTGGGCGCAGAAGCGCCCGCCGTCGACGCCGTAGCCGAGGCCGTGCATCAGTTCGACCCACAGGTCCGCCACCTGTGCCGTGGTCAGGAACGGCACGGGCAGCGGGGTGGAGAAGCAGTAGCCGGGCAACGAAGGGACGACCACGTCGAAGGAGTCCGCAGGGTCGCCTCCGTAGGCGGCGGGGTCGGTGAGCGGCCCGATGACATCCTTGAGATCCCAGAACGTCCAGGGCCAGCCGTGCGTCACCACCAGCGGGAGCGGGTTCGGCCCCTTGCCGCGGGCGTGCACGAAGTGGATCGGGATCTCCACACCGTCGGGCCCCGGCACCTGGGCGCGGAAGTGTGGCCAGGCGTTCATCGCCCGCTCGTGCGCCCGCCAGTCGTACTCGTGCTGCCAGTGGTCCACGAGGCCGCGCAGGTAGCCCGTGTCGGTGCCGAAGCGCCACCCGTCGTCCGCCAGGCCGGCCGGCCAGCGCGTGTTCCGCAGGCGGTGTTGCAGGTCGTCCAGCGACTCCTGAGGGATGGCGATGGTGAAGTCCTCGACACGCACGGCGTCACCCTATGGCGCGTGCAGCGAGGCACGAAGCCCGTCAGCGCGGCGTGGTCACGCGCGCCGTCGCGGTGTAGGGCGAGGTTCCCGCAGCGTTGCGTGCCCGGACCCGGTAGGAGTACGTGGTCCGCCCCGACAACCCGCTGTCGACGAACGACACCGAGGTGCCCGGGAGCACCTTCACCCGGACGAAGCGTGTGCAGGTCGCCCCCTTGCAGCGTTCGATCTCCACTGTGGTTGCAGTGGTGGTCGTGTTCACCCATGTCAGCTGCACGCTGGAGCGGTTCACGGCCACTGCGGCAAGCGCCGTCGGCGCGGTCGGGGCCACCACGACGCTGTTCATCGCAAGCCGACCTGCGGTGAAGGTGCCGTCCTCGTCCGTCACCTCCAACGAAACCGCCATCGGCCCCGCGGCCGAGTAGGTGTGGGTGAACTCGCCGGAACCTCCCACGGGCTGGCTCGTGCCGTCTCCCCAGTGCAGGACACGGCTCACCACGGTGTCCCGACCCGGGTCAACGATCGGGCCGACGGCCACCGTGTACGGGCTGCCGACGGACGCCGTGGCCGCGCCGGTGAGCGACGCGCGCGGCTCTGCGTTGGTCACCAACACCGGGACCTGGATCAGGGTGCCGCCGGCGGAGTCGAAAGCCCCCACCGTCACCGTGCGAATGACAGCGTTCGACGGGCCGTCCGGGTCGTCGGCGAACACATGGGTGTACGTGCCCGACGGGCGCAGCACCGCGACCGAGATGGTGCCGTCGCCCCAATCGATGCTGAAGTACATCGGGTCGGTGGGGTCGGTGCTTCCCAGCGTCAGCGAGTAGACCGCGCCCTCCTCCGCGGTCGCGGCGCCGACGACGAGCGGGGTGGCGGCGCTCGCCGGCGCACCGGAAAACGCCATCACCCCGACAGCTGCGCCGACTGCGGCCGCAAGCCCTGCCGACAGGCACACCCTCGCTCGCCGCGTGGGTCGCATGGGTTCCTCGGTGTCACATGTGATGCGCATCGCTGTCCTCTCGTGGTGGCTGACAGACATGGACACGACGCCCCACCGTTCCAGGTTTGGTTCACGACAGGGAACCGGCCACGATCGGCCTGACGGGTAACCTGGCCCCCATGCCGGCCTTGCGAGACGTGGATGCGCTGCACGCCGCAGCCGCAGCCCGCCTGCGCGAGGCGGACCAGATGTACACCACGGGTCGGCGGGAGCTCGTCGAGCTGCTGGCGGCGCTGGCCCGGCCCGTCACGATCTACGAACTGCTGGACGCCAAACCCAAGCTCACCCAGAGCTCCGTCTATCGCAACCTGGCGGTGCTGGAGGAGATGGGGGTCGTGCAACGTGTGCAGGGCAACGACGACCGGGCCCGCTTCGAGCTGGCCGACCACCTCATCGGCCATCATCACCATCTCGTGTGCACCACGTGCGGGAGGGTGGACGACTTCGTGGCGCCAGCCGAGGCGGAGTCCATGCTCGACGCCGTGCTGGTGGCAGCGGTGGAGGGCACGGGCTTTCGGGCCGCCGGCCACCGGCTGGACGTGCTCGGCGTGTGCGCCGACTGCGCCTGACCTTCAGCTCACCTGGAACAGCACCTTGAGCACACCGGCCTCGCGGGCGTCGAACACCCGGTAGCCCTCGGCCCCGTCTGCGAGTGGGTAGCGATGCGAGAACAGCCCGTCGCCCTTCACACGGCCCCGCTGCACCAGCGGGAACAGCTCGTCCCACATCTCCGTCACCGGGGCGACACCGGCCCGCACCGTGGCGTTGCGATAGATCAGCTGCCGCATCGGGAGCGCGGTGTCCCCCTGCGGAAGGCCGATGAACGAGGCCGTGCCGCCGTGCCGCAGCAGGCCAGGCACGGCACCCACTGCGGCAGCCGCACCGGACGCCTCGAACACCCTGTCCACCATGCGCCCACCGGTGAGCGCGCGCACCGCTCCCCGGGCATCGGGGCCGGGCGCCAACGGCGTGGCGCCCAGCCCGGCGGCATGTTCCCGGCGTGCACCGACGGGGTCGATGGCGATCACCTGTGCAGCACCTCGGAGGTAGGCCAACTCGACGCTCAGGAGGCCGATCGGGCCGAGGCCCACCACCGCCACGGTGTCGCCAGGGGCGATGTCCGCACGGCCGATTCCGAAGTGCGCGGTGGCCAGCGCATCGGTGAGCAGCAACGCCTGCTCGGCCGTCACTCCGTCCGGTATGCGGCGCACCGTGACGTCCGCGTTCGGCACCTGCACGAACTCCGCCTGGCCACCCTGCAGTTCGGTGCTCAGCCCGAACGCATTGGCCTTCGCGCACCGGCCGGTTCGCGCCCGGCACGCCACGCACACTCCACAGCCGCTCCCGCCGGCGGCCAGCACACGGTCGCCGACACCCACGAGGTGCACGTCGGGCCCGGCAGCCACCACCTCGCCGATGAACTCGTGCCCCACGCAGAACTCGTGCTGGGGTTGCGAGTAGTCGGTCGTGCCGATGCGGTCGCCGTGGTAGATGTGCAGATCGGAGCCGCAGATCGACGCCGCCTCGACTTTGAGGATGACGGCATTGTCGATGGTGAGCGAAGGGTCCGGGTACGTCTCGTGACGGATGTCCCGCGGGCCGTGGAAGACGAGTGCCTGCACGGATCGCACCGTAGTGTTCGACGGATCGTGCCCATCGAACCCGCCGCCGCAGACTTGCCGACCTCCGAACCGCTCGCCCCCGAACCGCTTACCCTGGACCCGCTCGCCGGCGAACCGCTGACCCTCGATGCCCTCACTGCCGGGGTGCAGGTCTTCCAGCGGCGCGACGGCCACCGCTTCTCCTCGGACGACATGGTCACCGCGTTCGTGGCGATGCAGGCCTTCCCCTCCCCCGCCACCGTGCTGGACCTCGGGTGCGGGCTCGGTTCCGTTCTCCTCCACCTCGCGTGGTGCCTGCCCGAGGCACGGCTGGTGGGCGTGGAAGCCCAAGCCGTGTCCTTCGCCCTGCTGCAGCGCAATGTGGCGCACAACGCGCTCGGGGGCAGGGTCGAGGTGCACCACGGCGATCTGCGCGATCCCGAAGTGGTCCGCCGCCTCGGCGCAGGCTTCGACCTGATCACCGGCACGCCGCCGTACTTCCCCCTCACCACCGCCACGGATGCGCTGGACACCCAGCGCGCCTACGCGCGCATCGAGTACCGCGGTGGCGTGGAGGCCTACATCGCCACCGGCGCGCGCCTGCTGGCGCCGCACGGATGGATGGTGGTCTGCGGCGACGCCGACGCCGCCCACCGCACGTTCAGGGCCGCGGCCGACCACGGGATGGCCGTCGTCCAGCAGACAGTGGTGCTGCCACGCGCCGGGAGGCCGCCGCTGTTCTCGGTCTGGAC